>DASWON010000269.1:0-4975 GCA_036398735.1 Rhodopila sp.
GTTCGGCCGCCCGCTGGCGGCGACCCAGCTCGTGCAGAAGAAGCTGGCCGACATGCAGACCGAGATTACCCTGGGTCTGCACGCCGTCCTGCGTGTCGGCCGGCTGATCGACGAGCACGATGCCTCGCCGGAGATGATCAGCCTGGTCAAGCGCAACAACTGCGGCAAATCGCTGGACATCGCCCGGGTCGCCCGCGACATGCACGGCGGTAACGGCATCGTCGACGAGTACCATGTCATCCGGCACGTGATGAACCTCGAGACGGTGAACACGTACGAGGGCACCCACGACGTGCATGCTTTGATTCTCGGGCGTGCGCAGACGGGGCTTTCCGCCTTCGGGGGCTAGCAATCCGGATCGCTGAAGCGCCACACGACTGGCACTCAGCTTCGCCGAAGCGCGACACTTGGCGCGCTTTCGGTGGGGCTTGAACACGCCGGCGGACAGCTATGCTCTGTGTCATCATCGCGCGAGGGAGCACGAGCAACGGTCCGGCCCGGTGACCCACGACTGTCACTCGGCGCGATTGCAAGTGATGAGCAGGTCGCTGCCGCGCTCACCCACCACGACACAAGCGACAAGCAACGCGATCTCAGTCAGCGTGAAACCGCCGCAGTGCGGTCGGGACACAGGGCGGCCAGGCTCCCCTCGCGTGCCGTGTGATCTCGCACGCTCGCTGCATGCCTCGCAGCGCGCGGTGGGGCGGCTCGACGGCGTCCCGACGCCTCAAATCGCCCCTGCCCGGTTCAATGCCGCAACGCCCGCGGTGCCAAGCCCGAGCCAGTCGCCGTAGACCTCCTGGTTATGCTGCCCCAGCGACGGGCTGGGCAGCGGCTCGACGCGGTCCGCCCCATGCAGGCGCAATGGGGAATTCGGCACGATGATCGGCCCCAGCGACGGGTGATCGATCCGCTGCAGCATCCCGCGCTCATGCATGTGCGGATCGTTCATCACCTCGACCGCATTGCGCACCGCGGCGACCGGGATCTTGTAGCGCTTGGCGGCGGCAGCGACCTCCGCCTTGCCGAGGCCGATGGTCCAGGCCGTCACCACGGCCTAGGTCTCGGCCATGTTTGCCGTGCGCGCGGCGTTGGTGCTGAAGCGCGGATCATCGAGCAACTCGGCGCGGCCCATCGCCCGCAACAGGTTCTGCCAGTGGCCCTCGGTCACGACGTGGATCGCCACCCACCCATCCTTCGTCCGGAACGCGTTGTATGGCGCACTGGCCAGACCGGCCTGCCGGTTGCCGGCCCGCGGCGGCACGTTGCCGGTGCGCACGTGGTAATCGTAGCTCGAGGCGAGACTGGGATACACCGTCTCCTGCATGGCGACCTCGACCAACTGGCCTTGCCCGGTTGCCGTCCGCTGCAGCAACGCGGTCATCACAGCGGCGTACAGATGTATTCCACCCATGAAGTCGACCAGCGTCGGGCCTGCCTTCATAGGCGGGCCGTCCGGGTCGCCAGTAACGCTCATGATCCCCGAGGCGGCCTGGATGGTGAAATCCATCGCCAGATTGTCGCGGTCCGGGCCGGTGATGCCAAAACCGGTCCCTGTGGCATAGACAAGGCGCGGATTGATCGGGCGCAGGACCTCGTAGCCGACCCCGAGGCCATCGAGCGTCCCGGGCGAGAAATTCTCCAGCAGCACATCCGCCTTGGCGACCATCTGTTTCAGCAGGTCTTTGCCTGCGTCCGACTTCAGGTTCAGCGTGACGGCTCGTTTGTTGGCGTTCAGCATCGCGATTGGCAACGTGGTATCGCCGCCGGCCGCGATTGCTCTGCGGCGCAACGGCTCACCCCCCGGCGGCTCGATCTTGATGACATTCGCGCCGGCCTTGGCCATCAGCATGGTCGCGTATGGCCCCTGGAAAATCTGGCCAAAATCCAGGACGGTGATGCCCGCCAGGGGAGTTGTCATCGGAGAACCTCATGTCGCAACCACGTCGGCCTGCGACCATAAGGGCTTCCGCGATCCATGGCGACAGCCTGCCCGGCTGCGGCGTGATCGCGGCCGGCGCCTCCGCTCCCGCGTGCCCCACAAGCGGCTGATTTGCTTTCCATTGTTCGCGACAGGCCGGGTCTCCCCGCGGTCATGCGCCCCTGCGGCCATTCGTCCCCTGCGGCCATTCACCCCCTTCGGTCATTCGCCCCTGCGGCCATTCGCCCCCTCCGGTCATTCGCCCCCTGTGGCCATTCGCCCCCTGCGGTCATTCGCCCCCTTCGGTCATTCCCCCCTGGCGCCAAACAAAGCAGCGGTCGGTGGCAACGCCGAGTGGCAGGTGCTCACATTGCGAATGGCGACCGCGCGCGACATCTACGCATGGGAACCGCGTGACGGCTGTGTGCGAAGTCAACGGAATACCGATATGGCCGACCGCCGGAGAAAAGGATCATCCTTGCACCGGCCGATAGGCCCCGCGGAGAGCGCCGGTTGTTACGGCACCGCTGCACCCTGCGTGTTGACGTACAAGGCGTAAACCGAGGTGCTGGCGCACATATACAGGCGATTTCGCAGCAGCCCGCCAAAAGTCAGGTTGGCGCAGGTTTCCGGCAGATGGATCTTGCCGATCAGGTCACCATCGGGCGCATAGCAGCGCACGCCGTCCTCATTCGGATCCGCCCACCCCATACTCGTCCAGACGTTGCCCTCGACGTCGACGCGCATCCCGTCGGTGAAGCCGGGCGCGAACCCCTCGGCGAAGACGCGTCCCTTGCTGAGCCTGCCGGTCCCGACGTCGACATCAAAGACGCGGATATGCGCGGGGCCGCCATGGGTGAGACCACTATCGACGACATAGAGCAGCTTCTCGTCCGGCGAGAACGCCAGGCCATTCGGCTGGGTGAAGTCATCGACCACCTTGAGCACCGCGCCGGTCCGCGGATCAACACGGTAGACGTTGTTGGTTGCTTGCTCCTGTTGCGCTCGGAGGCCTTCGTAATTGCCGCCGATGCCGTAGGAGGGATCGGTGAACCAGACCGAATCGTCGGACGCCACGACCACATCATTGGGCGAATTCAGCCTCTTGCCGTCATAGCGATCGGCCAGGACGGTGATACGCCCATCCAGTTCCGTCCGTACCACGCGCCGGCCGCTGTGCTGGCAGGTGATCAGACGGCCCTGCCGATCCACCGTGTTGCCGTTGGAATTTTCCGACGGGGAGCGAAACACGCTAAGGTGATTGTCATCTTCAAGCAGCCGCATCTGCCGGTTGTTCGGGATGTCGCTGAAGATCAGGTAGCGGCCGGCGCGGAAATAAGCCGGCCCCTCAGCCCATCGGAACCCCGTGGCAACGCGCTCGACCGCCCCGGTTCCGGGGCTGCCTTTGAACCGTTTATCGAGCGATTCGATGTGTGGATCAGGGTACCGGGAACCCGGCAAAGGACCCAGCGGCAGCCGTTCATCGGCACCACCGGGCAGCGGAACGCCGGTATGGCCCGGCGGGAACACCTCGACAGGGGCCACGCGCGGCGCGCCAGCCTCGGATGCACTGCTTCCCATTCAGCCTCCTCGCTTCAGCTACGCCACCATCGGTCGCGCCGCCGCCACTTCGGTCTGCTCCGCAAGCGGATAGAGGGCCCCCCCGACAAGGCCGATCTGCAGGATCGCAATACCACCCGGCAAAGGCAACACGGCGGACCCCGCGGTCCACCGCCAGAGCAGCGCGTGGTCACGCTCGACCATCCACCAGCCATCCGTCAACGTCGGATGATCGACCGGGATTTCGAGCGTCACGCCCTGGGCGCTGACAAGGATCATGCGGCCGACCGCCACGCCAAGGCGCCGCCTGTCCTCGATCCAGGGCGTCAGGGTGCAGGGTGCCGCTGCGCGGGAGACCAAGCGGACCGAGGGCACCGGGCGCGGCAGGACGAAAACATACCGCCCATCCTGTCTGGCGACGGGCCAGTGGGGGCGACGATCGACCAGCAGACGAAACCCCGGATCGGACGTCGTCGCCAGTTCCGCAAGCCGATATCCCAGCAACGTGGCACGCACCGCCAGCCGCCGCCAAACCGGCTCGACGCGCATGGCATCAGCGGCGAACGGGGCACAGGACAAGGTCTCCCGCCACGCTTGTGCGTCGTCTTGGGTGCTTCGTGTCCGGCCTGTGTCCGTCAGGAAATCCGGATGCAGCAGCAATGGCGCGTCCGCATTCTCGAATGCTCCGCGGTTACCGGTATCGAGATAGCTCTCGGCGGCCAGGCCCTCGGCAAGAAGGATCGCATGCCGATCAAGCTCCACATGGAAATACCGCACGGCGGTGATGCGGTTGTCGCTCAGGATGCTGGCGCCGTTCTGCAGCAGCCGAACCGGGATCAGCAGACCGTCGACAAGGATCGCATGATCGGGGGACATCAGCAGGTCGCGCGCAGGCACGCCGTCAGCGAATGCGCCCGATCGGATGCGGATTGGGCGAACAGCACCGGGATCGGCATGACGGCTGATATCGATGTGCCGATGGCCAATCCAGCGGATCGGCCGCAGCGCCCTCTTGCCGCCCTCGCCCGGCGTAAGGCCCACGACAAGCTGACCGACACGCAAAGCCTCCACCGGCACCTCACCCTCGGCTGTCAACAGGCGCGTGCCAGCCGCGAAGCAGGCGAAAGAGAACGGCAGCACCGGGAGGTAGGGAGCAGAGGTGTCGGGGGCCGGCTCGCTGGACAGAGGCAGCAGGGTGTTGGATCCGGATGACATGACCGGCCCGCTGACCAGTTGGCTGTCGGTCAGACCATACGCGGTGTTGGCGGTGACGCTCGCCTCGACGGCGGTGGCGTTCCAGATGGCCGTCGCCCAGTGGCCGTAGTCATTGATCAGCGAGTTACGCGTCACGCTCAGCGACGAGCCCGCATGCAGATTGCCTTCCTCCCCAAACGCGATGAAACGGGAATTCTGGGCACCGGCGCCCTTCTCGACGACGTTGTTCTCGATGACCGCGTCGCCACCGTTCGGCAGGTCGATCTCATAGCTGCCGGT
>DASWON010000270.1:0-9694 GCA_036398735.1 Rhodopila sp.
CGCCAGGCGACGTCGGGCCAGGAGGCGGTGGCTGGCATCAGCAGCGTCAGCACCAGACCGACCACCATCACCGCTAATCCGAGTCCACCCAGCATTCCGGCCGAATACCGATCGGCAAGGCGGCCGGCGATTGGCGCAACGATAATCACCACGGCTGGCCATGGCGTCATCAGCAGCCCGATATGGAACGGCGACGCCCCGCCCGCGTACTGGAAGTAGAACGGCAGGATCACCAGGGCGATGACCTGCGATGCGTGGCAGCACACCGCGGTCGCTACCGACAAGGCGAACACCGGCCGCTCGATCAGCAGGTCCACCGGCAGCAGCGGTGGCCGCAGCCTCAGTTGCCGGCGCACGAAGATAAAGCCGACGATGACGCTGCCGCCCAGTTCTGCCACCACCAGCGGCAGGCTTTCGCCATGCCCGATCCCGTCCAGCCCGGTGATGAACAACCCGAGCGTCACTGCGTTCATCACCGCGCTTGCAACGTCGAACGCATGCGATGTCAGCGGCGAACGCGGCAGGAAACGCATCGACAGCAGCAGCGACACCACGCCGAACGGCACCTGGATGGCGAACAGCCACGGCCAGGACGCGACGGCCATGATGCCGGCGGCCACCGACGGTCCGGCGGCGGACGACGTGGCGACCACCAGCACGTTGTAGCCGATGCCGCGGCCCAACTGGGAGCGTGGGAAGATGAAGCGGATCAGCGCGCCGTTGACGCTCATGATTCCGGCGCCGCCGAAACCTTGCAGTACGCGGCCGGCTACGAGTTCCGGCAATGTGGTCGCCACGGCACAGACCACCGACGCCAAGGTATAGAGCAGCAGCCCCCAGCAGAAGATCCGGCGATGCCCGTGCACGTCGCCCAGGGAGGCCAGGGGAAGCAGGCTGATGGTAACGGCAAGCTGGTAGGAGTTGACCACCCAGATCGAGCCGGCGGGCGTGGTGTGCAACTCGCGTGCGATCGTCGGCAGCGCCACGTTGGCGATCGAGCCGTCGAGCACCGCCATGCAGACGGCGACCCCCAGCGACAGCATGGCCAAGAATCGCCGGTCCGGCGGTAACCCGTCGGACGGGTCGGTCGTTATCGGTCGGTTCATGTGGGAGAGGCATCCTCAGGCATCAGGCGCCGGGAAAGTGTACCGGCGCGGGTCTTGCGGCAAGCGAGACGGTGCCGACCTCTGCCGCGTGATGTTCGGCGGGTAATCCGGCTCAGGCCTCGACAAAGGTTTGTCAGCCGGTTCGCCGCGGTGGTCGCCGGAAAATGGGTGAATAGCCTGCGGTGGCGATACCGGAAGACATGGCAGGCGGCTTGCCTTGGCCCCGGCATGTGGCAGGGTGCCGCCGGGATACGCGGGCAGGACACGGCGGAACGTCCGGCGAGACTGCTCGGATCAGTGGCAACGGAGGGTCTTGGAATGCAGATCGGCGTGGTTGGACTGGGCCGCATGGGTGCGAACATCTCCAGGCGGCTGATGAACGGTGGACACACGACCGTGGTCTGGGATGCGGCACCGGCGGCGGTCGACTCCCTGGGCAAGGACGGCGCCGCCACGGCGACCGGGTTGCAGGACCTCGTCGCCAAGCTGTCGGGCTCGCCCAAGGCGGTCTGGGTCATGCTGCCGCACGGCAAGATCACCGAGGACACGATCAACACGCTGGCCGGCGTGATGACCAAAGGCGACATCATCATCGACGGCGGCAACACCTACTACAAAGATGACATCCGCCGCGGCAAGGCGCTGGCCGCCAAGGGCCTGCGCTATGTCGACGTCGGCACCTCCGGCGGCGTCTGGGGCCTGACGCGGGGCTATTGCATGATGATCGGCGGCGACACCGACGCGGTGAACCATCTCGATCCCATCTTTGCCACGCTCGCTCCGGGGATCGGGACAATCGAGCGCACCCCGGGGCGCGAAGGCCGCGACCCGCGCGCCGAGCAAGGCTACATTCACGCCGGTCCGGTCGGCGCCGGCCATTTCGTGAAGATGATCCACAACGGGATCGAGTACGGCATGATGCAGGCCTTCGCCGAGGGCTTCGACATCCTGCGCAACAAGTCCTCCACCGCGCTTCCGGAAGATCATCGCTACGACCTCAACATGGGCGACATCGCCGAGGTCTGGCGGCGCGGCAGCGTGGTCAGTTCCTGGCTGCTCGATCTGACCGCCGACGCGCTGGCCAAGGACGACAAGCTGGATGCCTTCTCCGGCGAGGTCGAGGACTCCGGCGAGGGGCGCTGGACGATCGAGGCCGCGATCGAGGAGGCGGTTCCGGCGGACGTGCTGGCTGCCTCGTTGTTCACCCGCTTCCGGTCGCGCAAGCAGCACACGTTCGCGGAGAAAATCCTGTCCGCGATGCGGTTCGGCTTCGGCGGTCACGTGGAGCCGACCAAGAAGTGACCATTGCCGTCGTGATGGGCGTGTCAGGCAGCGGCAAGACCACGGTCGCCGCCGGCTTGGCACATGCGTTGGGCTGGATCCTGCTGGAGGGGGACTCGTTTCACCCTCCGGCCAACATCGCCAAGATGAAAGCCGGCGTACCGCTGACCGACGAGGACCGCCTGCCATGGCTGCGTGCCATCGCCGCCCGGGAGGACGAGCTGCTGGCGGAAGGCCGATCGGCCGTGGTGGCCTGTTCGGCGCTGAAGCGCGCCTACCGGGAAATCCTGATCGGCGGGCGGCCGGACACGCTGCTGGTGTATCTGCGCGGCTCGAAAGCCCTCATCAACGAGCGGATGAAGGCGCGAAAGGGCCACTTCATGCCGCCCGCGCTGCTCGACAGCCAGTTCGCCGCGCTGCAGGAGCCCGGCCCGGACGAGCATCCGATCATCGTCGATATCGGCGGCCCGGTGGAGACGGTGATCCAGGATGCGCTCCGGCAGCTGCGGTCAGCCCGCCCGGCGACGTAATCCGGACAGCGCTTCACCGGAGTTGCTTCATCAAGTGCCGGAATTGCTTCATCGAGTGCCGGAATTGCTTCATCGAGTGCCAGAATTGCTTCATCGAGCGAAGGAGCCTGGGTCATGACCGACATGTTCGCCACCTACCCAAGCCTGCGCGACCGCGTCGTCCTGGTCACTGGCGGCGCCAGCGGTATCGGTGCCGAAGAGGTCACCCAGTTCGTGCGCCAGGGCGCGAAGGTCGCGTTTCTGGATATCGCAGACAGCGCGGCTGCCTCGCTGATCGAAGCACTGAGCCGGGAGGGCCTGACGCCACCGCTCTATCTGCCGTGCGATCTCAAGGACATCCAGGCGCTGCGCGCCGTCATCGCCGAGGTGGAAAAGCGGCTGGGCGGCATCACCATCCTGGTGAACAATGCCGCCAACGACCAGCGCCACGATTACCAGGACGTGACTGTCGAGTTCTGGGATGAACGGATGGCCACTAACCTGCGCCACCAGTTTTTCGCGATCCAGGCGGTCGCGCCGATGATGCGGGCGGCCGGCGGCGGGTCGATCATCAATTTCGGCTCGATGTCCTGGCACGCCAGTCAGGGCGGCATGCCCGCGTATACCACAGCCAAAGCCGCCATCGAGGGGCTGACCCGGGGCATGGCCCGCGACCTCGGGCCCTACGGCATCCGGGTCAACTGCATCATCCCCGGCTGGATCATGACGCAGCGGCAGATCGACCTGTGGCTGACCCCGGAGGCCGAACGAAACCTGCTTCAGGCGCAGTGTCTCAAGACCAAGCTGGTCCCGGCTGATGTGGCGCGGATGGCGTTGTGGCTGGCCGCGGATGATAGTCGCATGTGCACGAGCCAGCTGTGGGTCGTCGACGGTGGCCGCCTCTAGCGGCCGGTCAGATTTGACCCCACGGATTTGGGCCCACAGCGCGAACAAGTCAGAGATTTGTTTCATGAAGTTACCGTCCGGTGTACCGCCGGTATAACGTCAGCCTCCGGGTATGGCCTGCGACCACATACTGTTTCCCAAAATCGCCGTCCTCCACCGCGAGAGGAGCCGCCCGCGCAGTTGTACGGACTTCGGAACCACCACACTGATAAGGCAACCTTGCCGGGTGCCGGTACACCTCCGCCAAGACCCGTCGCTTGGCAACCAGGTCGCCGATGCCTGGAGCAGAGACGGCGGTGCGCCAGTCTCAATAGCGACGCATCTCGCTCCGGCGTCCTCGCTGGTCGAGAGAAGCGTTGCTGAGCATTTCGATTTCCGCTTGATTGAAACTACTCAAGATTGTTGAAATGTCCTTTGTCGCGGTAACGTGTCTAAGCGATTTCGCTGGCGGAGACAGGCGTGCAGCACAAGCAGACATCCGCGGACGCTTCGCCCGAGCGCCGGCTTGCCGCCCTCCTCGCGGCTGATATCGAAGGCTATGCGAACCTGATACGTGACGACGATGCCGCAGCGCATCGCCGGATCAGCCGGGAACTGGATCATCTGCGTTCAGCCATCCGGCAGGCGTCGGGCACCATCCTGTCCTTCGCCGGCAACAGCGTGATGGCCGAGTTCGGCAGCGCCAGCGAGGCGCTGAAATGTGCGCTTGGTGCCCAAGCGGCTTCGGCCCGGCGGATGGCCGGCGTCGCGGAACCCATTCGCTTCCGCATGGCGGTGAACGCGGGCGAGATTCTTGCTGGTCATCGCCATGTCGGCGGCGCCGCTATCAGCCTCGCGGCGATCCGTTCCAGGTTCGCCGCGAGGCTGATAGCGGCGAACCTGGAACGGATCGCCCCGCCGGGCGGCATCGCGCTGCCAGCGGCGCTGCATGATCAACTTCGGCTTGCCGTGCCGGTGATGGCCGACCCGATTGGCCAGCCCGAAATGCCGCAACAAGCCGAGCCGGTGGTGGTCGTCGCCATCGCGCGCGAGGCCTGCCTCGCCTGGGCTGGGGAAACCCGGGCGCCGCGCCGGCTGGCCTCGCAGCCGCGGGGCGTCGATCCCCGCGTCTCGCTGGCGGTCGTCCCGTTCCGAACCGCCGGCGTGCGCGAAGCATTCGCCGCGTCCGCCACCGACGGCGTCATCCGCGCCTTCGGCGGCATGGCGACCTGGCTGGCGATCACCCGGACACAACCGGCCTCGATCAGGGCGCCGATCGATCTGCACCGGCTTCGCCAGACAACCAACGCGCGCTATATCCTGCATGGTTCGGTTGAAGCCGAACGCGACATGCTGCGTCTGTCGGTGGAACTGAACGAAGCGGAAACCGGGCGCGTGCTCTGGTCGGACCGGTTCGACCATATGCTCGGGCAACAGGCGGCCCTCCGGGAAGACGCCGCCTCCCGCATCGCCCGCGCTGTCCCGCCGCTGGTGCTGCAGCGCGAACTCGACCGCACGAGCCTGATGCCGCCCGACGCGCTGACCTCACATGATCTGGCGCTGCGGGCTTTCGCGGCGATCATGCAACCCGAACGGGACACATTCGCCACCGCCGCGCAGTGGCTGCGACTGGCGGAGCAGCGGACCGGCGCCCATGCCAGCGTCTATTTTGCCCGGACCTGGTGGCACTTCATGGCGATCAGCCAGGGCTGGAGTGCCGATCCATCCGCCGACGCGCGCGCCGCGGCCGACGCCGCCGGCCGCATGGACCGCAATGATCCCGCGGCGATGGCCACGTTGGCATTCATGCATTCCGTGCTGCACCGCGATCATGAGGTGTCGTCGGCCCTGCTGGACCGGGTCATCGACGCTGCGCCGTTCTGTGGCCTGGCGGAGTCTCTGAAGGCCTTGACGCTCAGTTGGCTGGGCGAGCCACAGGCTGCGATCTTCCATGCCGAACAGGCGGCGACCATGCCTGCCCTGGGCCCTGAACGAGCCTGGAGGGATCATGTGACGGCCGGAGCGTTCTACGTCGCCGGCCGCTACAACGACTCCGCGCGGTGGGCCCGGTTGGCGGCGATGCATCACCCGGGGCTCGCCGCCAACGCCCGGATTCTCGCCGCCAGCCTTGCGGTGCTCGGCCGGCTGGATGAAGCGCATCAGGCGGCACTGCAGCTCGTGGCGATCGATCCGGACTTTCGGATCAGCCGCTGGCGGGACCGTGCGATGCTGCCGGAGGAAAGCCGCGACACGCTGGCGCAGCGGCTGCGCCTCGCAGGTCTGCCGGCGTAGAGGTCACACGAGGCCGGTTGCGAGCCCTGAGCGCCATGACGCGAACGCTCCTATGACGAAGAGCCTCAACTGCCCATGCCTCAGGCAATCCGCGCTCGGCCGGCTAACGTGGGGTGCGGACGCCGCGGCGCCGGCCGTGCCCGCCACGCAGGGGCAAAGCCCTGGTCTATGTGTCCCTTCGCCGGCTTGACGGCCGGACCGATGCGCGGCCTGAGGCGGCTTTATTATTGCATTCACACACACTGGTTACCACCTACCCATGCGTAGGACGAGGCGCCTCACGTCCGGGCCTGGTGTGTGGCGCTATTTTTGCATCGATCAGGCTCCGGCATCGTCTTGCCTTTCGAGCTGTTCATGCGTTCAAGCGGATGGACATGCGATGGGAGCAACCCAGCGAGTGCCGAAAGGGACTTTCCGCGCGAGTTCGGCTTCTCTAAGAGGCGCGGCACGGACAGGTAAGGGACCGTAATAAATGGCGGGTATCGACATCCTGGCGTCAGCCTTCAATGGCGCCAACGCAGCCTTTTTGGCCGATCTCTATGCACGGTGGGCCTCCGACCCGACCTCCGTCGATCCCAGCTTCGCCGATCTGTTCGCTGCGATGAACGACGAGGCGCGTGCGGTGCTCGAGGATGCCAGTGGTGCCTCGTGGGCGCCCCGCCCAAGCTTTGCCGGCGATGCGACCACGCCGGCCGCTGCCGCCACGAAGGCCCCGGCCGGCGGCCTCGCCCCGGATCAGGTGCGCGCCGCCACCATCGCATCGCTGCGCGCGCTGATGCTGATCCGCTCCTATCGGGTCCGGGGCCATCTGGAGGCCCAGCTGGACCCGCTCGGCCTGCAGATTCCGCACAAGCATCCCGAGCTGGATCCGGCTTCCTACGGCTTCACCGAAGCGGACATGGACAAGTCGATCTTCATCGACAACGTGCTCGGCCGGGAAAGCGCCACGCTGCGGGAGATCATGCAGATCCTGCGGCAGACCTACTGCGGCCCGATCGGTGTTGAATTCATGCACATCCAGGATCCGGACCAGAAGTCCTGGATCCAGCGCCGTGTCGAAGGCGCCCCCTGGCACACCGATCTGGGCGCGGACGAAAAGCGCAAGGTGCTGCAGCAGCTTACCGAAGCCGAGGGCTTCGAGGTGTTCTGCCAGAAGCGCTATGTCACGACCAAACGATTCGGCCTGGAAGGCGGCGAGGTGACGATCCCCGCCCTGCACGCGATCATCGGCGTCGCGGCGGCTGGCGGTGTGGTCGAAGTTGCCATCGGGATGCCGCATCGCGGTCGCCTGAACACGCTGGTCAACATCGTCAAGAAGCCGCTGACGGCGCTGTTCTCCGAGTTTGGCGGCGAAAGCTTCAAGCCGGACGACGTCCAAGGTTCCGGCGACGTGAAGTATCACCTCGGAACGTCCACCGACGTGGAGATGGCCGGGCATAACGTGCATCTGTCGCTGCAGCCCAACCCCTCGCACCTGGAGGCCGTCGATCCGGTCGTCGTCGGGAAGGTGCGGGCGCGCCAGGACCGCGCAGGCGATACGCGGACGCGCAACTCCGTGATGGCGATCCTGATGCACGGCGACGCCGCCTTCGCTGGCCAGGGGCTGGTCTATGAGACGTTGGCGATGAGCCAGTTGATCGGCTACCGAACCGGCGGCACGGTCCATCTGGTGGTCAACAACCAGATCGGCTTCACCACTGTCCCGGCGCACGCCTACTCCGGCCTGTATTGCACTGACGTGGCGAAATCGATCCAGGCGCCTATTCTCCACGTCAATGGCGACGACCCCGAGGCGGTGATCTTCTGCGCCCGCATGGCCGCCGAGTACCGGATGAAGTTCGCCAGCGACATCGTGCTCGACATCGTCTGCTATCGCCGCCACGGTCATAACGAGACCGACGAGCCGGCCTTTACCCAGCCGCTGATGTACAAGGCGATCAACCGGACGAAGACCACCCGGACGCTCTACGCCGAGAAGCTCGCCGCCGAGGGCGCTGTCTCGGCCGAAGACTCGAAGGCAATGTGGGACCAGTTCGCCAAGACCCTCGAGGACGCCAACGCGGCGGCGAAGTCATACAAACCGAACAAGGCGGACTGGCTGGAAGGCCACTGGGCCGGATTCACGCCCGTGGATCAGCAGGAGGCCGAACTGACGGAAGAGCCGACCGCCGTCCCGACGGAAACTCTGAAGCGGATCGGCGCGGCGCTGTCACACGTGCCGGGGGACTTCAACCTCAATCCGAAAATTGCTCGCCAGCTGGAGGCGAAGCAGCAGGCGATCGAGACCGGCCAGGGCATCGACTGGGCAACCGGCGAGGCACTGGGCTTCGGCAGCCTGTTGCTGGAAGGCAGCCGGATCCGGCTGTCGGGCGAGGACACCCAGCGCGGCACGTTCAGCCAGCGCCATGCGGTGCTGATCGACCAGATCAATCAGAACGAATACACGCCGCTGAACAACATCGTTCCGCACCAGGCGCGGATCGAAATCTACAACTCGCTGCTGTCGGAAGCCGGCGTGCTGGGCTTCGAGTACGGATACTCGCTCGCCGATCCACGAACCCTGGTGCTGTGGGAGGCCCAGTTCGGCGATTTCGCCAACGGCGCTCAGGTCATCATCGACCAGTTCCTCGCCAGCGGGGAGACCAAGTGGCTGCGCATGTCCGGCCTCGTGCTGCTGCTGCCCCATGGATATGAGGGGCAAGGCCCGGAGCACTCATCCGCGCGTATCGAGCGGTATCTACAGTTGTGCGCCGAGCGGAATATGTATGTGTGCAATCTGACGACGCCGGCGAACTATTTCCATGCCCTGCGCCGGCAGCTGCATCGCAATTTCCGCAAGCCGCTGATCGTGTTCGAGCCAAAGTCGCTGCTGCGCCACAAGCTGGCGGTGTCACCGCTGGAGGATTTCGCCGAGGGCACGCGGTTCCAGTACGTGATCCCGGAGATCGATGAAATTGCTCCGCCCGAGGATGTCCGCCGTGTCGCGATCTGCTCGGGCAAGGTGTACTATGACCTGCTCGCCGAACGACGCGCCAAGGATATCAAGGACATCGCGCTGATTCGGCTGGAACAGCTGTATCCGTTTCCGGAAAACAGCCTCGGCCGGGCGCTGGCACCCTACCTCAACGCTGACGTCGTCTGGTGCCAGGAGGAGCCCGAGAACATGGGCGCCTGGAATTTCGTCGACCGGCGGCTTGAGAAAGTTCTCGGGCGCCTGGACATGAAGGTTCGCCGCCCAGTCTACGTCGGACGCGACGCAGCGGCCAGCCCCGCGACCGGTCTCGCCAAGACCCACATGTCGCAGCAGGCACGTGTGGTAGCCACGGTGCTCGGCATCGGCTAGACCGCCCCCGCCTTCACCTCCGCTTTTCACCTGCGCCTGGAGAGATATCGCTGTGGCGACTGACATCGTAGTGCCTGCTTTGGGCGAGAGTGTTACAACCGCCACGGTTGCCCGCTGGATCAAACAGCAAGGGGAGACCGTGGCTGCCGATGAGCCATTGGTCGAACTGGAAACCGACAAGGTAACCGTCGAGGTCAACGCCCCGTCGGCCGGCGTGCTGTCCTCGATCGCAGTGCCGGAGGGTACCGAAGTCGAGGTCGGCGCCCTGCTCGGCGTGG
>DASWON010000271.1:0-5087 GCA_036398735.1 Rhodopila sp.
GTAGCTTTCCAGCTTGGTCATGTTGACGCCGTTGGTCGCGAAACCGCCCAGGGCCTTGTACAGCGCGGCCGGGACGTTGCGGACGCGGAAGACGAACGTGGTCATCAGGTTCGGGGTCGCCGGATCGACTTCGGCCGGCTGCGTCGCCACGACGTAGAACCGGGTGGTGTTGTGTGCGGCGTCCTCCACATTCGCACGCAGGATGCGCAGGCCGTAGATCTCCGCGGCCAGCGAGGACGCGATGGCGGCGTCCTCCTTGCGGCCCCACTGTGCCACAAGCTGGGCGGCACCGGCGGTGTCGGCTTCGACGACGGGGGTGAGGTGCAGCTCCGCCAGGATACGTCGGATCTGGCCCAGCGCGACGGTGTGCGAGTGAGCCCGCCGGACGTCCTCGATGGTCGCGCCGGGAACTCCGAGCAGGCAGTGTTCGACGCGCTGGAACTGCTCGCCGATGATAAACAGGCCCGAGTCGGGCAGCAGATGATGGATATCGGACACACGGCCGGCCAGGCTGTTTTCGCACGGCAACATGCCGAACTGCGCCTGGCCTTCACGCACCGCGTCGATCGCGGCCTCGAATGACAGGCAGGGCAGGGTGGCCATCGCCGGAAAGGCGTTGCGGCAGGCCAGGTCGGAGTACGCCCCGGGCAGGCCCTGGAAGGAGATCACATCGGCCATGGTCACACCCGTGCCGAGTCGGCGGACCCGACGAGCAGTGCCCGGGCGCGTTCCAGGTCCTCGGCGGTGTCGACCCCGAACGGGCCATGCTCCATGCGCACGCAGGCGATCCGCATTCCATTCTCCAGCGCCCGCAATTGCTCCAGGTTCTCGCGCCGCTCCAGCGGGCTTGGCGGCAGCGAGACATAGCGGTCGAGTACCGCGCGGCGATAGGCGTAGATGCCGACATGGTGCCAGCGTGGTCCCAGCCCCCAGGGGATCGGCTGACGGGAAAAATACAGCCCGGGCGCGATCGTTTGCCCTTCCTCGAAAGCACAGGCGGCCTTCACGAAGGAAACCGTGGTGGCCTCGATCTCATCCCTGATCGGCACCACCAGGGTGCCGATATCGACCAGCGGATCGGCCAACGGCGTGACCACAAGGCGCAGGCCGGCGGGGTCGAGCGTCGGAAAGTCGCCCTGCAGGTTGACGACGACGTCGTGCACGCCGTCAGGATCAAGCTCGGCCAGTGCGGCGTGCACCCGGTCGGAACCTGACGGCAGCGCGGGATCCGTGAGCACGGCACGGCCGCCGGCAGCACGCACCGCCGCGGCGATTTCGGGGTCGCCGCAGGCCACCGCGACAGGTCCGATTCCGGCCTCCCGCCCTCGGTCGAGCATGTGCACGATCATCGGCTTGCCGTTGATGTCGGCCAGCGGCTTGCCCGGCAGGCGCGTCGAAGCCATGCGGGCGGGGATCACGACAATCGGATTCAACGGGATTTCCTGGAGCTGGCCTGCCGGACGGGCGCGCTGAAACCGGCGCAGGCGGACCGGAGGTGGGTTGAAGAGGTGTTTTCGTTTCCCTATGGTGCCGCCAGCTTACGGACGCGCTCGTCCCCGTGCAACGGCGGGCAGGCAGGTTCGCTCGCGTCCAGTCAACCGGCCTCGCTGGCCCTCATCTGATCAGGAAGCTTCGCTGCATGGACAGCATGGAACTCAACAAGGGCATCGCCGCGGTCCTCGTGGCGGGTATCGTGTTCTTTCTGACCGGCCTGATCGGCATGAACCTGGTGACCGAACAGCGTCCGGAAAAGCCCGCCATCGCCATCCAGGGCGCCCCGGCAGCCGAAGCGACGTCGGGCGCGCCGAAGCCGGAACCGTTGCCGGCGATCGCGCCGCTGCTGGCCAAGGCCGACGTCGCCACAGGCGAGGCGACGGTGAAGAAGCTTTGCACCTCCTGCCACACCTTCAATGAAGGCGGGAAGGCCGGCGTTGGCCCGAACCTCTACAACGTCGTCGGTGGGCCGCATGCGCACATGGAGGGTTTCAATTACTCTGCCGGGCTGAAGGCCAAGACCGGGCCGTGGACCTTCGACGAACTGAACGAGTGGCTGCACCAGCCGTCGGCCTATGTGCCTGGGACTCGGATGGCCTTCGCGGGCATCAAGAACGACCAGCAGCGCGCGGACGTCATCGCCTATCTGCGCAGCCTGTCGCCGAACCCCGTGCCGCTGCCGGCGCCCTGAGCCTGGCGCGGCGATGCCCCAGGTGAGCCCGACCGCGAGGTCCGCGTCCTGACGATCGACCTCGATCGCTATCTGGCAGCCGCCACGGCGGCGGCTGATGCGGCTGGCGCGGCGATCCGGCCGTTCTTTCGCGGGGCGGTCGCGGCCGACATCAAAGCCGATCAGTCCCCGGTGACCATCGCCGACCGCGAAGCGGAACTGGCGATGCGGGCTGAACTGAACCGCCTTTGCCCCGAGTGCGGCATCCTTGGCGAGGAGTTCGGACTGGAACGTCCCGAGGCGCCGCTGCGCTGGGTCCTGGATCCAATCGACGGCACCCGCGCCTTCATCACCGGCCGTCCGACGTTCGGCTCGCTGGTCGCTTTGCTCGACGGCGATACCCCGCTGGTTGGGATTATCGACCAGCCGGTCACGGCGGAGCGCTGGATTGGCGCCGCCGGCCGGCCGGCCGTCTTTACCGGCCCGCTGGGGGGACGCGTCGGCACGCGCCCCTGTGCGGACCTTGCCCAGGCCGAATTGTCCGCGACCAGCCCCGAGATGTTCGGCGACGACCTGCCGCGTTTCCACAATCTGGCGCCACGGGTGCGGCGCAATTACTGGGGCGGCGACTGCTACGCCTACGGGTTGCTGGCACTCGGACAGATCGATGTGATCGTGGAGCGCGATCTTAAACCATGGGACTGGGCCGCGCTCGCGCCGGTGATCACCGGCGCCGGTGGAGCGTTGACCGACTGGCAAGGCGGCCAGTTGCGCGCGGACGGTGACGGCCGGGTGATCGCGGTCGGCGACCCGAGGCTGCTGCCCGCGGTGATCGCCGCGCTGGCCTGAACCGTCGGTGATGCTCGTTCGCCGCGACTGAGGTTCGGGGTTCACGACTCGGCGCCGGGCGGTCGCCCTGGCGTGCCGCGCGATCGCCGCAATGACCGGCATGCCTGCCGCCCGCCAGTGGTGTTCGCCCTGCGCCCGGACGCGGCGCGGATGCACGGCTGGCCTGAGATGGCGGTCACAACCGGCGCGAAGACCTGTCCCCAGCGGTAGAGCGAGCGTCCCGATGTAAGAGTTCGTCGTGCCGGGGATCCGCTCCCAACGAACTTCCGGATCGATAAGAGCGCTGACAAGCCATTGTTTTCGCGTGCGGTTCATGCCTCTGAAGTCCGCCTCGCCGCGGATCCACGGGATGGCGACGTCAGAACCGCCACGCGCGAGCGGTCCGTGGACCGGCGATCCTGCAAGCGGCGGAGCCTTGGCCCGGCGCTGTTACGAAATCGCACGCTCGGCTTTGGAATGCCACGCCCGCGGCGCATTTTGCGCATCCTCGAACTTGGACTTCCGCCGCGTGCACCCATTTGCCGGGGATGTCCTGAACGAAACGCCGGCAGACGGTCCCGGCGTCCCGGACAGGCGCATGATTATACCTTCGCGGCGCCGCGTTCCGCGCCAGCGAATGCCGGGCGAAAAGGAGAGGGGAGATGAGCAGGCTGTCCAGGGCGCTGGCTGCAATCTTCAAGGTCAAGCAGGTTGCTCTCGTGCCGCTTATTCTCGTTGTCCTCGTCGCCGGCGGTGCGGTCGCCTTCGGCTACACCGGCGGATGGTTCACGCCCGACCGGCGTACACCGGCTCAAATCGTGGAGGTCCTAAGCGATCGTGCGGGGAATCCTGTCGGGCATCGCCGCCATCATGCCAAGGGCATCTGCTTCACCGGCGAACTGGAGGCCAATGGTGCGGGCGTGCACCTGTCCGTCGCGCCGATGTTCGCCGCCGGCCGCTACCCGGTCATCGGCCGCTTCGCCATAGCCGTCGGCGACCCCAAGGCGCCGGATATCGTCGGGCGCGTGCGCAGCATGGCCATCGATGTGATTACGCCGGACGGGCAGGAGTGGCGCAGTGGCATGAACAACTCGCCGGTCTTCGCCGTCTCCACTCCCGAAGCCTTCTATGACCTGACGCTCGCGGCCGACGTCGTGCCACAGACCGGCAAGCCCGATCCCGACGCCATGCAGCGATTCGCTGCCAGCCATCCGGAAGCGGCGGCGTTCGGCCAGTGGGCACGCACCGCGCCCTGGACGGGGAGCTTCGCGGACCAGGAATACAACAGCCTCAACGCATTTCGCTTTGTCGATGACCACGGGATCAGCCGTGCGGTGCGGTGGTCGATGCGGCCGGACGAACCCCCGCGGGAGGTCACACAGGCCGAACTGGCGGGTCTCGGGCCGGATTTCCTTGCCGACGATCTCAGGGACCGGCTGCGCCACGGTCCGTTGCACTGGCATCTCTGGGTCACACTCGCCGCCCCCGGCGATCCCACCAACGACGCCACAAAGGCATGGCCGGCCGAGCGGGAACAGGTCGATGTGGCGACCCTGATCCTGGAACAGATGCAGGATGAGGCGGGCGGGCCCTGCCGCGACATCAATTACGACCCGCTGATCGTCCCGGCGGGGATCAGGCCGTCAGATGATCCGCTGCTGCCGGCACGATCGTCGGTTTATGCGAACTCGTATGACCGCCGCACGGCGGAGGCACATTTCCATGGCGGCTTGCCCCGATCGGCCGCTGATCCGCGGTGAGCGGCCCCGGCCCCTGGCGCGGCACGGCTTGGAGTCGCCCCACTCATCGCCCGCCTTGCCGCAGCGGCAGATTGGTCCGGTAGACCACGCGCTTCAGGGACAGTGCCGATTCAAACGACTGCACGCCCTGGATATGGGTCAGGCGCCCACGCAGGAAGGCCTCATAGGACGCGATGTCCGACGCCACGACGCGCAGCAGGTAGTCGCTCGCGCCGGTCATTTCATACATCTCCATGACCTCGGGACAGGCTTCCACGGCCCGCTCGAAGGTCCGCAGGGTCTCGTCCTTGTGGTTGGCCAGCTTGACGGTGACGAACACGTTCACCGGCAGCCCG
>DASWON010000272.1:0-5769 GCA_036398735.1 Rhodopila sp.
GTCACCCTACGAATGGTCACATCACGTGAAGCTCGGGCATGACTTCGGCGTCAGCGATGCGGATGTGCAGGCGCTGATCGATGATACCGCCGGCAAGCCGACCAGTCTCGATCCGCTGTCGAAGCTGGTGCTGAAGGCGGCGCGGGAGATGACCGCAGACGGTGCGATGGCCGAGGCGACGTTCGCGGCGCTGCAGGCTGAACTCGGCAACGAACAGGTCGTGGACCTGACGCTGACCATCGGGTTCTACAACGCCGTCGTCCGGGTGCTGGCTACGCTGCAGATCGACGTCGAGCCGGATTATCTGCCGTATCTGCAGCAGTTCCCGCTGCCGGCGTAGGCGAACGCCGCCTATGCCAAACTCCGGTTCGCCCGTGCCACCACGGCTTCGAACAGCACCTGGCATCCTGCCTCGGCTTCTTCCGGCTCGATGCTTTCGGCTTCGTTGTGCGACAGTCCGTCCTTGCATGGGGTGAAGATCATCGCAGTCGGGACATGGCGCGCCACGTAAACCGCGTCATGTCCGGCTCCGGAGACGATCTCGCGGGTGGTGTACCCAAGCCGCGCCGCGCCCTGGCGCACCAGATCGACACACGCAGCGTCGAACGGCTGGGCAGGGATCTTGAACAAGGTGGTCAATTCCAGCTTCACGCCGCACGCATCGGCAATCGCTTGCGCCGCCGGGGGGAATTCCGCGTCCAGGACATCGACCTCCGCGTCGCTCGGATGCCTGAACTCGACCGAGAAGCGCACCTCGCCCGGCACCACGTTGCGGCTGTTGGGCGACACCAGCAACTGTCCGACTGTCCCGCGTCCGTCCTCGCCGCGCGCGCGCATCATGCGGTCCACGAGGTCCACGATTCGCGCCGCGCACACCAGAGCGTCCTTGCGCGTCGAGGGCGGCGTTGTGCCGGCGTGGCTGTCCTGGCCGATCGTCACCGCATCGTACCAGACCTGAGCCTGAGCGCCCGTGACGATGCCGATCTGCCGCGCCTCGCGTTCCAGGATCGGTCCCTGCTCAATGTGCAGCTCGAAATAGGCGTCGGCACTGAACGGAGCCGCCGGTTCCGGGCCGCGGTAGCCGATCCCGTCGAGCGCGGTCTGCACCGACACGCCCTCGGTGTCGGTCAGGGTGTAGGCCTTGTCCAGTGTGAACACCCCCGACCAGACGCCGGAACCCATGAGGCTGTGGCCGAACCGACTGCCTTCCTCATCGGTCCAGTTGATCAGTTCCACCGGCGCTTCAGTGACAAGATCCAGGTCGTGCAGGGTACGCATCACCTCGAGCCCTGCCAGCACGCCCAATGCCCCATCGAACTTTCCGCCGCTCGGCTGGCTGTCCAGGTGGCTGCCGAGCAGCACCGGCGCCCGCGACGGGTCGCGTCCGGGGCGACGGGCGAACATGTTGCCGATCGCGTCGACCCGGACGGTCAGCCCGAGCGCCTCGCATTCGGCGCGGAATTTGTCGCGTCCGCGCTTGTCCACGTCGGTCAGGGTCAGGCGCCGCACGCCCCCTTTCGCCGTTGCGCCAATTTCGGCAAAGCCCATCAGGGTATCCCAGAGGCGTTTGCCGTCGATCCGTTGGTTTGTCTGTGCCATGCGCGGCATCTTGCCCAGCGGCCGCCTTCCTGCAAGCCTGTGTTTCATGACAGCAATCATGAAGAATACCGACCTTGACAGCCCTGACGTCTGGCAGGCCCGCGTGGACCTCGCCGCCTGCTTCCGAACCGCCGCACGAATGGGATTGCACGAAGGGGTCTGCAACCACCTCTCGTTCATGGTGCCCGGGCGCGACGACCTGTTCATGGTCAATCCTGACGGCTGGTCGTTTGCCGAAATCACCGCCTCGCGCCTGCTGATCTGCGACTTCCACCGCAAGGTCGTGGCCGGCGACGGCGTGCCGGAAGACACCGCTTTCTTTATTCACGCCCGCCTGCACGCGCGTATTCCGCGTGCCCGCGCCGCATTCCACACCCATATGCCGAACGCCACCGCGTTGACGATGGTGGAGGGTGAGCCATTGATCTGGGCCGGCCAAAGCGCCCTCAAATTTTATGGACGCACTGTGGTGGACGACGCGTACAATGGCCTGGCTCTCGACGAGTCGGAGGGCGATCGCATCGCCGCCGCCGTCGGTGACGCCGATATCGTGTTTATGAAACACCATGGCGTGCTGGTTCTCGCGCCAAGCATCGCCAAGGCCTGGGACGACCTCTATTATCTGGAGCGTGCCTGCGAGGTGCAGCGTCTGGCGCAATCCACCGGTCGCGCCGTCGTGCCGGTCCCGCGTCACATTGCCGAAGCGACGGCGGAGCAGATGCGGCATGAAGGTGGCCGGGACTCGCCGAAGCTGCATTTGGACAGTATCAAGCGGCAACTCGATCGCGACGTGCCGGAGTATCGCCAGTGACCAGACTTCTGCCCGTTGCAATGGCCCTGATGGGCTTCACGGGCTGCACGTTGATCGACCAGACGACCTTCGCCCCTTCACCGGAGGCCAAGGCGCAGCCCTTGCCGCCGCCGGCCCCCGTTGTGCTGGACGCGCGCACGCCGCTGGTCACCATCGATTACACGATCCCGTCACCGGATTATGCCGAGTTGCTGCACTACGCGGTGCGAGCCGCTGAGAACCGCGATGCCGATGTGCAATACGATGTTGTGTCGGTGTTGAAGGATACATCGGAGCTTGCCGCCGGCCAGCAACGGGCCACCGGCGTGATGCGCGCGATCATGCGGGACCGGGTACCGGCGAGCCGCATCCATCTGGGATTGCGCACTGACCCGGCCCTGGCCGCGAGCCAGGTCCGTGTCTACGTCCGCTGACCAGCGGCCAAAGCGGATCGTCAGCACACGCGCCGAGGGCATCGTCCTGGTGCTGTTCACCGCCTGCAGCTGGGGCCTGACCTGGCCGGTATCAAAATTCCTGCTGACCATGCTGCCGCCGTTCTCGATGCGTGCATCCACCGCCGTCATCGCGTGCGGCTGCGCGTTCGCGGTGGCGTTTGCGCGCAATGAGCGGATCTGGCCGCCGCGCGATCAGTGGCTGCGTCTGATCCTGTTCGCGATGCTCAACTACGGTCTGTTCGTCGCGCTGACTGTCCAGTCGCTGGCGTGGCTCAAGGCGTCCGAGGCGGTGGTGATTACCTACACTTTGCCGGTCTGGACCGCGTTGCTGGCTTGGCCAATGCTGGGGGAGAGGCCGACAGTCCCGAAAATCCTGGCCTTGATCCTGGCCATGGGCGGTGTTGCCTTGCTCGTGGGCGCCGATACCGCGGAGGCAAGCTGGCGAAAGCTGCCCGCCGCGGGAATGAGCCTCGCGGCGGCGATCCTGTTCGGCCTCGGTACCGTCCTGGCCAAGAAAAAGCCGTTACGCCTGCCCCCTACCACCAGCGTCGCATGGCAGGTGATGCTAGGCATGACCGTGGTCGTAGCGCTCGCGAGCTTCGAACATCCCGACTGGGGCAATGTCACGTCCGGCGGCTGGACAGCAATCGCCTTCATTTCCACGATTCCCGTGACGGCCGCCTATCTGGCATGGTTTCGCGCCCTGCGGCTGGTGCCGGCCTCGACCGCGGCGACCACGGTGCTGGTTTCGCCGCTGGTGGGCGTGGTCGGCTCCGGCGTGCTGCTCGGCGAAACATTCGGGCCGCGCCAGGCGGTCGCGCTGGCCATGACGCTGGCTGGGGTCACCCTCGCGGCCCGAGGCTAGATATGCTTTCACTCTCACCGGGACCGCGTGGCGGGTCGTTTGTGTCAGGGGGGGGCGCGAACGGGCACGCGAGCAATGGCTGAACTGGCCATGCGCCGACCTTCGGTGTTTCGACCAAAAAGTCGCGGGTAGCCCGGACCGCAGCCCGGCGAGGACATGTGGGACCGAGCCCTCGGCCGCGATGACACGGGGCGGGTGGAGGAGGGGACGGCGGCCTGCCGCGTTTCCGGCCGCCGTGCACACCGCTCCGCCGACACGTACGTCCGCCGCGTGGATAGAATGTCGTTGGCCCGGGCTGATACCGGCGCGGCGGCTGGGCAACATCACCCTCAGCAGCCGTGCCGGTGGCCCTTGCTCCGCCGTGTGCCGCTGCTACTCCGCAGCCCGCCGCTTCGCCGCAAGCCGGTCGATCTCCGCCTGTACGGCCGCTCCCGACTGCCCGGTGAATTCGTCGTGGTGGTCCCGCGCATACGCGTAGCTTTCGCTGCGCCATTCGCGGGAAGCCTGGAAGTGCGGATGGACGTAACGGGCCATCAACTCATAGTGGCGCTTGGTCTGTGCCCAATCCGCCCAGTTCTGTGCCAGTTCCATGATGACGCCGAAGCCGCCGGAGCCCTTCAGCAGCCGCTCGATGAAGGCGATCGCGTCGTCCGGCGTGCCGATGCAAGCCGATCCGCTCTCGATCATGTACTGGTAGCGATCGGTGATATCGCTCGGAACGATCGGGAACGTCGCGACATCGCGGAAGTAGTCGCAGAACCGGTCCAGCCCGTGCTTGACGTTCTCCCTTGCCTGCTCGCGCGTTTCAGCGATGTGCATCAGCGTCACCAGCCGCCAGTTCCGGCGATCCGGGACGTGGCCGTTGGCCCGCGCCGTATTGGCGTAAAGGTCCCAGTTGCCGGCATGGTGCTTCATCGCATCGTCGCTGGTGCCGCCGATCGACAGCATGCCGATGCCGTGTCGTCCGGCCGCCAGCGCGCCGGCCGGGGATCGCGAGGCCGCTACCGCCATCTCCATCCGCGGTCGCGTATAGGGCGGCAACTGCAGGCGGGCGTCGTTCAGATCGAACCAGTCGGTCTTGCGCGTGACGGTGTCGCCGCGCAGCAGTTCGACGATCACATCCAGCGACTCGTTCATCATGCGACGCTGGTCGGCCGGTTCGATCCCGATCTTCTTCGCGTCGTGCACCAAAGATCCGGGTCCGACGCCCAGCATCGCTCGCCCGCGGGTCTGGTAGTCGAGCTGTACCATCCGGTCGGCAAGGATGAACGGGTTATGATACGGCAGCGAGACCACGCCGGTGCCCAGGCGGATATGCTTGGTCCGTTCGGCGGCCCCGGCGATGAAAACCTCCGGGCTGCTGACGATTTCGAAGCCGCCGGAGTGGTGCTCGCCGATCCAGGCCTCGCTGTAGTTCAGCGCGTCCAGGTGCTGCAGCAATTCCATGTCCCGTTCCAGGGCCAGGATCGGGTTTTCCGCAAGATCGTGAAACGGCGCGAGAAAGATGCCGCTGCGCAGATAGGTCATGTGTTCGTTTCCTGTCTTTCAGACATCGAGCCGATAGCCATCGCCGTCGCGCACCAGTCGCCCGGCCGTGGCGCCGGCAAAGTGCGTGCCGATGATCAGGACCGGCGTGCCGGCCAGTCGCTGGAACATGCGCCGTCTTGTCTCGATCCCCTGGTCAGCGTCGCTGTCCGCCAGCGTGCTCCATTCCGGCCGGGCGATCTGACACGGGTGGTGCATGAAATCACCGGTGATCAGGGCCTGCTCGCCCTTCGACTGGATCATCACGCTGACATGGCCAGGCGTGTGTCCAAGCGTTGGAACCAGGCTAATTTCGTCCGAGATCCGCTGGTTGGTCTCGACCATGGTGGCCAGTCCCGCCTCGATGATCGGCGTCACCGAGTCGGCCAGGATGTCCGCCATGTCCGGGCGGTCCTGGACAGTGCGCCAGTGCTCGTATTCCGTCCGTCCCATCAGGTACTTCGCACGCGGAAAGGTGGGCACCCACTTGCCGTCCACCAGCCGCGTGTTCCAACCGACATGATCGACATGCAGAT
>DASWON010000273.1:0-8550 GCA_036398735.1 Rhodopila sp.
CCTCCTGTTAGCGTTCCCCTCTGTCCACCCTACACCGGACAGGGTTGAATACAGCGATGAGGAATCGGCTGAGCCCTACACCGTCCGACCTGCCGTCCGGCCCACCCGCCGCGTTGCCGTCGGACGCCGACGTCGACCGGCCCTCCCTGGCGTCGCTTTTTGTCAGCTTCGTCAGCATCGGCATGATGAGCTTCGGCGGCGGCCTCGCCGCCTGGACGCGGCGGGAGGTCGTGCAGAAGCGGGGCTGGCTCGACGACAAGCAGTTCCTGTCCGGTTACGCCTTGTCGCAGCTTGTGCCGGGCGCAACCAACGTCAACCTGGCGGTGTTCATCGGCACCCAGATGCGCGGCGGCGCCGGAGCGCTCGCCTGCCTCAGCGGACTCGTGACCCTGCCGGTGGTCATCGTGATGGCCGCCGGCATCCTCTACCTCCGGAGCCAGGGGCATGCCGGCGGTGCCTGGATCAGTATCGCACTTGGCGGCATGGGCGCGGTCGCCATCGGCCTCAACCTTGGCACCGGCGTGCGCCTGGCACAACGCAACATCAGGGGTCTGATCCCGATCGCCATCAGCGCCATCGTCGCACTGTCGATTGGCGGGTTCGGGTTCTCCCTTGTGCATGTGCTGCTGGTGATGATCCCGGTGAGCCTGCTCGCCGCGTGGCTGACCCGGTCGGCATGAGCCTGGTCCTCCTCCAGCTGATCGGCCTGTTCGCCGGCCTCTCGATGCTGGCCTTCGGCGGCGGTGCCGGCGTGATCCCTGACATGCAGCGCGCCGCGGTCGATCACTACCACTGGCTGACGGCGCGGGAATTTCTCGACATGTTCGCGATCTCCCGTGCGGCACCCGGGCCGGGATCCTTGATCGTGATGCTGATCGGATTGAAGGCCGCGGGGCTCACCGGTGCCGCGGTGTCATTCGCGGCGATGTTCGCACCCTCCTGCCTGGCCGTGCACGTAGTCGCCCGCACCTGGCACAGAGCCGCCCGCTCGGCCTGGCGCGCGATGGTCGAGCGCGCTTTGGCTCCCGTCGCTGTCGGACTTACCTTCGCCAGCGGCCTGTCGCTGATGCGGGGAACCGAGCATGGGTGGCTCCCATGGGGTGTGACGATCGTCAGCACCGCCGTGTTCAGCCTGACGGAAATCAACCCGATCCTGCTGCTTGGCCTCGGTGCCGGCGCATTGTTGCTTGTTGGTCCATAGCCGCTCACCGTATAGGACAACCCAGGATTGCTGAGAGCGAGCAATGAAATTTCCGGTTGGCATTGGGATCGTCACGTATAATCGCATGGAGATTGTCAAAGACACCATTGATCAGGTGCGGGCATGCACACTTCATCCTGATTCCGTAATGGTAGTCGCCGATGACGGGTCGACGGACGGCACTTTGGCGATGCTGCGCGAAAAGCAGGTGCCGGTGATCACCGGCGTCAACATGGGGATCGCGTGGAACAAGAACCGAGCGCTGTTTGTATTATCGCACATGCTGGGGTGCGAAACCGTGATTCTGCTGGAGGACGATACCCGGCCAAACCGGATCGGCTGGGAAGCCGAATGGATGAAGGCCGCGCAACGCTGGGGTCACACCAATCTCGCCGCCGACTGGCTGCATGAGTATTTTCTGTCCGGCACCGGAACCGTCGATGACCCGGTACGCTGCAAGATGATCACCGCGCAATGTTCCGCCTACTCGCACACCGCATTGACGTTCGGCGGCTATTTCGATCCGCGGTTCCGGGGATATGGACACGAACACGTCGAGCATACACGCCGGCTGGTGCGCGTGGGATATGGCGGATCGAATGAGTGGGTCAACGGCGAGGAGCACGTGGTCTTCAACCTGATCAAGGGCGACGTGTCGGTGGTGAGCAGCAAGAGCTACTTCGACAGCGCCGAGGAGGAACGCAATCTTCACCTGGCGCGCCAGCTCATGGGGCAGCAGGGCTACCGCGCGCCGTGGGGCGAGGACAGCGAACTGCGCCAGTTCCGGTCAGAAACCGAAAGCGCGATGAGCGAGGGTCCCGATCGGTTCCGCCTCACCCGCTCCGACACTGGTCCTTCGCCAGGTTCCGCGGCCAGACGCGGCTTCTTCGGCCGTCTGTTTCGCCGGTCCTAGGCGATGGCAAAGCGAGCGTCTCGATCCGCGCCGGAGGACCCGAGGGAAGTTGTGCTTCGCCGGGCGATGGAGGGATTTTTCGATCCCGAATGGTATCTGGAACGCTACCCCGACATCCTCGCGTCCGAACTCGACCCGATGCTTCACTTCCTCCGCCATGGGCTGGCGGAACGACGCGATCCCAATCAGTTCTTCGACAGTGCATGGTATTTTCAACACTATCCGGATGTCGGTGCCAGCGGCCAGCATCCGCTGCTGCACTATCTGCAGACCGGGGCCAAGGCTCTGCGCAGTCCGCATCCGAACTTCGATGCGGCCTGGTACGCGGAGCAGCATCCGGATGCCTCCGCCAACCCGTTACTGTACCACATCAGGACGGGCCGCGCGCTTGGCTTTCCAACGGAAAAGCCTCTCGACATCGCGGACTACCTCCCGTCGCAACGCAAGGCGCCGCGGCTGCCGCGCAATGTGACCGTGGACGTCGTCGTTCCGGTGTATCGCGGATTGGAGGAGACGAAACGCTGCCTCGCGTCCGTGCTGGCCAACACCGGAGCGCCGCTGGGGCGGATCATCGTCATCGACGACCGCTCGCCGGAGCCGAAACTGTCCGCCTGGCTTCAGGACCTGGCCCGCAAGCGCCAGATCCAGCTGGTCCAGAACCCTGTCAACATGGGCTTCGTTGCATCCGTGAACCGCGGAATGGTCGAAGCCGGCTCGCACGACGTGGTGCTGCTCAACAGCGATACCGAAGTCCCGCCGGGCTGGCTTGGCAGATTGGCCGCGCAGGCCTACGCGCATCCGCGCATCGCGACCGTGTCGCCGTTCTCCAACAACGCAACGATCTGCGGCTATCCCGACAATGCCGGCGGGCCGATCGTCCTGGGGCAGAGCCTGGCGGAGCTTGATGCGACCTGCCGGACGATCAATGCCGGTCGCTGGGTGGATGTCCCGACAACGGTCGGCTTCTGCATGTATATCCGGCGCGCCGCGCTGCGGGCAGTCGGCGAGTTTGACGCTGAACGATTCACCTTCGGCTACGGCGAGGAAAACGACTTCTGCCTGCGCGCCACCGACCGAGGCTGGCAGCACCGTCTCGCCTGCGACACGTTTGTCTATCACAAGGGCTCCGTCAGTTTCGGCGACCGCGCGACCAAGCTGTCGGAGCGGGCGATGAAGCTGATCGTGGAACGCTACCCGGATTACCAGCGCGACGTCGCCCGGCACGTCGGCCGCGGTGAGGTCATTCCGTTTCGCTTTGCCGTGACGGCGGCGCTGTTCCGCCAGTCGAAGCTGCCGGTCATCCTGATGGTGGCCCATGAGTTGGGCGGCGGCGTGCAGCGGCATGTTCGCGCCCTTGTGGAGCGCTTCCACGATCAGGCGCGGTTCGTGCTGCTGGAGGCAACGGATCGCGGCACCACATTGTCGATCCCGTCCCTGCCCAGCCATCCGTCACTGACGTTGCCGGCGCACCGCATCGACGATCTGGCCCTCGTGCTGCGTTCGATGAACCTGTCCCGCGTGCACATTCATCACTTGCTGGGGATGGATATGGACATCGGCGCGCTCGTCCGCCGGTTGGGGGTGCCGTTCGACACCACCGTCCATGACTATTTTGGCATCTGCCCACAGATCAACCTGCTGCCCTGGCGCCACGGGCTGTACTGCGGGGAACCGGACATCGCCGGCTGCAACGCCTGCATCGCGAACCGCCCTACCAACGGCGCGCGCGATATCGTGTCCTGGCGTGCGGAACAGGCTTGGCAGTTCAAGGACGCTGCCCGCGTGTTCTGCCCCAGCCGGGACGTGCTGACGCGGCTGGAACGACATGGACTTGCCGCCAACGCCATTTTGGTCCCGCACGAAGCAGTCGAAGCCGGCGCCTGGCCGCTGCACATGGCTGCGCCGTCCCGCGACGGCAAGCTCAGGATCGCCGCGCTCGGCACCCTCGTGGACCACAAAGGCGGGCGAACCGTTGCCGCGGTGGCGGAGATGGCCGATCCGAGAACAACCGAGATCCATCTGATCGGTGACACGGAGGGGCCGTTCCCCGAACAGGCCCTGCGCCGGATGATGATAACCGGACGATATGAGGAGTCGGATCTTCCCGGCCTGATTGAAATGATCGCGCCGCACGTGATCTGGCTTCCAGCGGCCTGGCCGGAGACTTTCAGCTACACGCTGAGTGCGGCGATAGAGGCCGGCATCCCGATAGCCACGACGCGAATCGGTGCGCATACGGAGCGTCTTGCCGGACGCCCTCTCACCTGGCTGGCCGACATCACGATATCGCCGGCCGCCTGGATCGAGTTGTTCAACGAGATCCGCGCGACGCTGCGGAACAACGCGACCGTCGGTGTGGTTCCGGCCCGTCCTGCCGTCACGGACTTCTACGCTCACCACTATCTCAATCCGTCCAGCCAGGCAGGATCGGCGCGCACGCGGCGGAGCCGCGACAGGCCTCGAATTGCCGTCGTTCCGGAGCGGTTCAGCAATGGAGCCGCGACGCCGTGCGCCTATATCCGGCTCCTCCAGCCGTTGCACCACCCCGCGATCGCCGGCGATTTCGACGTGCGCGTGACGACGGCTGAAACGATTTTCGAGCACGAGGCGGACATCATCGTCACGCAGCGTTTCGCCATGCGCGATCTTGCGGCAGCGGACCGCCTTTCGGCCCATGCCCGCCGGATCGGCGCAACCTTGGTGTTCGACCTCGACGACGACCTGCTGAGCATTCCGCGCAGCCATGCCGACGCGAAGACGCTTCGCCCGTTGGCCAAGGTCGTGCGGCGGATGCTGGACGTCGCGGACATTGTCTGGCTCTCCACGCCCGGCCTTGCCGAGCGCCTGTCGGACAGCCGCCCGGACGCCGTGGTGATGCCGAACGGGCTGGATGAGCGTATCTGGACCGAACCCATTCAGTCGGCACGCGATCAACCGGTTCGTATCCTGTGCATGGGCACGGCTACGCACGACCACGACCTCGCGATGATCGAGCCCGCTCTGGCGCGGCTGAAGACCGAGTATGGTGACCGCGTCGTTATCGACATAATTGGCATGACCAGCCGGAACGATCTCGCGGCCGGCCTGAACCGCATCGGCGCCCCCATGAACGCGAGGCGGTCCTATCCGGGATTCGTGAACTGGCTCCGATCGGTGGATCCGCCGTGGCATATCGGGCTTGCCCCGTTGCTGGACACGACGTTCAACCTCAGCAAATCCCCGATCAAGGCGATGGACTACGCCGCCCTTGGACTGGCGGTCCTCGCATCCGATACGCCGGCGTATCGCGGGTCGATCGCCGACGGACCGGCGGGGCAACTCGTGCCGAACACGCCGGCGGCCTGGTACGCGGCGCTGAACTGGCTGGTTCGCAACCGCGAGGCACGTCGCGCCGCGGCTGCCGGATCGCGCGACGCGTTCCTCGCACAGGCCAGCCTGGCCAGCCAGGCGGCTGCGCGGCACCTCGCTCTGTCGCAACTGGCAAAGGTCCGGAAGAGCGATGCAGCGGCGTGAAACATCCCTGTCGGATTGTTCCGGGCGGCCGCGGCAACGGGCACCCTCAGGCGTGTGCGGGTTCCTCATGATACGCCGGGCCACGATACCCGCGAGGCGCAACAGTGCGCCGATGTCGCGGCGGGCCCGCATGATCGTCACGCACCCCGGTCCATCGCTATGAAGCCGCCGGTCAGTGCGCCGCTCCCGGATGATCTGCGCGACTCCGCGGCGGCGCGTCTGCTCGCCGATTTCCTGGACCCTGACTGGTATCGACTCCGTTACCCGGATATCGGCACCAGCGATCTGGATCCGTATCAGCACTTTGTCCGCTACGGCGCAGCGGAAGGCCGCGATCCCAACCGTTTCTTCGATAGTGCCTGGTACGTAGAACACTATCCGGATGTCGGAGCAAACGGCATCAACCCGCTGCTGCATTACGTGCAGTGTGGTGCTGTCGAACTGCGCAACCCGCATCCGCGGTTCGACGCGGTCTATTATGTCGAGCAGCATCCCGAGGCCGCACCGAATCCCCTGCAGTACCATCTTCGGGTCGGCCTCGCACGCGGCTACCTGACCGAACGGCCTGTCGACGTCCGCGATTACCTGCCGTCGGAACTGCCGCCGCTGCCGCTGCCGCGCGGCGTATTCGCCGATGTCATCGTTGTGGCCTGCCGTGGACTGGAACGCCTGGTACGCTGCCTCCATTCGGTGATGGTGGACCGGACCTTCCCGCTGGCCCGGATCATCGTCGTCGAGGACGCGTCATCAGAGGCGGACCTGGTCGCCTGGTTGCAGGGACTGGCCGATGAAGGTCAGATTTATCTCATTCGCAATCCACGGCCGCTGGGTCCGCTCGGCTCGGCCAATCGCGGCATCGACGCCGCCGAGGCCCACGACGTCGTGCTGCTCAGCGGCGAAGCCGAAGTCCCTGCCGGCTGGCTCCGCCGCCTCGCCGCGCACGCTTATTCACGGCCCAATATCGCAACCGTTTCGCCGCTCTACGACCGCGCCCTCATCAGCGGCTGCCCGGATAACGCCGGCGCCCCGCCCGACCCGCCGCTGATCGATCAAGTCTGCCGTACCGTCAACGCGGCACGTTCTGCGGATCTGCTGGCGCCGACACCGGATCATTGCCTCTACATCCGCCGGGCGGCGTTGCTCGCAGCCGGTGGTTTCACGGCGGTCCAGGCAAAGGGCGCCAAGCGGGCAGCAAACGATTTCTTCAAGCGGGCGACCGCGGCCGGCTGGCGTCACCGGCTCGCCTGCGACCTGTTCGTATCGCGCGAGCACCCCGACGCCACGCAGCCGCGCCTGCAGCCCCGACGCCCGACGCCGGAGAACGTCATTCCATTCCAGTTCGCCGCGACGGCGGCGTTGTTACGGGGATCGGGACTGCCGGTCATCCTGATGGTCACGCACAGTTTCGGCGGCGGTGTCAGGCGGCACATCGACGCCCTCGTGCAACGCTATCGTGACACCGCACGGGTGCTGCTGCTGGAGGGAACCGACCGGGGTGCCGCGCTGTCGATCGCGGCGTTCCCTGGGCAACCGGTCGTAACACTGCCCGCGGATCGGCTCAGCGATCTTATCACGATGCTGCGGTCGACCAATTTGTCGCGCATTCACATCCATCATCTGTTGCAGATGGACATGGATATCCGAGCGATTGTGCAACGACTGGGCGTAGCATTCGATGTCACCGTGCACGATTATTACGCCATCTGTCCGCAGATCAATCTGCTGCCCTGGCCCGAGGGCATCTATTGCGGTGAGCCCGGACCAGCCGCCTGCAATGCCTGCATCGCCGATCAGAGTTCGCATGGCGCCAAGGACATCGTGTCCTGGCGACGCGACCGCGCCTGGCAGTTCATGGATGCCGACCGGGTCATCTGCCCCAGCATGGACGTCAAGGCCCGCCTGGATCGGCATGGCATGGGCGCGCGCGGCATTGTTGCTCCGCATGAACAACAGACCGAACCGGTCTGGTTTACCCGGCTTCCCAGACTCCGCGGCACGCTGCGGATCGTTCTGCTCGGTGTGCTCGCCAACCACAAGGGCGCGCGGGCTGTCGCCGAAGTCGCGGAGGCCGCCGACGCCGGAACGATGGAACTGCATCTGATCGGCCATCTGGAAGCCAGTTTCCCCAGACCCGCCGTCAAGCTGATCAAGACCACGGGACAGTACGACGAGCAGGATCTGCCGGGCTTGCTTGACCGGATCGATCCGCATGTCTTCTGGTTTCCCTCCTCCGCCGCCGAGACCTATGGCTATACCCTCAGTACTGCGATCGCGACCGGGCTGCCGATCGTGGCGACGGATCTCGGATCCTTCACGGAACGGCTGGCCGGACGACCGCATAGCTGGCTGGTGGACCATCGGGCGTCGGCAAAGGATTGGCTGGCAGTCTTCGACGACGTGGCGAAGACGTTACGGGAACGTCCCACCATTCGGAGCGTGCCGCGCCCACTGACGGTCTCGGATTTCTACACTGACCATTACCTGTCGCCACCGCCCAGGACGGTATCCCGCGCTGTTCGCAGGCCCAGGATCGCCATCGTGCCAGAGCGTTATTACAGCGGCGGGCTGACACCATGCGCCTACATCCGGCTGCTTCAGCCGTTCGACCATCCTTCGGTCGGCGGTTCGTTCGACGTCATGCTGGCGGACATCGAAACGATCTTCAGCACCGACGCCGACATCATCGTCACGCAGCGCCATGCGGTTGGGAATGTCGACACGGCGAACCGGCTGGCCGCCCACGCGAACCGCATCGGCGCGAAGCTGCTGTTCGATCTCGACGACGACCTGCTCAACGTTCCCCTGGTTCATCCGGACGCACCGACGCTGGCGCCGTTCACCAAGGTGGTCCGGCGCATGCTTGCGGTCGCCGATGCTGTCTGGGTCTCAACGCAAGGGCTTGCGGACCGCCTGGAACCGATCC
>DASWON010000274.1:0-5650 GCA_036398735.1 Rhodopila sp.
GGATCACGTTGGCGACGGTCGGCGCTATGCCGTCGAACACGTCGTTGGCCAGTACGTTCGCCACCGCGGTGCCACCGGCCTGGCCGGATACCGGCGTACCGCTGGCATCATCGTCGACCGCATCGATGGTGGCCGCATTGACCGTCACCGTGACCGTCGCTCCATCGCAGTTGGCCGGATTCAATACCTCGCAGATCTGGTAGGTGGCGGTATATGGACCGGCCGGCGTGTTCGGCGCCACATCGACCGTGCCGTCCGCATTGATCGTCAGCGGACCACTGTTGGTCGAGGTCAGGATTACGTCGGCGGGGTCGACCGACGCGGCATTGAGCGTGTCGTTGGTCAGGACATTGATCACCGCCGTGCCGCCGGCGCTGCCGTTGACCGGCCCTGCCGTATCGTCGACCGCATCGATCGCCGCGGCCGCCACGGCCACCGTCACCAACGCGGTGTCGCAGTTGGCCGGGTTGAGTTGCTCGCAGATCTGGTAGGTCAAGGTGTAGGTGCCGGTCGACGTACCGGTCGCCACAGTCACCTCTCCCGTGGCGGTGTTCAGAAGAACGCCCGGATTCGACGATGGCACAGTCACGCTCAGGACCACGTTGCCCAAGGTAGGCACTGCGCCGCTTAGGCTGTCGTTGGCCAGCACGTTCGCCACTGCGGTACCGCCCGCATGCCCCACCACCGGTGCGCCGCTGGCGTCGTCATCGTTGGCGACGATCGGGTTCGGTTGCACCGGTACGGGCGGCACGGTATCGGTGTTGTCGCCTGGCGTGGGATCGTCGGTGCCCGGCGGCGGTGTAACGGTTGCGGTGTTGGCGTCGATCGTGGCCGGCGTGACCAGTGGTGCGGTACCGGTGACGGTAATCGTGATCGTGTCGCCGACAGCCAGATCGACGATGACATTGATGTCGCCTGTGCCGCTGGCCGTCGCGCAATTGGAAGTCGGTGCGCTGGCCGCGCAGGTCCAGGCCGCGCCGGTGATTTGCGCAGGAATGGCGTCGGTCACGGTCGCGCCGATCGCGTTCGACGGACCGCTGTTGGTGACGGCCAGACTGTAAGTGACCGTACCGCCGGCCGGCACCGGGGAGGCGGTCAGCAATGTCTTCACAAGCGCCAGTTGCGACACCAGCGCCAATGCATTGGAATCGACCGCCGTGTTGTCGCCGGCATCCGGATCGGAAGTGTTGCCGGGCAAGGTGACTGTCGCGGTATTCGTCAAAGGGTCGGGAAAGGACTGGGCCAGCGCCGCGCCGGAAAGAAAGCATCCGATCGACACCACGGCACCAACGATCAGCGGACGCTTCCACCATCCACGCGCCCTGGTGCTCAGCGAGTGCCGCCGGACTGGAGTGGAAGCGCTGATGATGTTCATTCGGAAGCCCTGACTGGAGTCGGCTAAAGGATGGGTGGTGCGACGGTCAACGGATTTGGCGGATCGGCCCGATGCCGCGCGGGCTTCTTCTGCGAAGACGTCAATAGGCCGTCGGATCCGGGCTGAAGCTGACCGGCACATCGATCGTGGCCTGCCCGCCCGCCGTGAGGTCTATGCTGAGATTGATGACCTGATCTCCCACCGCCCCTCCACTTGCGGCACTGCAGGTTCCCGTTGTCGCCACACAAGTCCACAGCGCCGCCAGAGTGACGCCTGGGAGCAGCGTGTCGTTGATGACGGCGCCGACGACTTCGTCGGGACCGGCGTTGGCCACGGTGATGACGTAGGTGGCGCTGCCACCCGGCGTGTAGTCGCCCGAACTATCCGTCTTGCTTATCGACAGGTCGGCCTGGCGCGTGCGATTGGTGATGCGGCAAGTGAGGGCGACCGGCGTGGGACTGAACGCTGGCGCGGTGATCGCAAAGCTCGTTCCGCTGCCCGCGCTGATCGCGTTGCCATCCTGGTCCGTACATTCCCAGGTGCTGACGTAAGGCGCCAGCGTAGTGCCGCTGCCGGCGCTTTCCGCCAGATCGTAACTGGCACCGGGCGTGGTGATCACCGGCGTAGTTGCGCCGCCATTTCCCACATCGGTCGCCGATGCGAGCACCGTGCCGCCTTGGCCTACCGTTAGATTGAATAATCCGGCATCGGTCGCCGGCAACAGCACCTTGGTCAAGGACAGCACCGCCGCGCATGACTGGGCGATGCCTTCGACGGTGAACACCGCGTTGCCTACGCTGATACCGACCAGACCGAGCAACCTGTCGACGACATCCCCAAGCAAGGTATCGAGCACCGGTTGCAAAAGGGTGGTGGCGACCGTCCCCAAGGTGGTTTCGATCACGTCGACCACACTGTTCAGGATAGGCACCAATAGGCCGGGCAACGGTATCGGTACGCCCAGCAGCGTCACCGTAGGCGTGGCACTGGTGACCTCCAGGTCCAGACTGTCTAGGAGGCTGGTGATCAGGGTTCCGGCGCTGACCGTACCGCTGCTGGCCGTGCGGGTTTGCGGAAATGGCCCCGCCACCGTGAACGACTGCAACGAAGGCGAACCGGTCGCCGCCGCGCGCGCGGTGACGGTCAGCGGCACCTGCACATCGACCAGGCCGATGCCCAGCAGGCTCACATTGAAATGAAGGTCCAGCATGGTCAGCTGCACAGGCGTGACCACGCCGTCGGTGATCACCGCGCTACGGTTGAAGAACACACTGTCGGCGATCGTTCCAAGATAGAGATTGACCAATCCCGGGCGCGCATTGAAGGTGACCGCGCTGCCGACAAGATCGATCGCGGTGATCGCGCCCTCGGCGCGGGCGATATCCGCATATAGCTGTAGTTCCAGTACTTCCTGGGTCAGGGTGACGTTGGTCAGACCCAGGCTCAGGGCATTGATGGCGTCGAGTACCGGCTGCAAGTCCAAGCCCTGCAGGACCTCGACATTGAGCTTTATCCGGATCGCCGAAGTATGGAACGACGTTCCCTGCGGCCCGCAGACGTAGATCGGCGGTTCCACCACCTGCAACCACAACTGCATACTGGCCAGTCCCGCCAAACCCAGCGCGGCGGTGTCGACCGTGATCGGTTGCGGCGTGGTCACCACGTTCTCGAAGTTGTAGAGCTGTATCACGCCGGTGACCAGGTCGAGCAGGTTAAGTCCCACCGTAGCCAGGGAACCCTGCGGCAGCGAAATCTGCAGCAGGTCGGCCAGCTTGATGGTGCCGGTCAGTCCTGGTACCGACAGTGGCAGCGCATTGAGTGCGTTGACTGCGGCCGTATTGCCGTCGGCTTGCGCCACCTGCACCATCGCCAGCTGCAATTGCGCCAGCGTGAGGTCGGTATTGAGTATCTGGCTGGTATCGCTAAGGCTGAGGTTGCTGCCGAGCTGGGTGATCAGGGCATTGAGATTGATGTCCGACTGTGCGAGCGCATTCCAATCGAGCACGCTGACGTTGACCGTGGTTCCCGGCAACAGTGTCTGCAACAACAGGTTGAGCAATGGTCCTTGCGTGCTATCGACCTGGACCAGGCGTGGGCCGGCGGAAATACAGGCCCCAGCGGTGCAACCGGCTTGCGCCCGGGCCGGGCTGACCCATGCGGATGCGAGCAAGAAGCCGCACATGAGAGCCATCAACGCGCGCGGCCACTTCAGCCGCCGCCTGTGCTGCGTATTCGATATCCGATTCACTGCCCGCCCCCTGGGTAGATATTTTCATTGCTCCATTGGCCGTCGGCTCCCACCGACGATCGCAATCCACGCTTGCCCGCAAAGGCCAACGCGCCAGTCAGCCAGACTGGGTGCGTATTCGATTCCAACTCGTTACCCGCCCCTTTGGACAGGTATTTCCACTATTCGACCGAGCGTCGATCCCCATCGACGCTTGCAACTCAGGCTCGCCTGTAAAGTCCAGCGCGTCGGTCAGCCACAGCCGTGCCGTGTGCTCGATATTCGACCCACTGCCTGCCCCCTTGGGCAGGTATTTTTACCTATCGGATTGAACATCGGTCCCCACCGACGTATGCAATTCACTCCCGGCTGCACAGGCAGTGTCGTGCCAGGCAGCAGCCCAAACCCATCGCGAAATTACGGGGGCTTTCGCGATGTGAACGTTGTGCGCTTACATCAATATGCGGTCAAGAGCCTGACTGCAAATATGCAATAACCATCACTGTTTTCGGCATTGGCCCATCTCTTGACCAAGCCGCGACCGAGCATGTTCTCCAAGTCGAAGATGCGGTTATCGCATGAAGAGCAGGCCCGATCTCACCTGCGCAACCACTCAATCGGGCTTGCTCGATTTGCTTCTCGCATCATGACTGGTGACGATGCCGTCGGCGCTGGAAAACGTTTCCATCGTGTACGGCCGACTTCCGTAACCATGACGAACGGATCCAGATCCGTGGCAGTTCCCCGACAGGAAAACTAGAACCCCGGTTCCCGGCCAAAGGCGGATTCGCTTTGGCAAGCATATTGGCGACTGGACAATCGGGCCTAACCCGACTTTTTCGTCCAGACCGCGCCGGAAAACGATATCTCATGGCATCACTTTATCCGCCGGGAAAGCGCGACTTCTCTCCGCTTCATGAAATCGCACGACTGATTGGTGGCCCACGCAAACTCGGGCAGAAGCACATCCAAGCAATGGTGCGGGTATGGCAGGCCGCGCACCTGGTGCCGGCCACCATCCAGACCTACTTCAGCTTCCTGCGTGGCTTCTCGGGCTGGATCGGCAAGCCGGGGATGGTGCGCGATCCGGCCCACTACGGCATGCAACTGGATGAGTACCGGCGTAGCGAAGCGGCACAACGTGACCGCAGCTGGTCGGCGCAGTCGGTGGACATCGATGCGGTGATCACGCGCATCTGCGACCACAATCGATACGTCGGCGCGTCGCTGCGGCTGATCCGGGCGTTCGGCCTGCGTCGCAAGGAAGCGTTGATGCTGCGGCCGCACCGGGAAGTGGTCGAGTTCGAGGCGACCGGCCTGCCGTTGGAGCAGCCGGAAGCCCAGCTCTGCCTGCGGATCGGGGCAGGAGCCAAGGGCGGGCGCGAGCGGTTCATCCCGCTCGATACGCCGGAGCGGATGGCGGCGCTGGCGCATGCCCAGCAGATCGCCGGCGACCAGGATGCGCATATGGGCAACCCGGCCCGTGATCTCAAGTACAACCTGCACCGCTTCAGCCACGTCTTGGAGCAGTTCGGGATCACGTCGAGGGCGCTGGGCGTCACTGCGCACGGACTGCGCCATGAGGCGCTGATCGATCACTACAGGCAGATCGCGGGCAAGGATCCCCCAGTACGTGGCGGCGGCGCATCCGGAGAGTTCGACCGGCCTGCCCGAGAGGCCGTGGCACGCTTGGCCGGTCACTCAAGGACACGAGTCGCCGATGCCTACCTGGGACGGTCGGCGCGACCAGCCACACTGGCGCAGGAGCCTCGGTCTTCTCCCCCGGCGATCTCGTAGCCAGTACCTCGCTCCTGCCCCGGATCTCCATAGGACACGCGCCGGCCCCCTGACAAGTTCTCGCCCAGCTAAGGGGCCATCCCTTCGAGTGCAGCTGCAGCCTGTTCAAGCCCGCCCAGGATGGCATCGGCAACACGCGGAGAGAAGTCCTGCGGCAGGTCTGCCCGCACCTCGGCAATGGCGGCCGGCGTGCGCGCCAGGATCTCTTCGATGACCGGCTCGGCGGCCGGCGCATAGCCAACCCGCTGTGC
>DASWON010000275.1:0-6669 GCA_036398735.1 Rhodopila sp.
GGTATGACAGCGTGGGTATGACAGCGTGGGTATGACAGCGTGGGTATGACAGCGTGGGTATGACAGCGTGGGTATGACAGCGTGGGTATGACAGCGTGGGTATGACAGCGTGGGTCTGGCGGCGTGGGTATGCCGGCGCGGCCCTGCTGTTCTGCTGCACGGTGCGTGTGCACGGTTCGTCCAGGGTGCGTCGGGCGAGGTTCGGCGATGGCCCGGGTGAACCCGGACCCGCACCGCCGGCCGGCAGCGGGTGGTGTCCGTCAAGCGGCTGTTTGCCGAGATTGCCGGTCAGCGCGACAAGGCTAACCCTGGAGCGCCTCCGAGGACGAGATCGAAGGCCGGCTGTCGAGCACGTCGCGCACCATGGACGCCAGCTGCGCCGGATTGAACGGCTTGCGGAGCAGTGCCGTGCCGGCGCGTTCCGGCAGATCGAGGCGCTCGTAGCCGGTGGTGAACAGCACGCCGATGCCGGGGTCCACGTTGCGCGCGGCATCGGCCAGGGCCCGGCCGCTGACGCCGCCCGGCAACCCGAGGTCGGTGAACAGCAGGTCGATGCCGCCATGATCGGCGATCAGGCGGAACGCCTCCATCGCGTCCGGTGCCTCCAGCACCTCATAATCCAGTTCGCGCAGCACCTCGACGCAGGCGCCACGCACCCCGGCGTCATCTTCCACCACCAGGATGGTCGGCGCGCCGCCCTCGGCCCGCCGCGAAACCGCACTGGCGAGGGCCGGCGGCGCATAGCGCGGCAGGAAAAGCCGCAGCGACAGGCCTGGCGTCGGCTGCGCCGAGCGCAGCAGGTAGCCGCCGGCCTCGCGGACGAACGCCCGCGCCATCGAAAGATCCGCGCTGCTGAGATCGTCGGCCGGCAGCCAGTCTCGGAAGCCGCAGGGCGTTTCGGAATCGCTGACGGCAATCTGCACATAGTCGCCGGGCGCGATCGACGGATGCGCCGCCTCTGATACATGACCGAAACGCACATTGGAAACGGCGATGGTCAGCTTCGCGCCGTCCTGGACCTCATCGCGGGCGTTCACCGCCAGGGACAGCAACGCGTTCTCCATCTGGCTGATGTCGGCCCAGATGAACCACGGTTCATCGGACGGCACGATCACCAGGCCGATGCGTTCTCCCAGCGTGCGGTGCAACAGGTCCGACAGCCCCGACAGCAGCCGGTCGGCGTCCACCGCTTCGGGCTCCGGCGCGGCCTGGCGGGAGAACGACAGCAGCCGCCCGGTCAGCACGGCGGCCCGCTGGACGCCCTGCATGGCCGCCGTGGTATGGCGCAGCATCCGCTCCTGCGTGCCGTCAAGACGGCGGGCCACCATCTCCACGTTGCTGCCGATCACCGTCAGGTGGTTGTTGAAGTCGTGTGCGACACCGACGGTCAGCCGGCCCAGGGCCTCCATCTGCTGCGACCGCCGCAGCGCCTGCTCCATCGCCGCACGTGCCCGTTCCGCCTGTTCGACGGCGGTGCAGGCGGCCGCGAGCCGCCTTTCGTAGCGCAGCGCGGTCAGGACCATACCGGCCAACGCGACCGCGGCGGCGGCCCAGACCTGAGCGGTCAGCCACAGTGTCAGCAATGCTGCCAGCGCGGTTCCGGCGACCGGCAGTATCGTCGGCACCGTACGGCCCAGCCGGCCCGGCAATCGGCCGGACAGCGCCGCGGCGGCGGCCAGGCGAGTCTGGGGCGGCGACAGGGCGGGCATGGAATGTCAGATTTGGCACAAGCCACTCAGCCTCGCCATGCCAGGACGTTACCGATATGATCACGGCACCGTGAGGATCGCAATCGTGCACAGGACAGTGTAACTGCCTACTCGGAATCCGCCATGGCACCGTATGTCAAGCCTGTTGCAGGCGACCCGCAGACGCCTGCCGCGACCGACGTCGTCATCATTGGCGGCGGCATTATCGGCGTCTGCACCGCGCTTTTCCTCGTTCGGCGCGGGGTGCCGGTGGTGTTGTGCGAAAAGGGCGGGATCGCCGCCGAGCAGTCCAGCCGCAACTGGGGCTGGTGTCGCAAGATGGGCCGCGATCCGCGGGAAGTGCCGCTGGCGGCGGAAGCGCTGCGGCTGTGGGCCGAGCTGGACAGCCTGGCCGGCGCCGAGACCGGCTTTCGCCGCGGCGGCATCGTCTATCTGTGCCGCACCCGGGCCGAGCTGGCGAAGCGGGAGGCCTGGCATGAGCAGGTCGGCAAGCGGTTCGGGCTCGACAGCCAGCTGCTGACTCGCGACGAGATGCACCGGGTGCTGCCGGGTCTGGCGGGAACCTGGCTGGGCGCTCTGTCCACGCCCAGTGACGGCCGGGCGGAGCCGTCAATGGCGGCGCCGGCGATCGCCGAGGCGGCGCGACGGCTGGGGGCTTCGATTCTGACCCGCTGCGCGGTGCGCGGCGTCGAGACCATGGGCGGGCGGATCGCCGGCGTGGTGACCGAACGCGGTCCGATCGCGTGCCGTTCGGTGGTGCTGGCAGGCGGGGTCTGGTCGCGGCTGTTCTGCCGGCCGCTTGGCCTGCGGCTGCCGCAACTGAAGGTGCTGTCGTCGGTGATGCGGACGGAGCCGCTGGCCGGCGGCCCGGAGACCTCGGTGAGCGGGTTCGGCTTCGGGCTGCGCAAGCGGCTCGACGGCGGCTATACGGTCGCCAGCTGGAGCGGCAACGTCGTCGACATCGTGCCCGACTGCTTCCGCTTCTTCCGCGACTTCCTGCCGGCGATGAAGCTGCGGCGCGGCGACGTGCGCCTGCGCCTGGGCGGGCGGTTCCTGCACGAGATGGCGCAGCCGCGGCGCTGGGGCCTGGACCGGGCCTCGCCGTTCGAAGCGGTGCGTGTGCTGGACCCGCCGCCGCACCCGCGCATTCTGGACCAGGCGCGGACCTGCGTGAGCGACGCCTTTCCGGTGTTTCACATGATGCGGGTGGCGGAAAGCTGGGGCGGGATGATCGACGTCACCCCCGACGGCATCCCGGTGATCTCGGGTGTGGATGCGCTGCCGGGGTTGTTCATCGCCACCGGCTTCAGCGGCCATGGCTTCGGGATCGCGCCTGGTGCCGGCCGGCTGATGGCGGAGCTGGTGACGGGCGAGACCCCGGTGGTTGACCCGGCGCCATTCCGGTTCAGCCGCTTTGCCGACGGCAGCGGGCCGCGCCCCTCGCCGCTGGCCTGATCAGGTCGGCGGGGGTGGCGGTGCGGGGGTGCCGGTGCGGGGGTGCCCGTGCGGGGGTGCCCGTGCGGGGAGCAGCGCGGGGATGCCAGTGCGGGGGTGCCGGTGCGGGGGTGCCGGTGCGGGGGTGGCGGCGCGGGGAGGCGGTGCGAGGTCCAGCGAGAGACCCCGATACGGCGATCTGCCGTTTAAGCCAGGGCGAAGTCGCGGCTAACCTCTGGCCCGATCGGCTGGCCGGCCGCTCGCCTGATCCGCTGGCCGATTCGGGCGATGGGGGCGATGGGGGCAGCGATGCGGCCGGCCCGCAGGCGATCGTTATGCTGGCGACCCGGCATCCCATCCACCGCCAGTCCGGCCGGATCGCGCCAACGCTGGCAGGAAACGCAATTAGACGCCATAATGCGCCCTGGTCCGCGCCTCGGAAGCGGGCGATCATGGTCTAGGGACAATCGGGATGGTCAACAGCTTCCCCACGATGCGCCTGCGCCGCCTGCGCTCCAGCCAGGTGATGCGGGATCTGCTGCAGGAACACACCGTCTCGGTGAATGACCTGATCTACCCGATCTTCGTCGAGGAGGAACTCGACGACTTCGCGCCGGTCGATTCCATGCCCGGTGTCTTCCGCATCCCCGAACGCAAGCTGGACGTCGCGGTGAAGGAGATCGCGGCGGCGGGGATCAAGGCGGTGATGACCTTCGGCGTCAGCCATCATAAGGACGACATCGGCAGCGACGCATGGCACCGCGACGGCCTGCTGGCGCGGATGATCAAGCGCGCCAAGGACGCGGCGCCAGGCCTGATGGTGATCTCGGACACCTGCTTCTGCGAATACACCTCGCACGGCCACTGCGGGGTGATCCACGGCAACGACGTGCACAACGACCACACGATCGAGAACCTGGGCAAGCAGTCGGTGGTCGCGGCCGAGGCCGGCGCGGACATGATCGCCCCCTCCTCGATGATGGATGGCCAGGTGAGCGCCATCCGCTCGGCGCTGGACGGGAACGGCTTCGGCAACATCCCGATCATGGCGTATTCGTCGAAGTTTGCCTCGGCATTCTACGGGCCATTCCGGGCCGCCGCGGGATGCGACCTGGAGGGCGATCGCAAGGCCTATCAGATGAACCCGATGAACAGCCGCGAGGCGCTGCGGGAATCCGACAGCGACGAGGCCGAGGGCGCCGACATCCTGATGGTCAAGCCGGCGATGCCGTATCTGGATGTTCTGACCCGGGTCCGCCAGCGCAGCCTGCTGCCACTGGCCGCCTATCAGGTCAGCGGCGAGTACGCGATGATCAAGTTCGCCGCCATGGCGGGCGCGATCGATGAGCATCGCGTCGTCCGCGAAAGCCTGGGCGCGATCAAGCGCGCCGGGGCAGACCTGATCCTGACCTATTTCGCCATGGACATCGCGCGCCAGGGGTTCTGACCACCCCGCCCGGATCGTCCGCGCCCGATCACCCGCACCGGATCGCACGCACCCGATTGCCCGCACCTGATCGTCCGCGCCCGATCGCACGCGCCTGATCGCACGCGAAGATGGGTCCGATCAGGGGCCAGGGTGTCCACCCGGATCGCCTTCTCCCGCGCGGAACCCGCACCAGGCTGGCAGGCGGAGAAGGGCCACCCCCGGCTGGTCGGCTCATGCCAGCCGGCCGAATTGTTCCTGTCGGGCGACGGGCGGCCCTTCGGCCTCTCATTGATTTCGCGCACAGCCGCCCCGCGCCCGACCCGGCGCGCCGCCCTCCTCAGGGCATCGCGGCACCGCCGGCACGAAGTTGCGTCAGATCAATGACCGCGTGATCACAACTCCGTAATCAGCGGCCTTCGAAAACAAAGGACGGTGGCAATGAGCACGAGCCGGATTCTGCACGTTGGCGTTCTGGCCGGTCTGGCGGGCGGCCTGGCAGAGATCGCCTGGGTCACCGGATACAGCGCGCTGACCGGGCTATCATCGGCAACGGTCGCACGCGGCGTGACGCGGGCGTTTCTGCCGGTACTGGCGGACCGGCCGGACGGCGTTGCTGTCGGCATCGCGATCCACATGGTCCTGGCGGTCGGTCTCGGCCTCGCCGTGGCCGCGGCATTCAGCACTCCGACGTTGCGCCGCATCGGCAACTGGCCGCGCAGCACTTTGATGGTCGGGACATTGGGCGCCGTCTGGGCGTTCAACTTCCTGGTCGTGCTGCCGGTCCTGGAGCCTGGATTTCTGACGCTGCTGCCGCTGGCCGTGACGTTGTTGTCGAAGTTGCTGTTCGGCGCGAGTGCCGCTGCCATGCTGCGGGTTCAGCCCGCCCGCGTCCGCATCAGACGCGGAGAGGCTCTGCGCCGGCGTTCCTGATGGCAGCGACGGCCGGGTGCGCGCAGAGCGGATGGCAAAGCCGGACCAGGCGCTTTGCCAAAGGCGTAGCCACGCCGGGCGCGGTGTCGGAGACAGGGACAGTGCGGTGAAGGAGACCCGTCGGCGTTGACGGCTGACCGGCGCGCGCCGGGGTGGCAAGGCGGTGGCGCCTGAAATCAATGAGCCACCCACCGGCTGCGCGTCGCCGAAAATCAACGATTCGGCTGGCTGGCATCAATCCGGCTGGCCGGTATGACTTGCCGCGAAGCTCACCTTCCATGCTCGCAGGCTGCAGGAACGGCGGTTCGGGTGCCCAGATAAACCAGCGGGACGGCGATCGCATAGATGACGACCACCGAGAGCCAGATGGCGCCGGGCCACGCCTGCTGGACGACAAAATACAGGGTCGAGAAAGCGAGCGGCGCCACGATCGACGCCAGGCTTACGGCGGATGCCAGCACGCCCTGGAACTGACCTTGGCGGGTCGCGTCAACCTGCCGGGTGGCCAGGGCCTGAAGCGCCGGCGTGCCGATACCGGTCAGAGCGAAAAGAGGCATGATCGCGAAGACAACCCAGCTCTGGTTGGTGAAAGCCATGAGAACGAGAGCAACGCAGGAGCAGGCGATCCCGACGAGAACGGCGCCACGGTCACCAAGCAGTTTGGTCGCCGGACCGGGCAGCAGCGCCTGCACCAGCGTCTGGCAGACACCGAACGTGCCCAGCGAAAGCCCGATCCAGAGGCCGTTCCACCGGAATGTGTCAAAGCCCCACAACGCCCAGCAGGTGCCGTAGGATTCTCCCGCGGCGCTGAGGATGAAAAACACCAGCACGACCGGCAACAGCCCCTTCATCGAGAAGACCCAGCGCAGTGGCCGAAACGGGTTCAGCCCTGCCAGATCGATTTTCTGGCGAGCCGGCGTGCGAGACTCCGGCAGGATGAACAAGGCGAGCAGGAGATTGCAGGCGCTCAGCGCGGCGGCGGCGATGAAAGGGAGCCGCACCCAGGTGTCGCCAAGCAGTCCGCCGAGCACCGGCCCGATGATGAAGCCGATGCCGAACATGGCGTTGAACAGGCCGAAGCGACGGGCGCGCGTATCCTCGGACGAAATGTCGGTGATGTAGGCGCTTGCCACAGAACCATTGGCGCTGGTCAGGCCGGCAATGGCG
>DASWON010000276.1:0-4482 GCA_036398735.1 Rhodopila sp.
GTGTCAGACGGAAACGCTCCCGTGCCGCGGCTATGTCCGCCACATCCATGCCGCTGATGTCGCCACCGGCGCAGAACGTGCCGCCCGCGCCCGTCAGCACGATGGCACGCACATCCCGGTCACCCTCCAACGCCTCCAGCGCATTCACCAGTGCTTGGCGCATCGGCATGGCCAACTCGTTCCGCCGGGCCGGGTAGTCCATGGTGAGGATCGCGGTGGTGCCGGCCCGGCGTTCGGTCAGCACGGTGCGAGCACCCGGCCGGCGACGGCGTCCAGCCGGGCCATCAGCGCCGGGTCGCGCTTGTCGGGCGCGGTGATGATGGCGTGTTGCAGGGCGCGGTCGCAGCCAGCCGGACAGGGACCGCGCGCCGCGCCCAGCCTAGGCATCACATCCCGTACCAGCGCCCGCGCCCGGTCCGCATTGTCCAGCAGCACGCGGACGATCTGATCCACCGTCACAGCGTCGTGCGCGTCGTGCCAGCAGTCGTAATCCGTCACCATGGCGACCGTCGCGTAGCAAAGCTCGGCCTCGCGGGCCAGCTTGGCCTCCGGCATGTTGGTCATGCCGATCACGCTGCATCCCCAGGAACGATACAGGTTGCTTTCCGCGCGCGTCGAGAACTGCGGTCCCTCCATCACCAGGTAGGTGCCGCCGCGGGTGCAGGGTATGCCGAGGCGTCGCGCCTGCGCCTCCATCGCGTCGCCGATGCGCGGGCAGACCGGATCGGCGACCGAGACGTGCGCGACGCAGCCATCGCCGAAGAAGCTTTTTTCCCGTGCGAAGCTTCGGTCAATGAACTGGTCCACGATGACGAAGTGACCTGGCGGCAAGTCTTCCCGCAAACTGCCGACCGCGGAAAGGGAGACGACATCCGTGACTCCGGACCGCTTTAGCGCGTCGAGGTTTGCCCGGTAGTTCAGGTGGGTCGGCGACAGCCTGTGCCCCCGTCCGTGCCGCGGCAAGAACACGCAGCGCACGCCGTCCAGCGAGCCGAACAGCAGTTCGTCGGACGGCTCGCCCCACGGTGTTTCGACCCGACGCCAGGTTTTGTCCTGCAAGCCGGCGATATCATACAGCCCCGATCCGCCGATGATGCCGATCACCGGCGCGATATCCTCAGTCATGCAACCCCCAAAAACAGAACCGCCGCGCGGACCAGGCAGGCCGCACGGCGGGTATCAGACCGGGATGACCGGAGGAAGGCTAGTGGACGTCCTTCCAGACCTTCTTTTTCACGGCAATCGTCAGGCCGGTCATCAGGGTCAGGAACAGCACGACCTTGACGCCCATGCGCTTGCGCTGCTCCAGCTCCGGGTTGCTGGTCCAGGTCAGGAACTGCACCACGTCGCGCGACATCTGCTCGACAGTAGCCTTGGTGCCATCGGCATAGGTCACAGCTTCGTCATGCAGGGGCGGCGGCATCGCCAACTGGTTGCCGGGGAAATACTCGTTGTAATACTGCCCGTCGCCGACCTTCACGCCCGGAGGCGCGTCCTTGTAGCCCTGCAGCAGGGCAAACACGTAGTCGGAGCCGTGTTCCCGGGCCTTGACGATCAGTGACTGGTCCGGAGGCAGGGCGCCCCCGTTTGCTGCACGCGCCGCCTTGTCGTTGGCGAAGGGCGAGCGGAAGTGGTCGGACGGAACTGCGGGGCGCTCGACCGGGTTGCCGGAGTCGTCGGTGCCGCCTGGAACCTCGACGGCACCTGCAACCGCCTTCACCTGCTCCTCGGACAGCCCGATGCCGGTGAGGTTGCGGTAGTACATCTCCTTCATGGAGTGGCAGTTTGAGCAAACTTCCTTGTAAACCTGGAAGCCGCGCTGAGCCGAGGCACGGTCGAAGGTGCCGAACGGCCCGTTGAAGCTCCAGTTCTGCGCCGGCGCCTCAACGGCCTCGTGTCCCTGGGCCAAAGCCGTAGCCGGGGCTGCGAACAGCAGCCCCGTCACGACGAGATATGCTAGCCGCATCACGACTTCTCCATTGGCTTCGCCGTGGCCCCTTGAGGCAACGGGCCGCCGCCGCCAGTGAAATCACCGCCGCGGCGAATCACCGGCCGGGAGATGCTTTCCGGCAGGGGCAGCGGCTTCTCCAGCACGCCCAGAACCGGCAGCACGACCAGGAAGTGCAGGAAGTAATAGGCAGTCGCCACCTGGCCGATCACGACGTTCCAGCCCTCCGGAGGCTTGCCGCCGACGTAGCCCAGCGCAAAGAACGACACGACGAACAGGGCCAGGAACGGCTTATACATCGGGCGGAACCGCGTGCTGCGGACCGGCGACGTGTCGAGCCACGGCAACACGAACAACACTGCGATGGCGCTGAACATCAGGATGACGCCGCCGAGCTTGTTCGGCACCGACCGTAGAATGGCGTAGAACGGCAGGAAGTACCACTCGGGCACGATATGCGCCGGGGTGGCCAGCGGATTGGCCGGAATGAAGTTGTCCGGGTGGTTCAGGAAGTTGGGTGCGAAGAACACCAGCCCGGCAAACACCAACAGGAACACGCAAACGCCGATGCTATCCTTGGCGGTGTAGTAGGGATGGAACGGCAGCGTGTCCTGCGGCGACTTGACGTCAATGCCCAGCGGGTTGTTCGACCCGGCAATGTGGATCGCGGCCACGTGCAGGAACACCACGCCGGTGATAATGAACGGCATCAGGTAGTGCAGGCTGAAGAAGCGGTTGAGCGTCGCGTTGTCCACGTTCGGCCCGCCCAGCAGCCACGTCTGTATGCCATCGCCAACGAACGGTATGGCCGAGAACAGCCCTGTTATGACCGTGGCGCCCCAGTAGGACATCTGACCCCAAGGCAGCACGTAGCCCATGAACGCCGTTGCCATCATCAACAGCAGGATGACCACGCCGAGCATGAAGATCAGCTCGCGCGGAGCCTTGTATGACCCGTAATACAGCGCCCGGAAGATGTGGATGTAGACCACGATGAAGAACATCGAGGCGCCGTTGGCATGGACGTAGCGCAGCAGCCAGCCGTAGTTCACGTCGCGCATGATGCGCTCGACGCTGTCGAAGGCGAGGCTGGTATTGGCGGCGTAGTTCATGGACAGGAAGACGCCCGTCGCAACCATGATTGCCAGCGATATTATCGCCAGCGCGCCGAAGTTCCAGAAATAGTTGAAGTTTTTGGGCGTCGGGAAGGAGCCGTACTCCTTCTGCATCATCGTGAATACCGGCAGACGGGTGTCTATCCAGTTGACGACAGGGTTCTCGAATTCGGACTTGTGCAGGCCGGCCATGCTGTTTCTCCTCAGCCGATCTTGATCTTGGTGTCAGCCGTAAACGCATACGGCGGCAGTGCGAGGTTCGCCGGAGCGGGTCCATGACGGACGCGGGCCGACGTGTCGTATTGGCTGCCATGGCAGGGGCAGAACCAGCCGCCATAGTCGCCGCGCGGGTCGCTTGGCTTGTTGCCCAGCGGGATGCAGCCCAGGTGGGTGCAGATGCCAATGGCGATGAGCCATTGCTCCTTGCCGGCCTTGACGCGGGATGCGTCGGTCGCCGGGTCAATCAGGTCCTTGAGCGGGGTGTTCTGGGCTTCCTTGATCTCGTCCGCGGTGCGGTGGCGCAGGAAGATCGGCTTGCCCTGCCAGACCGCGGTGATCCCCTGGCCCTCCTGGATCGGCGCCAGGTCAACCTCGATGCTGGACAGCGCCAGCACGTCCTTGGCCGGCGCCATGCTGTCTATCAACGGCCACGCCAGCGAGACTGCGCCGATGCCGGCCGCCGCACCGGTCAGCAGCTTCAGGAAGTCGCGCTTCGTCGGGTCCGGGCTGCCGACTGTCGTGATCGCTTGGCGGACGCTTGCGTGGTCTATGTCGGACATGGAATTCCTCTATACTGGCCCGGGCCGGCGATGCGTCCCAAGCCATTCCCGATGCCGTGGTTCATAGAGGCCGGAGTAGGCCCCTGCAACACGGCACGGTGTCAGCCCATTCTGTTTAGCGTAAATTGGAGGCTATTGAAGTGCCGCAAGTGCCTGGCCTGGAAGACTCTGCCGTACTGACGCCCTCCTCTGCCGCACCGCAGCACGCGGCGATGAAGGCCGCCGCCCGCGCCTGGTTCGAGGCGCTGCGCGACGACCTGTGCGCCACGTTCGAACGGATCGAGGACGAGCAGGCCGGCCCCTTGTCCGACCGTCCGCCCGGGCGCTTCGTCCGCAAGCCCTGGTCGCGTCCCACCGACACCGGCGAGGAGGGCGGCGGCGGCGTCATCAGCGTCATGCAGCAGGGCCGGGTGTTCGAGAAGGTGGGCGTGAACGTGTCCACCGTATGGGGTGAGTTCAGTCCGGAGTTCCGCGCCTCCATCCCCGGAGCCGAGCAGGACCCGCGTTTCTGGGCGTCCGGCATCAGCGTCGTCGCCCATCCGCAAAGCCCGCTGGTGCCGGCGGCGCACATGAACACGCGCATGCTGGTGACGACGCGCGGCTGGTTCGGCGGCGGCGGCGACCTGACGCCGATGCGGCT
>DASWON010000277.1:0-5311 GCA_036398735.1 Rhodopila sp.
CGGTGCCGGCTACCGGCTGGAGGCCGCGACCGCGATCGACCAGTTTCTATGGTCGGCCCGGCTGGAGAGCGTCAGCGTATTCCGCCGCGGTTGACAGGAAGTGGGGCGGTATCGCTACAACCGTCCATGCTGCATCGCTCCACATGCCCGATCCCCGCACGTCCGGATGTGGTCATCGAATCCGAACAGCGCGTCTGGTCGGGGCGTTTCCCGCTGGACGTGATCAAGTTCAGGCATCGACGCTTTGACGGCGCTCTCTCCGCCACCCGCACCTGGGAACTTTGGCGCCGCGGTCATGCCGCCGCGCTGCTGCCATATGATCCCGTGGCCGACGTGCTCGTGCTGATCGAGCAGTTCCGCTTACCCGCCCTGGCCGCCGGGATCGAGCCCACATTGGTCGAGTTTCCGGCCGGCTTGTGCGAGGACAACGAGGATCCGGCGGAGACGATCCGCCGCGAAATGCGCGAGGAGATGAGCATGGATGCCGACCGCGTCGAGCGGATCGGCGGGTTCATGCTCACGGCCGGCGGCGCCGACGAGTTCTGCCATCTCTATGCCGGCCGGGTGGTCGCTCCGCCCGGCGATCACGAGGGGATCGTCGGCTTTGGCGGTGAGGTCTCGGAAAGCGAAGATATTCGCGTGCGAATCTGGTCCGCCGCCGACGCCATCGAGGCCGCTTTCGCCGGACGTTTCGCCAACTCGATCACCGCGATTGGCCTGTTCTGGTTCGCCTCGAAGCGGGACTGGCTTCGCCAGAAGTGGATGACGCCATGACAGAACGACTTTTTCTCGATGATCCGGCCCTGCCCAGCGTGACGGCGACGGTGATTGCGAGCGGGCCTGAGGGGATCGTGCTCGACCGCACCGTATTCTATGCACGTGGCGGCGGACAGCCCGGCGACACCGGCGTGTTGCGCTGGCAGGGTGGCGAGACACCGATCGCCGAAGCCGTCAAAGGCGAGGGGGAGGCGATCCTCCATCGTCTGGCGCCGGATGCGGCGTTGCCCCGGATCGGAGCGACGGTTGAAGCCGTGGTCGACTGGCCGCGTCGCCACGCCCATATGCGTATGCACACCGCGATGCATCTGCTGTGCAGCCTGATCAAGGGCGCGGCGGTCACCGGCGGATCGGTCGGCGCCGACAAGTCCCGGCTGGACTTCGACCTGCCCAGCCCGCCGCCGCGCGAGGCGATCGAGGCCGGCTTGAATGCCCTGATCGCAGCCGATCATCCCGTGCGGATCGAATGGGTGGATGAAGCGATCCTGGACACCGACCCCGGACTGGTGCGCACGATGTCGGTGCAGCCGCCACGCGGAACGGGTCGGCTGCGGCTGATCCGTATCGGTGCCGGGGAGACACCGGTCGATCTACAGCCTTGCGGTGGCACGCATGTCGCCCGCACGGGCGAGATTGGTCCGGTCCGGGTACTGAAGATCGAAAACAAGGGCAAACAGAACCGGCGCATTACCATCGCCCCGGCCAGCTGATCCTGCCCTCCAGCTGATCCTGCCCTCCAGCTGATCCTGTCCGCCAGCTGAACAATCGGCCACGCTGCTTGGGGTCGCTCTTCGTGCTGCCTATCTGAGACGCATTCTGGTTTCAGAAAGGGAGCGACTTCGATGTCCATTTCCGACGTCCTGCACACCAAAGGCTATCAGGTCGTCAAGATCCGCACCACCGACAGCGTGGAAGCCGCCGTGCGCAAGCTGTCGGCCGAACGGATCGGCGCGGTCGTGGTCGAGGACCAGTGGATGCGCCATGTCGGGATTTTCTCGGAGCGCGACTTCCTCAATGCGATCGCCGAACACGGCGCCAGGGCGCTGACGTTCACGGTCGACAAGCTGATGACCGCGCCGCTCGTGACCTGTCGGCCCGACGACAAGGTTGAGGATGCCCTGGCGGCGATGACGATGGCGAAGATTCGGCATCTTCCCGTCCTCGAGGGAGGACGGTTGGTCGGGATCGTCAGTATCGGCGATCTCGTCAAGCACCGGTTGGACGAGAAGGCGCTTGAGGCCAACGTGCTGCTGGACATCGCGCGTCTGCACGCTTGACGGGGGCCACGGGCCTCGACGGGGCGTCATCTGCGCCGCCGAGGCCTTGGCTGGTACTCCGAAGCGCGACGCGTGACCCACGCCCTTTCAGCGTGAGCGGAAGTCTTGCCAGGCAGCCAATTCCTGCGTCATCACCGGGTAGCCATGCGGCCAACCTCTGTGTCATCACCGGGCGGCCAGGCAGCCACGCCTGCATCATCGCCGGGCAGCCGGCAGCCAAACCCTGTGTCGTCGCCGGGCAGCCAGTCAGCCAATTCCTGCGTCATCACCGGGTAGCCATGCGGCCAACCTTTGTGTCATCACCGGGCGGCCAGGCAGCCACGCTTGCGTCATTACCGCACAGCCGGCCCGGTGACCCCCGACTTGCACTCGGAAATTCCGCAAGTCGTAGGTGGCCCGGCCAGCCGCGCATTCGCGGGCCTCGCTCGACCGGTGACGACACAGAGGTTGGCCACCCGGCAGCGCCGCCAGTCACCGTGAAGATGCTCCGTTCATGTCATCACCGGATCTCGACCCGGATGAGGGGCCACTGACTGAGGACCAACTGAACGTGGATCAGCGGCCGGCCGTGACGTGCTGCATGCGCCGGCTCAACGCCGGGGACCCACGCCGGTGGCGACGCGGGAGACGCCGAACCCCACCGCGGCGGTCAGTCTTCGGCAGCCTCAATGCGCGAGGTCGCGCATGATCGCATAGAGATCGGATTTCGCTTCGAAGCCGATACCCGGCAGATCCGGCAGTGTGACGATGCTGTCGCGAACCTGCGTGCCGTCGGGAAAGCCGCCGTACGGCTGGAACACATCGGGATAGCTCTCGTTGCCGCCAAGCCCCAGGCCGGCAGCGATGTTGAGCGACATCTGGTGCCCGCCATGCGGAATGCAGCGTTTCCAGGACCAGCCATGGTCTTTCAGCATCGCGAGCGTCCGTTGGTATTCGCACAGTCCATAGGACAGGGCGCAGTCGAACTGTAGCCAGTCGCGGTCCGGACGCATGCCGCCATGGCGGATCAGGTTGCGGGCATCCTGGTGGCTGAACAGGTTCTCACCGGTTGCCATCGGTCCCGGATAAAACTCGGCCAGTGCTGCCTGCAACTGATAGTCCAGCGGGTCCCCGGCTTCCTCGTACCAGAACAGATCGTAGTCCCGCAGCATCTTTGCGTAGGCGATCGCCGTCTCGAGATCGCAACGGCCGTTCGCATCGACCGCGAGACGCGCGTGCGGACCGATTTCCTTGAGCACAGCCTCGATGCGGCGACGATCCTCGGCAATCGGTTCGCCGCCGATCTTCATCTTGACGACCGTGTAGCCCCGCTCGAGATAGCTGCGCATTTCGGCGCACAAGGCTGAGTCATCTTTTCCCGGATAGTAATATCCGCCCGCGGCATAGACGAAGATGTTGGGATCGGCGACGACCCCATGCCGCTCGGCGAGCAGGCGGAACAGCGGCTTGCCGGCGATTTTCGCCACGGCATCCCAGACCGCCATGTCGATTGTGCCCACCGCCACTGATCGGTCGCCGTGGCCACCAGGCTTCTCGTTGCGCATCATCGTGCTCCAGACCTTGTCCGGGTCAAGATTGTCGCCGGTTTCGTCCAGGAGGGATGCGGGTTCAGCCTCCAGGATGCGCGGCGCGAACCGTTCGCGGATCAACCCGCCCTGGCCGTAGCGCCCGTTGGAGTTGAAGCCGTAGCCGACGACCGTCCTGCCGTCGCGCTGCGCGTTCGTGACGACAGCGACGAGGCTGGAAGTCATCTTGCTGAAGTCGATATAGGCGTTGCGGATCGGTGAACTGATCGGCTTGGTGACCTCGCGGACGTCGACGATGCGCAGCGGCACGGCGGAACTCCTTCAGCATAGGCGGAACAACGCCGTTCCCGGACCGCCGGCGCGGCGCCGATACACGGCCGCGGCATGATTGGCCGATGTTGCCATCGCCGGGCATCGCGCCAGGGAGTGGTGATGATCCAGGGAACGGTGATGATCCAGGGAACGGTGATGATCCAGGCGGGCGATGATGATCCAGCGTGCGATGATGATCCAGTGGCGGCGATGGTTCAGGGGCGGACGATGATCATGATGACGATGACGACCATCAGCACGGTCGGCACCTCGTTGGCGATGCGATAGAATTTCTGGCTGCGGCGGTTCGCGTCGGCCAGGAAGTCCTTGCGCCAACGCGACGCCGCGCCGTGAAACCCGGACATCAGGATGACACAGAGCAGCTTCACGTGCCACCAGCCGGCAGACCAGTCGATGGTCCCGGGTGTCAGCACCAGGATGATTCCGAACACCCAGGTCGCGATCATGGCGGGGTTCATGATCTGCCGGAACAGCCGGTATTCCATGACCTTGAAGCGCTCGCTCTCGATGCTGCCGGGCCGCAGGTCGCAGTGATAGACGAACAGGCGGGGCAGGTAGAAGGTGGCGGCCATCCAGGCGATCATGGCGATCACGTGGAACGCCTTGGTCCACGGATACAGATACCCCAGCGCCTCAATGGTCATCGACAGATACCCCGGAGCCTGGATGGTCATTGTGTCCCTGCAGGAAGCCGCGCAGCAGGTCTGGCAGAGCGAACATCGAGGCGAAGGGAAGGGCGCCTGCCTGACTCAGGTGCTCACCATCGCCCTCCGGGCTGAAGCCGAGGCAGGTCATCCCCGCGGCGACCGCCGCTCGAACGCCGGCGAGCGAGTCCTCGATCACGATGCAGGCGCCCGGCGGGACGTGCTCGGCGGCCGCGGTCTCCAGGAACAGGTCGGGGTCGGGTTTGCCGCGCTTGCCACGGGCGATCAGGTCGTAGGCGCTGTGGATACGGCCCTCGACGAGCGGCCAAAGCCCGGTGCGGGTGAATTTGGCCGCCATCTCGGTGCGCGAGGAGTTGGAGGCGATGCGGAACGGCAGGCCGAGCTCCGCGGTGGCTTCGAGGGCCTCGCGGGCACCGGGGATGAGGTCGGCTTCGGCCGCCATGACCGCGGTGACCCGGCTGACGATGCGATCCACCCAGTCGGGGCCGAGACCGCGCCCCAACTGCACCTCGGCTGCGCGCTGGATGTCGGGGAAGGTCAGACCGAGGAACAGGCGATGACACTCGGTCGGTGAAAGGCCCCAGCCGTCATGCGTCAGTTCGGCGGAGACCACCCGGTCGCAGAGCGCCTCGCTGTCGATCAGCACGCCGTCGCAGTCGAAGATGACCAAGCCGACGTTCATCGGGAGGGGAGGATTCGTGCGGTCGCGGGGACAGGTGTTCGCATGCAACGG
>DASWON010000278.1:0-47834 GCA_036398735.1 Rhodopila sp.
CAACCTGAGCGGTGGCGTCGACGGTGGGATCATTCTGGATGCCGGGCTCTACGTGCCGGCCGACGGCAGCAAGAAGGGCGTCTATGCGTTGGAAGACGCGGATATCTTCAATCTGCTGTGCCTGCCTCCGGACACGTCCACCTGGAACTCGACGAGCGTGTTTTTCAGCAACGTCTATCCGCTGGCGCTAGCCTACTGCAGGAAGCGGCGCGCGGTGCTGCTGGTCGATCCACCAAGCGACTGGGTGACGGTTGCAAATGCAACGGTCGGGCCGTCGGGGCTTAATCTGACAGCCAACGGCGACTATGGGGCAATCTACTTCCCGATGTTGGTCCAGCCCGATCCGCTGCGCAAGGGACAGCTCAATTCCTATCCGCCTTCGGGTGCGGTCGCCGGCGTCGTTGCGCAAACTGATACCACGCGCGGCGTCTGGAAGGCGCCTGCGGGCATCGCGGCGGGACTGGCCGGCGTGCAGGGCCTGTCGGTCCAGATGACGGACGACGAGAACGGTCAACTCAATCCACGCGGCGTGAACTGTCTGCGGTCCTTCCCCTTCGTCGGCAAAGTCGTCTGGGGTGCCCGTACCCTGCGCGGCGCCGACGAGCTGACCGATGACTACAAGTACTTGCCGATTCGACGTCTGGCTCTTTACCTGGAGGAGAGCCTGTTCCGTGGCACCAAATGGGTGGTCTTCGAACCGAACGACGAGCCCCTGTGGTCGCAGATCCGTCTGAACGTGCAGTCGTTTATGCAGGACCTGTTCGTCAAAGGCGCGTTCGCCGGAGGAACACCGAAAGCCGCCTACCTGGTGAAATGCGATAGCGAAACAACTACGCCGTATCATCAGAGCATCGGCGTGGTCAACATCGTCGTCGGTTTCGCGCCGCTGCGGCCCGCTGAGTTCGTCGTGCTGCAGATCCAGCAACTCGCCGGTCAGACCGGTTCGTCCTGAGGGGAACAGCGATGGCGCAGTTCAGTGTCAACCCGCAGCGTTTCGATCCTTACAAGAACTTCAAGTTCAAGGTAAAATGGGATGGACGCTACGTCGCCGGGATCAGCAAGGTCGGAATGCTCAAGCGCACCACGGAGGTGGTGAAGCATCGCGAAGGCGGCGATCCCAGTACCACGCGTAAATCACCGGGACGCAGCGACTTCGATGCGATCACTCTCGAACGCGGTGTCACCCACGATCCGGAATTCGAGAATTGGGCGAATAAGGTCTGGAATCTGGGCGCCGGTCTGGGGTCCGAGGTGTCTCTGAAGGACTTCCGCAAGGACCTGTTGCTGGAACTTTATAATGAGTCCGGGCAGAAAGTCATTGCCTATAAGGTATTTCGCTGCTGGGTCTCGGAGTTTCAGTCGCTGCCTGATCTGGATGCCAACGCGAATGCCGTCGCCATCCAGCACATCAAGCTCGAGAATGAAGGGTGGGAACGTGATATCTCAGTCACCGAACCGACCGAGCCGACGCTGACGCCGTGATGGAGGCAGACGCCGTGCTGAAACTTTGGGAGCGCGCCGAGCGGGAGCATCCGATCGACCGGGTGCTGTCGATCCTGTCGGCGTTCACTGCCGGTGAGCGCGGCTATCTCGTTGCGCTACCAATCCATCGTCGCGATGCGCTGCTGCTGTCCAGCCGGGTGGCGGCGTTCGGCAGCAGACTTGACGGCGTGGCCGTTTGCGCGGCCTGCGGCTGCAAGATCGACGTCTCGTTCGACCTGCCGGACACTTCCACCACGGTGCTGGAGGATGAAGGTCTGGTCGAGGTCGACGGCCGTGCCGTCCGCGTGCGGGTCCCCGACAGCGGCGATCTCGCCGCTGTCGCGCACCTTCAAGACCCCGTCATCGCCGCGCAATCGTTGCTCATGCGGTGCCAGTCCCAGCCAACGAGCGGGGCTGCTTTGGACGGGGCCGCGCTGCACGCCATCGAGCAGGAACTGGAGCGGCTGTGCGACACGACGTGGCTCGACCTCAAGGTCGCCTGTCCGGACTGCGAAGCCACGTTTATTGTGCCGGTGGACATTGGTCGTTTCTTCTGGACCGAGATTGCCGCGTATGCCGCGGGACTGATCGAAGACGTTCATGCCCTGGCCGCACGCTACGGCTGGTCCGAAAGCGCCATCCTGGCATTGCCTGAGCGTCGCCGGCGCCGCTATCTGGAGCTGCTGCAATGACCGGCTTCCTCGCACGGGTCGTGGCGCGGGCGTCCGGGCGTGAGGACAGTCTTGCACCGCGGCCGGGCTACCGTTCCGATACGAGACCGTTGACGCTCCGCGATCTCCCGTCGCCACCCGCGGTGCTGCGCAAGCTGCCGATTGTATCGCTGGAGACCAGCGAAGTCCCCTTTGATCGGGCTGTCGCCATGGAGGCGCCGCTGCCGCCGGGCGACGTTGACGCGAGCCACCACTCCGCCGCTGTCACCGCTTCCACGCGGGTTCGCGGCGCCGCCCGGTCAATGCCGCAAGACGCAGCGCCGCAGGCATCGTTTCACAGTGATGCAGACGCTAACCTTGAACCCGGCGTTCGCCATGGGCTCGATCGGGCGCGGGATGTGCCTAATGGTTTGTTCGGGCCCTGGAATTCGGGCGACGACGCCGAGGCGCGGCTGATGCCTCTCGTCCCCGTAGGTGCCTGGACCGCTGCCCAGCCGGCGTTAGACGTGTCGCCCCGGCACGCATCCCGCGTTGCGCTCAGTGCGAACCACCACCCTGCTGCGATGCCCCCCCGCGCGCGCGCCGAGCGGATCCAACCGGACGCGACTCCGGCGGCGCTGGAGCCCCCCACGATCCATGTCCATATCGGTAGGATTGACGTGCGAGCGGCCCACCCTGCGGCCCCGGCGCCACCGGCTCCGCCAAAGAGCCGCCTGCAACGGCCAACACTCGAGGCCTATCTGCGCAGCCGCGAGCGGGGGCGATCGTGAGCACCGCGTTGGCTGTCGCCGCAACTTCGCGAGTCATTGCCGCGATCATCGACGACGCGGTCGCCACCGCGCGTCAGACCATGTCCAGCATTCTTGGGGCCGCAACCACGACCTCCGCACCGCCCGACCACATCCCGACCGGAGTCGCAACGGAAATCACCAATCTCAACCTGTTTCTTTATCACGTCACCTATAATCCGGGATGGCGGGAGGTGGGCCTTCCCACCCGCGGATCCGACGGCGGCGTCATTAACCGAGCACCACTTGCAATCGATCTCCATTATCTTTTGAGTGCCTACAGTCCAAACGACTACGAGGCGCAGATCGTGCTGGGAATCGGCATGCAGGCGCTGCATGAAATTCCCGTCCTGTTCCGGAACAAGATCCAGAGGGTATTCCAGTCGCCGACCACCGACGTCGACCGCGCGCTGGCCACCGCCGACCTCGCCGACCAGATCGAACTGGTTAAAATCGTGCCCCAGCAGCTTGGGACCGAAGAACTATCGAAATTGTGGACTGCGTTTCAGAGCAAGTTCCGTGTATCTGCCGCCTATGCCGTTTCCGTCGTGCTGATCGAGACCAAGGCGCCGATTGTGTCGGCGCTGCCGGTACTGGCTCGTAACTTGATCGTGCGGCCCTTCCTGGAGCCCTCGATACAGCAGATCGATCCCCAGATCCTTGCCTTCGGGCCGGCCGCATCCATAACCATCACCGGCACCAACCTGACCGGCCGCGATACCGTGGTGGTTTTCGGCGGCAACCCCCAGGTGCCACGAACCCCAACCGTGATCGGCAATGGCGCAACCGTTTCGGTCACGCCGCCGCCGCTATTGGCGGGGATCAACACACTGCGGGTCGTGCGGCAAGTCGATCTCGGCGTGAATCCCAAGGCACCGCTTGTCGAATCCAACGTTGCCTCGTTCATTCTGCAGCCGGTGATCAGACGCGCCGTCGCGTTGCCCCACGACTACCTGATCACCATTGGGCCGCCCGATACGACGGTCACCCCACCGGTGATTCCGATCACGGTGACACTCGATCCGCCGATCACCGCAACGCAAAAGATCTCCCTGATCCTCAACAAGACGAACCTCGCGGTCGGCGAGGCACCGCAATCCTACATGTTCGACGCCGAGGCGAAGGATATCGCGCCGCCTGACCGGGCCCTCGTGCACATACAGGGTGTTCCTGCGGGCGATTATCTGGCCCGCATTCGAATCGACGGTGCCGATAGTCCCCTCGATGTCGATCCGGTCACGAAGGCGTACGTCACCCCAAAGGTCACGCTGTGATGCCTCACGACGCACTGCAAGACTGGTTTCATTCCAATCAGGTGGCCCTCGCCGCAGAGATCGATGAGGTGCGTACGCTGCTCCTGCGTCATGCGGGGTTGCCGGTGGAAAGCGAGCCGGCCGCGCCGCAGCCTCATATTTTCAGCACGCTGGATCTGGCCACGGAACGTCTCCATCTGTCGACGTTCGAAAGGCGGATCGTCGTGATGTGTGCAGCGGTTGAACTCGAAGCCGGCTTTGCGGCGTTGTGTGCGCGGGCCCACGGGGACGCCGCACGCGCGCACCCGACCTTCGGCCTTGCACTCGCGGCGTTCGACGGCGCGCACTGGAGTGCACTGACGCCGGCGCATCCGCTGCGCAGGTTCGGGTTGATCGATGTCGAGCGAGGCGTTCCCCTGACCACGGCCACGCTGCGCATTGATGAGGTCTTCTTGCATCACCTCGCGGGTGTCGGGCAGTTGGATGGCCGCCTTGCATCGGTGCTTGCGCCGCTGAGCCGGCCGAAGCAACTGGTTCCTAGTCAGCAACAAATTGCCGCTCAGGTCAGCGCGATCCTGCGGCTAGCCGGCCCGGGCCATGCACCCCACCGCGTGCAACTGGTCGGTCACGACGTGCACGCCAAGCGGGAGATCGCATCCGAGGCGTTTGGTCAACTCAACCATTTCACATACGGCGTAACCACGGCCTCCCTGCTGGCTCGGCCGGACGAGCTGGAGGTCTGGGCCCGCATCTGGGAGCGCGAGGCGCTGCTTCGTTCGGCCGGCCTGTACATCGATGCCCATGACCTGGCGGAACCGCTGGGGGTGGAGCTGCTTGCGCGATGTCTCGATCATTGTGCGACTCCAGCGATCATCGCCGCGCGGCTCCCCATGAAGCTGGGCGGCAGGCTGACGCAGGTGTTCGAAGTTCCGAGGCCAACGAGGCAGGAGCAGCGTCAGCTCTGGCTCAGCGCGCTGGAGGTCACCGCAGGCGAGGCGCCCGCACAGGACGAGGACCAGGTGAGCCGGGTCAACGCGCAATTCGACTTCGATGCCGTCACGATTGTCGCGACGGTGCAGCGCGCGCGAGCCGAACCTGAGGGATCGCTGGACGAGCGGTTGTGGCGCACCGCCCGGGGCATGCATCACAATGAGCTGTCCGAGATCGCGCAGCGTCTGGAGGACCGCCCGGGCTGGAAGGATCTCATTCTGGCGCCGGATCAGGAGCGGACGCTTCGTGATATCGTTGCTTACGCTCGCAACCGCAGCACGGTGCACGACGCCTGGGGCATGGCCGAACGGCATGAGCGGGGACTGGGGCTGGGCGTTTTGTTCTACGGCCCGAGCGGCACGGGCAAGACGCTGGCTGCGGAGGTCATCGGCGGGGAGATGGATCTCGATGTCTATCGCGTCGACCTCAGCCAGCTCGTCAGCAAGTATATCGGCGAGACGGAAAAAAACCTGCGCCGCATCTTCGACGCCGCGGAAGGCGGGGGGACGATCCTGCTGTTCGACGAATGCGACGCCATCTTTGGCAAGCGTGGTGAGGTCGAGCACGGCCAGGACCGTTACGCCAACCTCGAAGTCAGCTATCTGCTGCAGCGGATGGAGGCCTATCGCGGCATCGCCATTCTGACCACCAACATGCGCAGCGCCATCGACGCCGCCTTCATGCGGCGTCTTCGTTTCGTGGTCAGCTTCCCGCATCCGGACGTCAAGCAGCGGGTCGACATCTGGCACCGGGCGCTGGGGCCGCGCGTACCGCTGGGGGAGATCGATTTCGGACGGCTGGCTCGACTGACGGTAACTGGCGCCAGCATTCGGAACATTGCGATGCACGCGGCATTTCTGGCTGCGGAGGGGAAACGATCGGTCACGATGGCCGACCTGCGCCGCGCTGCGCTGGCCGAATGCGCCAAGCTGGAACGGATGCCCAGCGACGTCGAGATCGGAGGCTGGGCATGAAGCCGCGCCGCGTCGTGATTACCATCGACGAGATCGTTCTGGATGCCGTCGGCAGCCCGGGACGCGCCGCCACCGCCGCGGCGCTCGAGCGTGAGCTGGTGCGGATTTTCACCACGCAGCCAGAGTCAGCGGGGCGGGGCGGCCACATCGGGCAACTGTCTGCGCCGGCGATGACGATTGCACCGAACGCTGCACCCGACGCGCTCGCTGCCGGGTTGGCTGAACGCATTCATCGCGGCGTCATCGGTGCCGGTCAAACCCGCGCGGTGGCCGCCGGCCCGCCAGCGACAACCGCTCATGCGCCTCGAAGGAGAAGCTGATGCTGAAGGGCGGTCTCGTGCTGGTCGATCCGGCCAACGCCTCGGCGCTGCGCATCATCGTGCTGCAGTATAACCCGGAAACGCTGACTCGTACTTTGCAGGCGCAGGGCGTCGGGACGGACAGTGGCCCGCACGTCGACCAGATGCGCCTGAAGGGTCCCCCGATCGAGACGATCAAGCTGGACGCCGAGATCGACGCCACCGATGCGCTTGCCGATCCCGACAACAATGCCACGGCCGTCAGCAGCGGCATCGCCCCTCAGCTTGCGGCCCTGGAAACGATCATCTACCCGACGACGCAGCAGCTTGCGGCGGCCGATGCCAACGCCCGCGCCGGTACGCTGGAAATCGCCCCGATGGACGCGCCGCTGGTGCTGTTCGTCTGGAGCAAGGCGCGGGTCGTCCCGGTCCGTATCACCGATTTCAGCATCACAGAAGAAATGTTCGACAGCGCGCTCAACCCGATACGGGCCAAGGTCTCGCTCGGCTTCCGGGTCCTGAGCATTGACGACCTGCCCTACGCGTCCAGCGGCGGCAGCATCTATCTCGCTTACCAGCAACAGAAAGAGCGTCTCGCCCAGCAGGCTTCAGGCGGCGCGCTCGGCAAACTCGGACTGACGGGGATCGCATGAGCGACATGCTGAATGCGCTGATCGCAGCCGGCGCACTTCCTGAAACAAACTTTGGTGCCAGCAGCCGCTACTACGGACTGCCGGTGCTGGAGTATCGAACACCCGACGGCCGTGTGCTCCGCTACGTCCGGCGTCGTTTCATTCCGCAGCCATCGGCGTTCCCGACACTTGTTTCCCACAACGTGCAGCAGGGCGACCGTATCGACACGATCGCGGCCCGCTACCTCGGCGATCCGCTGCTGTACTGGCGCATCGTGGACGCCAATCTGGGGGTGCGGCCCGGCGAGACGCTGGTCGACGGCCAGTCCATCAGGATCCCGCTGCCAGCGACAACCGCCTCGGGCCTGGCATGACCAACGCCATCGAATTGACCCTGTGGATCGGTCCGGTCGTTCCGATTAGAGTCTCCAAGCCGGTCATCGACGCGCTGGAATCGGTCAGGGTCACCACCAAGGCGGCCGGCCGCAGCGGCTTCGAGCTCCACTTCACGATCGACGTCAACTCGCCGCTGCAAACCCTGTTTCTGATCGGCGGCGGTGCGATCCCGCCGCTGGTCCGCGTGGTCATTGGAGTCACCGTCAACGGCACCATGAACGTGCTGATGGACGGCGTCATGACCGACCATCACGTCGGCACCGACGTGCAGAATGGCAGGACGACGCTCACGGTGATGGGCGAGGACCTGACCCGGGTGATGGATTATTTCGATATCAGCGGGCTGCCGTTTCCCGCCATGCCGGCCGAGGCCCAGGTCGCCCTCGCGCTGGTCAAATACGCCTTGCTTGGCGTCATCCCGATGATCATCCCCAGCGTTTTGATTGACATCCCGATCCCGATCGATCGCATTCCGCGCCAGAAAGGCACCGACCTGAAGCACATCAAGCGGCTGGCGGACGCGGTGGGCTACGTGTTCTATCTCGACCCGGGGCCGCAGCCGGGCATGAGCGTCGCTTACTGGGGCCCGCAGATCAAGCTTGGCGCCGCGCAGCCCGCACTCGGGATCGACGCCGACGCCTACTCCAACGTCGAGCATCTTCAGTTCACGTTCAAGAACGACCACAGGAAGCTGCCCATCGTCATCATCCAGGAGCAAACGACCAAGATCCCGATCCCGATCGCGGTCGGTGCGATCACCCCGCTCAATCCGCCGCTCGGCATCATCCAGCCCATCCCGACCGGCATCGACCTGACGGTTGGTGCCGCCAAGTGGTCGGCGATGCGCGCCGCCCTGATCGCCATGGCGCGGGCCTCGAAAAGCGCCGACACCGTAACGGCAAGCGGGTCGCTCAACGTGCTCCGTTACGGGCAGGTGCTGAAGGCGCGCAAGCTGGTGGGACTTCGCGGCGCGGGCACCGCTTTCGATGGTCTCTATTACGTCAACGCAGTCACGCACAACATCAAACGCGGCGAATACAAGCAGGATTTCGAACTTACCCGTAACGGGCTCGTGTCCACGGTAGGGAGCATTCCATCATGAGCGACGTTGCAGCCGACGACAGCGATACCCTGCAGGCCGAAAGCTCGAATGCGTCACAGCAGTTCTTCGGCAAATACCGTGGCACCGTCATCAACAACATCGATCCGATGCAGCTGGGGCGAATCCAGGTGATCGTGCCCGATGTGTCGACCTTTGCCCCGACGTCGTGGGCGATGCCGTGTCTGCCGGTTGGCGGCATTCAGATGGGCCTGTTCACGGTACCGATCCCCGGTGCCGGCGTCTGGATCGAGTTCGAGCAAGGCGATCCAGACTATCCGATCTGGGTCGGGTGCTACTGGGGGTCGGCCGTCGAGGTCCCCGCCATGGCGCGCGCCGCCCCGCCCGGCGTGCCGTCGATGACTCTGCAGACCCCGCTGAACACCTGCGTGCAGCTCAGCGATCTGCCCGGCCCGACCGGTGGCATCATCCTGAAAACAGTCACCGCGTCGCTGATCATCAATGAAACCGGCATTTACATTCAGAACGGCAAGGGCGCGATGCTGACGATGATCGGCAACATCGTGACGATCAACCAGGGTGCACTGACGGTGATGTAAGGAGGCAACGATGCCAGGTCCCGTGTTCCATGTCGGTGCCGTCGGAACCTGCCCGCATGGCGGCCAGATCACCGTTGCGCCCGGGTGTCCGCGCGTCCTGGTCAGCGGCATGCCCGTCGCCACCATCGCGGATCAGCATCTCGTGGCGGGCTGCGGCTTCACCATTCCGCCGCCGCAACCCTGCCTGCAGGTGAAGTGGATGACGGCGGCCACCCGCGTTCTGGTCAATGGTGCGCCGCCGATCACCGTGGCCTCGACGGGGCTGGCGTTCAGCGCCACCGGCACACCGCAGGGCCCCCCCATCGTGGCTTCGACGCAAACCCGGGTTCTGGCGCTATGAGCGGGGCCGTGGCCGGCGGCGATCTGCAGCCGATCGCCTCGCCGTATCGGATCGACGGCGGCGGCCGCACGGCCGAAGCTGCGCCGGACGCGCATCTCCGCGCGCTGATGGAGATGGTGCTGTTCACCAGCCCGGGTGAGCGTGTGATGCGTCCATCGTTCGGCAGCGGTGTGCTCAATCTGGTGTTCGCGCCAAACAGTCAGGAACTCGCAGCCACCACCCAGATGCTCATCATGGGAGCGCTGCAGATGTGGCTTGGCGCGCTGATCGACGTGAACAGTATCGCCGTCGACACCGAAGATTCCACGCTGACCATCACCATAAGCTACATCGATCGACGTAGCGGCGACCTCGCGAGCGTCGTGTTTGGTCGCAGCGTATGAGCGCGTCCGCACTTGAGGACCGCCGCAATCTGGTGCGCGAATCGCGAACCGATCCGCGGCTGGTGCCGACCAACGGCATCGACTTCCTGGAGGTCGATCCCACCGACGAAACCCGACTCATCGTGCAGTTCATCTTCGACGTAAGCCTCGATACCGATCCGTTGGGGACTGCGGTCGGCGCTGCGCTGTCGAAGGACCTGTTCACGGTCACCGGCGGCGAGCGCATCACCACCATTCGCATCGTGTCGATCGCCCGCGCGGCACTGGACCAGATCGCCGTGGTGGTCGCACCGATCGGCGACTTCTCGACGTATAGATTGACCATCGGCAAGCCGGCACCCGCCGGACCTGCCGGTGCGCCAGCCGATCCCCTGCTGACACCCGAGGGCTTCGATCCGCTGCTGTGCGCCGCCGACTTCGTGTTTCACGTGGAGTGCGCCAAGCGCTTCGACTGCAGGCCGGCCACGATCTGCGTCAGCCCACCGCAGCCTGCGCCCAACATCGACTACCTCGCCCGCGACTATCCGGCTCTCGTGCAGGTCATGCTCGACCGCATGTCGCTGCTCGCGCCACGCTGGATGGAGCGCAACCCGGCCGACCTTGGCGTCGCGGTGGTCGAGGTTCTCGCCTACGTCGCCGATCAGCTGAGCTATCGCCAGGATGTTGTCGACACCGAGGCCTATATCGCCACCGCCCGTCTGCGCACTTCGATCCGGCGCCATGCTCGCCTGGTCGATTACCAGATCGACGACGGCAGCAACGCGCGTGCCTGGGTCAGGCTGAGCCTGACCGGCGATCTGCCGCAGGGCGTGCCGCCGGGCACACGCTGCTGCACCCTGTTCGACGGCGCTCGCGCGCCGGCGCTGCCACGCGACCTGGAGCACTACAGCGCAGCGATCACCGCCGGAGCAGAGTTCTTTGAGGTCCTGGCCGACCGCTTCGCGCCCGGCGATCCACCCTTGCCGTCGCCCCGGCCGTTGCTCGCGGCCAACAACGCCATGCCTCTGTATCACTGGAGTGCCAAGGAAGACTGCCTGAAGATCGGGGCGACGAGCGCGACCCTGGCCGGCGCCTTCGTGCTCAAACGCGGCGACATCCTGATCCTGGCCGAGGCCCTGGGGCCGCGAACCGGCATCGCCGCTGACGCTGACCCGGCTCGACGGTGCGTGGTCCGGCTGGTTCGCGACGCGGAGGTCGGTGGCGACCCGCTGACCGGGCAGGCGATCACGCGGATTGCCTGGCACCGCGACGATGCCCTGCGCTTTCCGCTCTGCGTCTCCAGTATCACCGACGTCACCCACGGTTCCCAGCCGATCACCGGCGTCAGCCTCGCTTACGGCAACGTTATTCTCGTCGACCATGGGCGCACCCTCGGCGACCCTGTGGACTCGAAGCCGGAGGCCCTCGGCGACGTTTCGGTGACAGTACGTTACCGGCCGAGCCTGTCGCAGCGGCCGGTGACGCTCGCCGCTGCCAATCCCTATACCGCAGATGACCCGCCCGATCCGACCCGGCCTATCCAGTCGGCCGCCCGCGCCTCGCTGTGGACCGCCGCGGACACCGCGCCGGTTATTACCCTGACCAGCAAGACCGCAGGCGGGATGCAAGGCTGGACCGCGGTCGGCGACCTGCTGGATGCCGGTGTCGGTCCAGAGCAGTTCGAATTCGAGACGGAAATGGAAGTCGACGGCACCACCTATCTGCGCTTCGGCGACGGTGTGAACGGCCAGGCCATTACGCCGGATATGGCCTTCACCGCGAACTACCGCGTCGGCAACGGCGCCGCCGGCAACGTCGCAGCGGACAGCATCGGACTGATCGACCAGACCTTCCCAGGCGCTGGCTTCATCGAGGCGCTGTCCAATCCGATGCCCGCGTTCGGCGGACGTGACCCGGAAACCGTCGAGCACGTCCGGCAAAACGCCCCCGTCGCTTTCCGCACTCAGGAGCGGGCCGTCACCGCACAGGACTATGTAGACCGGGCGCTGCAGTTTCCCGGTGTCACCCGCGCCGCGGCGAATCTCCGCTGGACCGGCAGCTGGCCCACGGTTTTTTTGACCGTGGAACGGACCGCCAACGAACGGGTCGATCCCGCCTTCGAGGCCGGATTGGAAGCCTACATGGAGCGCTACCGCATGGCCGGCTACGACCTTGAGGTCGAGGACGCCGTCCGTGTGCCGTTGCGCATCAGCATGCATGTCTGCGCTGACCCCAGCTTCGTGGCCGCCGACGTCGAGAAGGCCCTGCTCGCCGTTTTCACCAGCGGATTGCAACCCGACGGCACGCTTGGCGTGTTCAATCCGCGGCGTTTCCTGATGGGCGAACCATTCTATCTCAGTCCGGTCTATGCCGCCGCGCAAGCCGTCGACGGGGTCGCGTCCGTCACCATCACCCGCTTTGAACGCGAGCAGGCGCCGGGCGACGCCGGCCTGCGGGACGGCATCCTGATACCTGAGTCGATTGAGCTGTTCGAACTGGCCGACGATCCTAACTTCCCGGAGCGCGGCCTGTTCGAGCTGAGCGTGGATGGTGGGCTATGAACCGGACCGGACTATGCGACTGCTGTGACGGCGTCGCGGCGGAAACCCCGGCAACCATCGACAACCGTCCGGGACTGTCCCAGGTCGCCTACCGCGCCGGCACCTGGGCGCAGTTCAAGACCTCGATGCTCGACGCGCTGTCGCAGTCGCAACGCGCGGTAACAGCCGCGCGGCCGGGACCGATTTCCGGTTCGGTGATCACACTTGCCTCCACCGAACAGAAGCTGGAGCCGGGACAGCAGTTGGTGGTGAAGGGACCGGCGGTTGACCTCGGCGGACAGATCGTGAGCGAGTTGCGCATGATCAGGGCCGTATCGATTGTCGATGGCCGCCTGCTGATGTCGTTGGACGCCAATCTTGACCACGTCTACGACTCCGCTTCGGTCATGATTTCGAGCGCGCCTTCGCTGATCAGGCTGAAGACGCGCGCTGATGACGACTTCACCATTGCACTGCTCGATTCGTTCGCCGTGGTGTGCGACATCCTGACCTTCTATGCGGAGCGAAGTGCCAACGAACACTATCTGCGCACCGCCACCGACATCGTGTCGATGAGCGAACTCGCGAAGCTGGTGGGCTACAAGCCCGCCCCCGGAGTCGCCGCCAGCACGTCGCTGGCGATCACGATCCAGTCGCCGCCGCCCTCGCTGCCCGGCGGGCCGGGAAAACTGCCGGCGGCGCAGCTGGTGCCATCGATCGTGCCGGTGCCCGTTGGGCTGCAGGCGCAAAGCGTACCCGATCCCGGCGAGCAGCCGGTGACCTTCGAAACCGTCGCCCCGATCGAGGCGCGCTGGGGCTGGAACGCCCTGCGGCCGCGAACCACTCGACCACTGGCGCCCAGCGCCGCCAATACGGCGACCCATTGCCTGCGCCTGAAGGGCCTGATCGGCAGCATCGCCATCGGCGACTGGCTGCTGGTCCTGGTGAACCAGGATACATGGTCAGGCGTCAGTCGCGTCGCCGGGGTCAGCCTCGACGCCACCACCCGGACGACACTTGTTCGTTTTGAAGGCAGCGGCCCCGGTCCGATCTTGGCCACTGATCCGACTGTCGCAGCATCTGCCTTGTCCGGCACGCTTGACGACAGCATCATCGGCTCCGCGATCAAGGGGCGCGTCTGGTCGGATCAGATGCAACTGATCGCCAGCGCCACCAAGCTCCAATGGAACCTGGCGCAGCTTGAAGAGAACATCAACAACGTCAATGCGCAGCCCCCCGCCACACAGGCGGTCCGGGTGCTAAAGCTCGATGTTCGTGCGTCGATGTTCGGCCACAATGCGCCGTTGTTCGCATCCTTGCCGGACTACAAGACGCTTGCCGGCAACCCGATCGGCGTCACCCTGACGGATTGGGACACGCCGCCGGACTCGAACATCGGCTCGAGCGGGGTTGTCTCGCTCGACCAGACTTATCCCCCCCTCGTGGCTGACGGCTGGGTCGCGGTGCTGCCTGCCGGGGACAAGCCGCTGGTCATGCAGATTGCCGCCAGCACCGTCCTCTCCCTCGCCAGGTTCATGCTTTCGGCGAAAGTGACCCAGCTTACGCTGCGGGGCGACACGGCCGCCTTGGGAAACATGCCGATCCGCACTACCACGTTGCTGGGATCCACCGACGAGTTCGTGGTGGCGGAGGAGCCGGTCGGTGGTCGGGTCAAGACCGGCGCTGTCACTCTGGCGACCGCGGAACTTGGCCTGCGGCCCGGCCAACTGATGGTTCTGACCGGTTCAGTGACCGACCAGTCGGCACGCACCGTCAGCGAGGTGCGTACGATCAAGGCCCTTGCCCTCGTCGATGGCTACACCCGCGTTACGTTCGACTCCGATTTCGAGCACGAATATGATCCCGCCACGGTGACCTTCAACGCCAACGTCGCCCCGGCAACCCACGGCGCGACGAAAAGCGAGATTCTCGGCAGCGGCGACGGCGCAGCGTCGTACCAGCGCTTTGCCCTCAAGCAGCCGCCGCTCACGTATCGCAGCGCCGCGACTCCAACCGGCATTACCTCGACGCTGGAGGTGCGGGTCAATCGCGTGCTCTGGCAGGAGGTGCCGTGGCTCGCTGGCAAGGGTCCCAATGACCGGGTCTACACCACCGCCATCGACCAGCAGGGCAACACCATCGTCCAGTTCGGCGACGGCGCCGAAAACGGCGCTCGGCTGCCGACCGGGCAGAACAATGTTACGGCAAAGTACCGGCAGGGTCTCGGCATCGCTGGGAATGTCCAGGCCGGTCAGATCAGCACGCTGCTGACCCGCCCGATGGGCCTGCAAGGCGTCATCAATCCTGTCGCGGCGGCGGCCGGCGGGGATCCGGAGACCATCGATACGGCTCGCCGCAACGTCCCCACGACCACGCGGGCGCTCGACCGCATCGTGGCACTGGAGGACGTGGGCGACTTCGCCCGCTCCAGCGCCATGGTAGCCAAGGCCGAGGCCGTGTGGGCCTGGGATGGCCGTCGCCATGTTGCCTGCGTCACCGTCGCTGGCGCCCGGGGAACGGCGATCGACCCTGGCTCCGACCCGTTCAAGAACCTGGTCAGCGCCATGCGCGCGGCCTCGGTCCCCGGCATCCCCATCGTGTTGTGCAATTACGTCCCGCGCAGCCTGGGGATCGGCGCGACCCTGACCGTCGATCCGACAGTCGACGCCGATGAGGTAGTGACGGCGGCCAAGGCGGCCCTGCGCGCCGCCTTCGGCTTCGACGCGCGCGCGTTCATGCAACCCGTCTATCGCAGCGAGGTGTTCGCTGTGCTGCAGTCTGTTCCCGGCGTCGTGGCACTGACCATCGATCGGTTTCAGCTGGCTGACGACGGCCCCGCCACGAAGATCTACAAGCGGCCCGACCTGATCGTCGCCGATCCGCCAACGCTTGTCGGCGGCACTCTCGTCGGGGCGCAGTTGCTGACCCTTGAACCGGGCCTTCTGCCGGAAGTGGTGCACGCATGACCGCGATCGACGCCGAGGCTATCTATGCCCTGCTGCCCGCCACGGTCAAAATCCGCGACAAACAGAGCGGCGGCACCCTGCGCGACCTGATCGGCGTGATCGCCGGCCAGGCCGCCGTGGTCGACGACAACCTGGCGCAGCTTTACGATGACCTGTTCATTCAGACCTGCGCGCCCTGGGTCATTCCCTATATCGGCGACCTGATCGGTTATCGCGCGGTCCGGCCCATCCCGCCCAACGATGCAACCACGCGCGTGGACGTGGCCGACACGATCGGCTTCCGCCGCCGCAAGGGGACGCTGACCGTGCTGGATCAGCTCGCCACCGACGTGACCGGCTGGCCCTCGGTTGCGGTCGAGTTCTTCCAGCGTCTGGCCGTGAGCCAATACGTCCGCAATCATGTGCGCATCGGCAATACCTGCGTGAACGTGCACAGCTGGCAGAACGCGGCGGATTTCAACTCCGCGTTCGACACCATGCCCCGCACCGCCGACGTGCGCCGCATCGCCAGCGGACGCGGCCGCTACAACATCCCCCATATCGGCATCTTCGTGTGGCGGCTGATGCCGTTCGGGGGTGCCACCGGGCTTACCCAGGCAGCCCCCGCGGCTACCGCCGCCATGAGTACTGCGGCCAGGGTAGGGCCGAACCGCTTCACCTTCGATCCGTTTGGCAACGACGTGCCGCTGGTCAATCCGCCCCAGCCGGCACAGGCCCGGTTCCAGCTGACCGGCCGCCCCAATGTTCCGTTCGCGCTCCGCCGCTTTGCCCTGTTCCTGGAACTCGAGGCCCTGCGCGCGCTGGCTGCCCACGCGATCGACTCCGCCGCCGTCCAGTTCTTCGGCAGTCCGCCGGTGCTGGTCGTGCTTGAGGCGGACGGCACCCCGATCGACCACACCAGGATCTGCGTCTGCGACCTGGAGGACTGGACCTCGCCCACGGATCCCGCCATCCGTGTCGCGGTCGATCCGGAGCTAGGCCGGCTGATGTTTCGCGGCCGCCCGCCCGATCCGGTGCGGGTCGCCTACTGCTACGCGTTCAGCGGCCAGTACGGCGGCGGTACCTATCCACGACCGCTGGATCCTGGGGAGGCCGACGGGACCATCGTCCCGTCATTCGCCGACGCCCATCCCGACACCTGGCAGGATGGCGTGTTCGAGCTCGCTGACAGCAGCACATTTGTCGGCGACATCAACCTTTCGCCGCAAGGCGCAGTGCTGATCCGAGCCGCCGATTTCGTCCGCCCGATCGTCCTGGGGAAGATCACGATCGACGCCACCCCCGGCGGCAGCGTCACCCTGCGCGGCATCGGCATCCGCGACGGGATCGTCATTCGAGGCGTGGCCGGGGGTTCGTCCAGCCGTTCCTCCTCCAGCGCCACATCCGCCAGCAGCACGCCGGGCACGTCGTCTTCCAGCCGAGCCTCTGCCGACAGCGCGTCGGGCGGATCGACGTCCAGCACCACATCCGCCAGCAGTGGCATTGTCGAATCCTCCTCCAGCACGACCTCCGCGAGCACCGGCGTACCTGTCGCCTCCTCGAGCGCGGTATCAGGCGACGGGGCGCACTCCGGCTCATCGTCCAGCCTCGCCTCTGCCTCATCCCGCAGCGCCGCCTCCCGCGCCCCCGATCGAAGGCTTGTTGCCATCCCGGAAACCGGCACCGGTCCGGCAACCAACCTTGACAGCGCATTCACCGTCATCCTTGAGCACTGTTCGCTGCGCGGTCCGCTGGTCTGGAGCTATGACGGTGGCGGAACCCTCACCATCAGCCGGTCGCTGTGCGCCACGCTGGCCCTCGACCACAGGGTTGTGCTCAGCGTGACCGAAAGTGCGCTCGATGGCGGCAGCGATACTGCTGCCGCCATCGCCGGAGCCGACGGCATCAGCCAATGCGGCGAAATCGCGCTGTCGTCCTGCACTGTGATCGGCACCACCAACGCGCGCGAAACAAGTCTGATCGAGGACAGCCTGCTCACGGGTTTGGCGCATTTCGACCGCACCCAGGCCGGCTGCGTCCGCTACAGCTTCGTGCCGCCGGGTTCCACCACCCCGCGCCGTTTCCGCTGCCAGCCGGACCTCGCCGTCGACGCTGCCACAACCGCGGCCACCATCGGCGGCGTCATTCCGGGCGCCACCGAACAACAGCGCATTCGCAAGGACGTGACTGCCCGGGTCGTCCCGGCCTTCGTCAGTCGTGCCGTTGCCGCCCCGGCCTACCTGCAATTATCGGACTTCGGCCCGATCGAAATCGCAACCGGTGCCGAGAGCGGCGACGAGATGGGCCTGTTCCGCGGCCTGTACAACGGCCGTCGTGAGTCGAACCTGAGATACCGCTTGAACGAATACCTGCGCATCGGCCTCGAAGCCGGGGTTGTCCATGCAACCTGACGCAGGAAACCGGAGGACAGCGTCGTGAAAGCAGATCGCAGTCGCGATACCTTTGACCGGACCAAGCACTATCGCCGCGTCCTGCACCAACAGGGTCGGATTGTCCTTGATTCGGACGACAATGAGCAGGTGTCGATCGATCTGGCGGCCGCTGAAACCACCATGTCCGACGTGATTGGTATTACCGGCGTGCCGGAGACGTCGCTCGCCCCAGGATACACCGGCGGCTTCGCCATCGCGATCGGCAGCCATTCCGGTATCAGTTCGAGCAGCAGTTCTTCCAGCAGCCTTGCTTCCGCTGCGCCTGCCAGCAGCAGCTCCAGCTCCAGCCTGTCGTCGTCCAGCAGCTTTGATCTCACTGGCAACGATCTGACGATTTCGCACGGCCGCATCTACGTCGACGGCATCCTCGTCATCAACGACACCGACACGACCCTGTTCGGCCAGCCCTTCCTGCCGCTGGATCCCGGCGACCTTGGTCCGGCGGGAGTCACGGCGGCCGGCGTCTATGCCGTCTATTTGGACGTCTGGGAACGGGTTATCACCGCGATCGATGATCCGCAGATCCAGGAGGTGGCGCTGGGCGGCCCCGACACCAGTCTGCGTACGCAGATCGTCTGGCAGGTGCGCCTTGGCCGGATCGACACCGGTGCGCTCGGCAACAATCCCGACTGTGAGAAAGTCCTTGCGCCATGGGGCGTGGATCTCAATCGCGGACGCCTGACGGCTCAGCCCAACAGCTCGTCCGCGGACCCGCTGCCCTGCGCGCTGCCGCCGCAGAGCGGCTTCCGCAGCCTGGAGAACCAACTCTACCGGGTGGAGGTCCATACCGCCGGCGGATACGGCACCGCCACGTTCAAATGGTCGCGGGAAAACGGTTCAGTGGTGCTCGGCATCGTTCCGATGCCAGGTCAAACGTCGACCGGAACAACCACCGGCTCCACGCTGCACGTCACGTCCACCGGCCGCGACGCCTCGCTGGGCGTCAAGCATGGCGACTGGGTTGAACTGATCGACGATCGGATGGAGTTCCTTCGCGGGCACGGCGAGTTGCTGCAGGTCGACACGGCCGATGCGGGCCAGATGACGATAACCCTGCTGACGCCGCCCAGCCAGCCGATCGATCTGTCCCGGCATCCGAAATTGCGGCGCTGGGACCAGACACAGAACGCCGACAGCAACGGCATCGCCATCCTGGATGGCACGCCGATCGACCTGGAGAACGGCATCCAGGTGCAGTTCTCCAACGGCCAGTATCACGTCGGCGACTACTGGATGGTGCCGGCCCGCACCGCCACGACCCAGCAGACCGTCGGCACCATCGAATGGCCAACCGACACCGGGGGCAACTACCTGCCGCAACTGCCGAAGGGCATCATCCATCACCACTGCAAGCTGGCGATCGTTGCCTTCGACGGCATCAGCTTCCGGCCGCCCGAAGGGTCCGCGGCGGTCACCGACTGTCGCCTGTTCTTCCCCCCGCTGACGTCACTGGCAACCCAGGACACGGTCTGCACGCTGACGCTGCACCCCGAGGCGAACTGGGCTGCCCAGCTTGCCGCCCTGTTCCCGGGAAATACCGCGGTGGACGCCGAGATCTGCTTTGCGGTCGGCCAGTTCAACGCGACCAAACCCGCGGTCATCGACACCACGGGCAACGTCAAGGTCACCGGCGCCGGATGGGGCACCAAGCTCGTCGCCCAGGGACTGGAAACGGTGCTGCGATTCCGTAACTGTGCCAGTGTCGCCGTGCGGGACCTGTCGGCCGCGGCAACGCGCGTCGGATTTCCGGTCGACGCGGCGTCCGTCCATCTCGGCGGCACCATCGAGTTCGAGAACTGCGAGGATATCACGGTCGAGGCCGTCGACCTCAACTGCGCGTCGGCGGAGGCGTCGGGCGCGGCTTGTCTGGCGGTCCGCAACACGATCAATCAGGCCAACGCCACGACCGGCAAAGGTACGGTGTCCATCCGCAACACCCGCTGCACGGTGGGGGAACTGCAATACGGGATGCTGCTGATCCATGCGGCGTCGGCGGTCGTCCAGGACAACGTGTTCAGGCGGACCACGGCAAAGCCGCCGTCCTTCAACGTTGCCATCGGTAATCCAAAGTACCGCAAGCTGGTCGAGCGTATCCTCATCGGCGGCGCGATCGAGAAGCTGCCTGCGTCATCGTCGTCGTCGTCCAGCGCGACTTCTTCCTCGATACCGGGCGTTCGGCCGGCGGTCCGGCCCGCGCTGACGCGGCCACTCACCCGCGCGCCCAACACTTGCGTCAGTCTCGGGTCGGTCTCGGTCCATTTCCAGACCCCCCCGCAGATCCGAAACGTATGGCAGACCTTTGTCGACAACAGCGGCCAGAAGGAGTTTGCCTCCAGCGCCGATCTGCTGAAGTTCGTCAAGCAATCCGCCGCCAACCTGCTGAGCGACCGGGCGTTGCAGCAGCGGTTCACCGGTTTTGGAGAACTGGTTCGTTTCATCAACCGCAGTCAGTCCACCGTGGCGCGGGCCGCGATCGTCGTCGGCGGCCAGGCGATCGGATCCCTCAGCGTCAAGGACAACGTGATCGACGGCTTTCTCCAGGGTGTCGTCGTCGGGGTCAGTCATCACGAGCTTCCGCCACCTGCACGTCCCGCGGACACCGCCGGGCACATCGTGATCCGCGACAATCGCATCGATATCGTCGTGGACCCGATCCTCGGACACGCCGCCGCCCGTTTCGGCATCTTCGCCGGCAACGTCGAATCGCTGCAGATCGAGAACAACCGGGTGGACATGACACTGCCCGGGGGCACGGATCTCGACGCCGAGGGGATCAGGGTGTTCGGCTACCTCGGCGACAAGATGATTGTCCGGCACAACCACGTCAGCGGCTTCAGAACCGGTATCCGGGTGGTGCAGGTCGCCGCGCCGGGTTCGTACGATACCGTTCAGGGACTTCCCGGCGAGGCCTATCTGAGCGCGATCCGGGAGGGTCCGCTTTGGCTCGTCGCGGATAATGTCCTGCAGGGCACAAGGCAGCCAATCCAGGCCAACGCATGCTTGCGGCTCGACAACACCGTGGCCTGAAGCCCGTGGGCACCGCCTCGCGGCAGGGCGGCGCGCGGGTGCGGGCGGTCGCGGCGACACGCGCTCCAGCCACGGCGTTGCCCGCGGCGGTGCAACGGGACGCGGCGCAACGCTACGGCCACAGTTTCAGCCATGTGCGGGTCCACAGCGACGGCGACGCGGCGGCGGCGGCGGCATCGTTGAATGCGGCAGCTTATACGATCGGCGGCGACATTGTCTTCGGGGCCGGCCGCTACGCTCCGGCGACCCCATCGGGCCGGTTGTTGCTGCACCACGAGCTGCGCCACGTCGAACAGCAACGGACCGCGAGGCAGGTCGAGGTCCCTTCGATCGACCCCCCGCACTCCGGCTACGAGCATGGCGCGCGGCGACTGCTTGACCCCCACGTTGGATCGTTGTCCGAGCAACGCATCCAGCGCGCGCCGGAGGGGGCGGAATTCTCCGCCGCCGACGCTGCGCTCGACAGCGTGGGCAAGCAGGTGATCGGTGACCCCGCCTGGTCATTTCTGAGGTCGGTGTTCGAGGGTTTCGTGGGTGGCCTCGCCGCGGACGTCAAAGCCGGGCGAGCCGATGCGGCGAAGGAGCATCTGTCGAAGCTGGCCATGCCCTGGAATGCGTTAAAGTTCTACGGGGGGTATGTCGCTGGCTTCGCGATCGGCCTGGTCAGCCCGATTACCGACCTCGTCAAGGGCGTGATAGGGATTGCGAAGCTGTCGATCTCAGCGCTTGAGTGGCTCGTGAAGTGGTCGCCCGCCGGCATCGCCGTAAGCCCCGAGCGGCAGGCCAGGATCGGACGTCTGGTGCAGCGGTTCCTGGGTCTGTCCGTGGCGTTTGACGAGGCACTCACAGGCTTCCTCAAGGACCCGGCGGGAACTGCCAGGAAGCTTGGCGGCTTCCTCGATAATCTCATGCGGCTTGCCCTCGGCAAAGCCCGCGAGATCGGCGGTCAGGCGGCGCACGCGATGTTTGACTTCCTCGACCGTGACTTCTTCGACATGGGTAGGGGTATCGGCGAAGTCATCGGAACCGTCGTTGCCCAGATCCTGCTGCTGGTAATCAGCGACGCAATCGGCAACCTCATCGCCAAAGGCGCGAGCTTGCTGGGCGAGGCCGCTGAATTTGCGGCTGGAAAGGCGGTGCAGCTGTTCCAGTGGATCAAAGGTTTCGTCATTGCGATCGGCACGGAGCTGCAGAACGCCATCAAGGGCGGGCTCAAGTTATTCGAGGGGCTGGCGAACCAGGCCCTGGAACTGATCCGGGAGTTCGCCGGATTGTTTGCTGAATCGGAAGCGCTGGCCGGCCCCGAAGCCGCTCTGGCAGGCGGCGGCCGTAGCGCTGCCGGGCCGCTGCCGAATGTGATGGAATCGCGGATGATCAGGCCGGACAAGGCGATCGGCACGACGGTCAAGGACCTGCAGACGCCAAAAATACACCCCTCCAATGTCGGCAAGGAGGCGCTCGAGCCTAACAGGATCTCCCCGCTGGCCAAGGATTCGGTGGCCCTGAAGTATCGGGAAAATCTGATGGAGAGATTTCCGAAACTGAAACAGGCTGAACTCACACCGATAAAGCGCAATCTGGCCGAACCCGGTTTATTTGAGGAGTCCGCTTATACCGGCAGCGGCGAACGATCATGGTCGGCGAAAATGCGCGATGGCTCCCGAATTCAGATCGATGACATCGATCAGGCAGGGGTCGTCGTCGATACCAAGATGCGCGGTCTTCGGTCCGGACTGGAAATTCCTCCAGAAGTCGAGCCGGATCTGGTCACGCAGATGGGCACCTCGGCACCACGTCGATCGTATCCGGCCTTTCCCGAGAAGGAACAGACGCAGCTGCTGAAGCAACTGCAGTTCGCTGAAGAAAATGGCCTTACGGGCGTTCGCTGGGAAACCAACGATGTTGTCCTGCTGCGTGACGTGCGGCGCTACCGCTCGACGATGCTGACGGACGCCGAGCAGGCAATGCTCGATGTCGTATTGATCGCCCGATGACGCACTATCGCCCCATCAGTCACCAGTCGCTCTGCCGATAGAGATGCAATGAAGAAGCTCATTCTGCGCAACTTTCAGTCTCCCGGCGACATCGTCATGCTCACCGCCGCGGTGCGCGACCTGCATCTGGGTTATCCGGGTCAGTTCCTGACCGACGTGCGGACGCCATGCCCCGCGTTGTGGGAGAACAACCCCTTTATCACAAGCCTCCAGGAACATGACCCTGGTGTCACGGTGCTCGACTGCCAATACCCGCTGATCCATCGCAGCAACCACGCGCCATACCATTTCATTCACGGATTTATCGCTCACCTTAACGAGGCGCTCGGCCTCGCTGTCATGCCGACGCTGTTTCGTGGCGACATCCATCTCACCGGCCAGGAGAAATCCTGGATTTCCCAGGTGCAGGAGATCCTCCGGCGGCGGGTGCCGTTCTGGATCGTGGTCGCCGGCGGCAAACGAGACTTCACGACCAAATGGTGGGACCATCAGCGCTATCAGCGCGTCATTGATCATTTCGCCGATCGGATCCTGTTCGTGCAGGTCGGCGAATCCGGCCATGAGCATCCGCCGCTGCGGGATGTGATCGACCTGCGCGGCCGCACCGACCTGCGACAACTTCTGCGGCTTGTCTACCACGCCCAGGGCGTGCTCTGTCCGGTGACCCTGCTGATGCACCTCGCGGCTGCCGTCGAGGTTCCGCCCTGGATGCCCAAGAACCGGCCCTGCGTCGTTGTCGCCGGCGGCCGCGAGCCGCCGCATTGGGAGGCCTATCCCCACCATCAGTTTCTGCATCGCGCCGGGGCCCTGCTGTGCTGCGACGACGGTGGTTGCTGGAAGTCGCGAGTCCGCCCGCTTGGCGACCGCGACGTCAAGGACCACCCGTCCAGCCTGTGCGTCGATGTGGTCGGTAGCCTGCCTCGGTGCATGGATATGATCACCGCGCAAGATGTCATCCGGGCGATCGAACTCTACTTCCAGGGCGGCGCCATCACGCCGCTGACCGGTGCGGAACTGGCCACGGCGAGATCAAGAGAAACGATTACGGCATAGGTGCATCATGGACGCCCTCACCCCGGTTACCGACCTCGATCCCGCAGTCCTCCAGCGGCCACCGTTGAAAGTTCATTTCACCTACGGCCTTGGCGACTGCGCGTTCTTCGCTCATCAACTGCCACTCTATGTCCGTCGTGGTTACCGCATCACCGTGGCCTGCACGGAGGACAAGCACATCATCTTCGCCGGCAGCGGGGTTGGCGTCTCCACCGATCCTGAAGGCTCCCAGCATGTTCCGTGGCATGAAGGACTGGCGCCCACGCACGAGACCGACTGGAACACGCTGTCGCACTGGTCCAAACCCGGCCGCAATGTGTCCGCCGCCCCGATGCCCGACATCGGCAGTCCAAATGAGCTCTGGGATGAGTACAGCGCCAATACGATCAATATTTTGCCACATTTGCCGGCAGAGGCCTGCCAGACGGCCAGCAAGTGGCTGCGGGACCTGCCGCGACCCGTCGTGCTGCTGCACTCCCACGGCAATACCGGTCCTGAGCGCAAGAACCTGCATGCCGGCCAGTGTCGCCGCCTGTATCAGCGCCTGCTCGACGTCACCGACGGCACCATCGTCCTGCTCGACTGGGACAACCGCGTTCCGCGCCTCGCCCATCATCGCGTGCGACATCTGACCGACGACTGGGGCCGGGCGGATACCGCGACGATGCTTGCGCTCATTGCCCAATCTGATCTTCTGGTTGGTGTGGACAGCGGGCCGCTGCACTCCGCCCGGCTGCTGGATACCCCGACCATCGGGCTGTGGACACGCGCCGGCTCACCCGTCACCTGGTCGCTGCCGCGTCCTCGCCAGCTCAATGTCGTCATGGCCAATGAACGGCCGTCCTGGTTCGCCCGCACCCGGATCCCGTTTCGCCAGGTCCTGACCAGCGACGATGAGGCCGGCATGGATCAGGTCGCGCTGCTGGCTTCCTGGATGCTCGCGCCGCCACGCTACCTAGACCGGACACAACTGGCAGCCGATGTCCAGCTGCAGTGGTTCGTGCGCCGCCTGCTGTGCGGGGGCGACAGTGCCATGGGCGGCTATGCGGACCGCCACCGCAGCTTCGATCTGATCCTGCAGCGTCTGCGCGAACGGTTCCCGCGCCCCAGGGTTGTCGAGACCGGCTGTATCCGTGCCGAGGATGACTTCGCCGGCGCCGGGTTCAGCACCTACCTGTTCGGCCTCTATCTGCAGCACTGCGGCGGTCACCTGACCTCGGTCGACCTCGACCCCAACAACTGCGCCTTCGCTCGCCGTTGGACCCGCTGCTTCGGTGATACAGTGAACATCTGCAACTCCGACTCGATCGCCTGGCTCGCGAACGGCAGCGACCCGATCGACCTGCTCTATCTTGACAGCCTCGACGCCGACCAGCCGAACTGTGCAGAACATGGGCTGGCGGAAATCCAGTCCGCCTATCCGCGCCTGCGGCCCCGCTCCATCGTCGTCTGTGACGACACCGTGTATCAGGCGGGCGCCTTCCACGGCAAAGGCGCGCAGCTCATCCCATGGCTCCTGGAGCGCGGCTGGCGCATCCTCTATTCCGGTCATCAGACGGTGCTGTCGCTGTGAGCACGCCGCCCTGCTTGCCCTGACCGGGCTCCGCGACACTGCCGGAGACACCCGGGATGTTTGCCCATCGGAACAGGCTGGTGATTGAAACAGTCAGGAAGAGCCGAACAAGGCGAACAATTGTCCAAAGAGTGTGTCACGCAGCGAGATCGGTTGGGTGTCAGGGGCGATCCGATTGATGAACGACATCACATCGATCGGAGGGGGCAGCGATGTCTGGTCCGAAGATTGCCGCGGCACGGGCGACCGCAAGCACGACGAAACTTCAAAGAGGGGCACTGAGGCGGGATGCCTCGGCTACTCTCTCGACGGCTTCTGCCACCTGCCGCGGCACGAGGTGGTGAACCATATGTCCGGCGTGCTTCACAATCTCCAGTATGCTCCCCGGAATGCTGTCCCGCAGCTGCTCGGACCGCCGTTTGAATACAATCTTGTCGCCATCCCCCGCGATGATGATTACCGGCAGGGCCAGGTCCGCATAGCCCCTGCGGAGTGCGAGCACGCCCGGGATCATCAGAGCGCCGTCCATCGATGTCGCGCGAATTTGCGATGGCCGTAGCGCCAGGGCCGGAGAATACTCAGCCTGAAACCGAGCCGGCACCCGCGCGGGCGAGAACATCGCCCACTTCAGCGCTGGCATTTGCAGCCACCCGAGCACCGGCAAAACGGTGTAGCGCAGCAAATCGCCCAGTATCGGGAGCGCACTTGTCGTGACCAGCAGCGCGTCCGGCCGTAGCGTCCAGAAGTAGTATCCGGACAGCAGCACGAGACCGGCGGCCGCAGTCCGATAGCGCTGCGCCAGCGCGAGGGCCACGATCGTGCCCCAAGAATGGCCGACCACCACCGGGCGCTGAACGCCGAGCTGGTGCAGGGCCTTGTAGAGAAGTTCGGCCTGCTGAGAGGCCGTCCAGAGATGCCCGCGCGGCCGCTCGCTATGGCCAAACCCGGGACGGTCGAAAATGATCACCCGGTGGGTCTTCAGGAGCAGTTCAGCAACCCCGCTCGTATTCCAGTCATCTCCACTCACGGCGTTGCCGTGGATCAGCACGACGGGGCTGCCCTCGCCCCGGTCGGTGTAGTGCAAGCGGACGCCGTCAACTTGCATGAAGGATCCGCGTGGTGGGTGCGTCCGTTCCGACCGGCGGGCCACGAGGTAGTTGCCCACTGCCAAGGCGACCAATGCAGCCGCTCCCGCCGCGGCAGCCACAGTACCGGCGGGGCGGGTCTTAGGTGGTGCGAACAGGGCCATAGTCGTCCTTTGTGTGTGCGGCGCATGAGCAGCACATCGAGTGCTGGCCGCGCAGGCTGCGTCGGAGCGTGGAATTGCCAGCCGTTGGTCGGGTCGCCCGCAATTCGATCGTCGAATCATGCTGCACCGCAGTGTGCAGTCACATATGGGCCGGTGGCGGTCGCGCTATAGAGCCACCGGCATCACGAACCCGTTCTTGCGTCGCCATCGACGGACTAGATGGGCTGGGCCCAGGCCGGTTCTCGGCATGAAGTTCGAATGATGGAGGCAGAGCTCAGCACGCTGTGTCTGTGGCGCTTCGGATTGACGCTGACTTCGACGACGGCGGGCTGCTTCGAGGCTCCGGGGTGGAACCTGCCGCCGGCGAGCAGCCTCGGCTTATTCTTTCCGCACCCTGTCTGACCGCCCGCAGCTCCTGATGAGGCGGCCTGACACGCCGAGATCCGAACCGTTGACCTGGGTCATGGCGATCCGGGCCGGAAGCCGGTACGGTGGCCTGTATTTGCAACCCCGCGGCTCCGGCGCCCCGCCTCCTGCCTATCTGAATGGGAACGATTTCGAAATGGATGATGCAAGGGCGCCTGCGATCAAGCCTCCGAGCCTCGATCTGCAAACCCATATCGCGGAGTTGGAAGCGCACGGGCTGCTGATCCGTATTGATCATCCGGTCAACAAGGACACGGAACTTCATCCGCTGGTTCGCTGTCAGTTCATGGGCGGCATCCCGGAAGATGAACGTCGGGCCTTCCTCTTCACCAATGTCGTCGATTCCGTCGGGCGCCGCTACGATATCCCGGTCGTCGTCGGAGCGTATGCGGCGTCCCCGAGGATCTATGGCGTCGGAATAGGCCGACCCGTTGCTGAAATCGGGATCGATTGGCTGAACGCCATTGCCAACCCGATCGCCCCGGTGATGGTGAGGTCGCCTGCCTGTCAGGAGGTCGTCATCAAGGGCGATGACCTCCGCCTGCCCGGCGGCGGCCTGGCGAGCCTGCCCGTTCCCGTCTCGACACCTGGCTTCGACGCGGCCCCGTACCTCACCGCCACCCTGTGCATCACCGTCGATCCCGATAGTGGCATCCGTAACATTGGGACCTATCGGGCAGCTCTGAAGAAGACGGACCGTCTCGGCGTACGCATGTCCTCGCGGATCGGAGGGGCGGGCGGTTACCTTCATTGGTGCAAGTACCGGGATCGCGGGGCGAGGATGCCCTGCGCGATCGTCGTCGGAGCGGCGCCGGTGATTGCGTACACGGGTGCCGAGAAGCTCCCCATCGACCAGGACGAGATGGCGGTGGCGGGTGCCCTCGCCGGCTCGGCAATCCGAACTGCCAAGGCCGTGACGGTGGATCTCGAAATACCGGCCGACGCGGAGATCGTCATCGAGGGTCTCATCGACACCGATATGCTCGAGCCCGAAGGGCCGTTTGGCGAAAGCAACGGCTATGTTGCGCTCGAAGATTTCAACATGTCCATGGAGGTGACCGCGATCACGCACAAGCGGTCGCCGGTTTTCGTCTCCATCATCAGCCAGGTCTCTCCGAGCGAGTCCAGCGTCATCAAGAAACTGGCGCTCGAACCGCTGTTCCTGAGTCATCTCAGGGATCATCTCTCGCTCAAGAGCGTCCGCCGCGTGGTCATGCATGAGCCTTTAAGCAATCTTCGACCCATCATCTTCGTGCAGTTCGCCAATGGCACACCGAAGACGGAGGTCTGGCGCGGCCTGCGGGGCACGTCCGCCCGCCAGGCCGACTGCGGCAAGATCGTCATCGCGGTCAGCGAGGATATCGACCCCGATCATACCGACGCCGTGATGTGGTCGCTTGCCTATCGCTCGAACCCGGTCGAGGACGTTTGCATCGAGCCTTACCGATCGATGGGCCACGCGCCCAAATCAGGACCGGCAGGCGTGGATTCGACGCTGTTGATCGACGCCACCCTTAAATATCCGATGGCGCCGCTGGCCCTGCCGGGGCGCGAATTCATGGAGCGCGCGCAGGCCCTATGGAAGGATCTCGGACTTCCGAAATTGCGGGTGGGCTCGCCTTGGCACGGATATTCGCTCGGCGATTGGACCGATGCATGGGAGGCAGCCGCGCGCAACGCCGTCATCGGCGCCTGGGCCCGGAACGGCGAGGAGACCTGGGGACGGCGGCGGGGCGGCCTGACTCCGGAGACGCCGGCTCGGTCGGTCGAGACAGACCGCCATGCTCCAGCCGCGGCTGAGGCGGAAAGTCCTGGGAGAGATCACGGGCCATGACCGTGAGCGTCGAGGCGAAGGGCATGCGTACGGGCGCATTCTGGGCGTTCTCCCTTCGTTTGTACGCCCGTCCTGGTGTGCAGCAGGTCCTGTTACGGCTGCAGGACCAGGAGGGGGCCGATGTCACGATGGTGCTTTACATCCTGTGGTGCGCCTCATGCGGTCATCGACTGGATGCGCCAGCGCTGACGCTTGTCGCGCAGCGAACGCGGTCGTGGCGCGAGGGGGTCATCGGGCCTCTGCGGACGGCCCGGCGTGCGATGAAAGGACTGGTTGACGGTTCGCCCGCGGCCGAGGCCTTGCGCGAACGAGTCAAGGAAGCGGAACTGGAAGCCGAGCGTTTGCTGCATTGCGCATTGGAAGCCCGGCGGGCAGCGGTTCCAGCTGTGTGCGAAGACTCGGCAGTCGCCGCCGCCCGCGCAGGGTTGGCTGCCTATGCCGCTATGGTCGGATTCATGCTGCCCGCTTCGGCATCCGATCTGTTGATCGCGGCGCTCCCGACATCGCCGGACCAGCCATCGGACGCGGCGGTTGCCGAACCGGCTATGGCGCCTCCCGGTTCCAGCGCCTGACCGTCCCGGAATCAATGTTGAAGAGGTCGAGGACGCGGCCCACGGTATGATCGACCATCTCTGTCAGGCTCGCCGGGCGGGCGTAGAAGGCCGGCAGGGGCGGCGCGACGATCGCCCCCATTTCGGCGAGTTGCACCATTGTTCGAAGATGACCGAGATGGAGCGGCGTTTCCCGAACCATCAGCACGAGACGGCGACGCTCCTTCAGCGTCACATCTGCGGCGCGCGTCAGCAGGCTTGTGGTCACGCCAGTCGCGATCTCGGACATGCTGCGGATTGAACACGGAGCGATAATCATGCCGCGCGTGGCGAAAGAACCGGAAGCGATGCTGGCGGCGATGTCATGGGGCGCGTGCACGTGCGTAGCCAACGCCTTGATGTCGGCAACCTTGACATCGGTCTCGTGGGCGACCGTAATTTCCGCCGAACGTGACATCACGAGGTGAGTCGAGATGCCAAGCGCGCGAAGGATCTCCAGCAGCCGCATGCCGTAGATCACGCCAGACGCGCCCGTCATGCCGATGACAACCGGCATTGCCTCATAACCTCTGCATGCAATTCGCCGCCGGCCAGCATCTTGGCATTGCTGACCAGCCAACGACGACCAAAGCTCCGGCGGGCATTCGGAAAGATGTCGGCATCAGGATGTCGTTCTGCATTTCCCTGAGGCTAGGGCATCGCGGGGCCGAGGACCACCAGGCTGCGGCCGTGCGCTGCCGGCCGCCGAAAAGCAGGTCGTTGGTGGCGTGTCACGGATCTCGGGTCGTGCGGAGTGAGACGGCGGGACGTGCCGACACCGTGGCTCAGGCTCACCCTGTCTCGTGGGAGCCAGCCAGATCGCGACTTCACCGCCTCGATTGACCAGGCGGGGCTGTCCGGGCCGATGCGGACGGAAGGGATGGTGCTGCCCCACCTCGGTCAACGATCATCCCTCGGCACCACTCAGGTGACTTTAGTTAGCCCAAAATCTCCGTTTAAGTCGTTTGTCGGCGACATTGCAGCGTCACATATTCCGGGTCATCGCGGTATTTGCGGGTGATTGGGCCATGTTCGATACAGCCAAACCTGGAGTCACAGCAGGCTCTGCGTCAGCTTTCGTCGCGCCCGCTGCGCCGAAGGGCTCTGGATCAGACATCTGGGCAGAGGTCGGTCGCGCAACCGAAACGGCGTATCGCACGCCGGTGCCGATGAGCCGCGTGGTCCGGCTAGCCGTCGCGCTTGCCCTCGTTGTGGCGGCGAAGCTCTGTTCGGGCGGGCTATTACAATGATCCGGGATCATGGCACCGAGCAGCATCAGCCGCCACGTCGTGCCGGTGACAAGCGGCGGCGCTCCGTCGGCGACTGCGGCTCCGTCATGCCAACCGCCGTCGTGGTCAGCATGGGTGCCTTGCGTCACGGCGTCGGCTGTCAGTCACGCGGCCCACTTGCTGCGGACCGCGGCCACCTGACGCAGCACCGGCAGCGCTGAGCAGATGACATGACCCCGCTGGTCTTCGCTTGCGTGATCTGCGCCGCTATTCTGCACGCAGGCTGGAATGCGGTGCTGCGTGGTGGAAGCGACCGGCTATGGTCGATGACGCTGATGATGATCGCGGTCACCTGTATCTCCGCGATTACCTTGGCGTTCGTGCCATGGCCTGACGCGGCGAGCTGGCCATACGTGATTGCCTCGGCGATCATCCATACCGGCTACAACCTGTCGCTTGTGCGAACCTACCGCTCCGGTGAGCTCGGACAGACATATCCGATCTCACGCGGTTCCTCGCCTGTCCTCGTTGCCTTGGGTGCCGCGGTCTTTGCGCACGAGACGATCGATGCCGTGTCCGCTACTGGCATTGCACTGGTCTCCGGCGGGATCGTTTCTCTCGCCTTTCAAGGCAACGGGGTTCGAGCCGACTTTCTTCCTGCTGCGTTCACCACCGGTGTGCTGATCGGGGCGTACTCTGTCGTCGATGGCATTGGGGTGCGGCTTTCGGGAAACAGCCTGGGCTACTCGACCAGCATGTTCCTGTTGTGGAGTATCACGATGCCGGTGATCTACTATTCGATGCGCGGAGCAGCACCGGTATACTCCAAAGCGCAGACGGCAATGGCGCTGGCTGGCGGTATCGTTTCGATCCTCGCCTACGGCATTGTTATCTGGGCCATGCAGTATGATGCGATGGGTGTAGTCTCCGCGCTCCGCGAAACCAGCGTCGTCTACGCCGCTATCATCGGGCGCGTTTTTCTGAAAGAAGAGCTGACCGCGCAGCGGATCATTTCCTGTCTCGCGATCGCGACCGGTGCTGCGTGCCTGGCTTATTGACTGGCCGAAGGCCTCACAACCGGTCCGCGCGGGTTCAGGTGCCGCCGCCGAGGCGCGGCCAGGCGGCTGCAGCCGCGGCCGGCATGAATTCGATGTGGCCGCCAGCCATCTGTCCGCACGCGCTCAGGGGATCTTCGTCGTGCCAATCTGCACGCTCCCCAGCAGGCGCTTGAGGGGTATCCCGTTGCCCTCCGACAGATGACTGACCTTCTCTCGCTGCTCAAGCTCGCGCCAGATTTCTTCCGGCCGGACGTCGGCACTGACCCAGGCGACCAGGAGATGATAGAGAACGTCCGCACTTTCGCTGATCAGGCCCAGCCGATTGCCGGCTGTCAGTTCAAGCAGACACTCCACGGCTTCCTCGCCGAGCTTCTGGGCTATGCGCTGCGTGCCGCGCGACAGCAGCCTGGCGGAATGGCTGATCTCCGGGTCGGCGTCCCTGCGGCTGTCGATGATAGCCCACAAGCGATCGAGCACATCGGGGCTGGTCCGCGTCCGAAGAGCGTCCGGGACCGGCGTTCGTGACGTCCGGTGGCTCCGCTCCAGTTGCTTGGCTGGATCGAAGTCAATCTCGAAGGCCTGGGCTGGCCGCCGCCTCGCGTTTGCTGGTTTGCTCTGCTTTTTCCTTGGCTTCACCGGAGGGGTCGTTTTCTTCTTTGTCGGCTTCGCCATCAGGCGTGATCTCCGCGTGCAAATTGGCAGAAACCTGCCGTTCATGAGAGGGCGACGAGGCGTGCGCGTCGCCGGTTTCGTCGCGCAGTCGGCTTGGCATGAGCTGCCCCTGTCCCTCGAGGACGGGATAAGCCGCCGCCCGGACCAGATGCGCGTTGACAAGCTTGAGATCGCGCACGGCATCGAGGTGGAGGGAACTGGTTTCCGCCGTTTCAATCCGGCGGCTCCGTAAACGCTCGAAATGCGCGTACGTGGCGTCCTGCTCGAGCTGCCGAAATATTTCCTTCTCGGCCGCGAGCATGCGTGCGCCGCGAGGATCCTCGGTGACCAGGATGGCGGCGGCGGCGCGTGTATTCGCGGCCAGTCTTTCGACCATGGAAAGCAATTCCCTCTTGCCCTCCGGCGAGAAAGCAAGGCCGCGCTTCACCTGTTTTGTTGCGATCCCCAGCAAACCTTTCTCGATGACGTCGCCTGCTTGTTCCATGTTCGTGGAGAACGTCATGATCGCCACCGCGCGCCGCCGGTCAGCGTCGCTCAGTCCCTCGAGATCGAGCGCGGTGACATAATCCTTCAGGGCGGCGTTGAGCCGGTCGAGCACGTCATCCAGCTTCTTGATTTCGGCGATGCGCCGCCGGTCGGGACGTTCGAGCACGTCATGCAGTCCGGCCAGCATGGCCTCGACGGCATTCGAAAGCCGGAGCGCTTCACGCGTAGCCGCCCCGAGGGCGAACACCGGCGCGGTCTGCAGCGCGGGATCGAGGTATTTCGGGTGGCCCGGATCGGCCGGGTCGATCCGCGCCGGCAGGCAGCGCTCCAGGAGGGCGGCGTACAGCGGCAATAGCGGGAAGAAGGCAATGGCCAGTACGAGGTTGAAGCCGGTGTGGAAGTCGGCAACCGCCCGTGCAGCGTTCGGGTCGATCTGCGTCAGGAACGGCGCGAGCCAGGGCAGGAAGACCAGTGCCAAGGCCACCCCCAGCACGCGGTTGGCCAGATTTCCCAGCGGCAGACGACGACCTGCCGGATTGCCGCCCGTCGCCCCCTCCAGCACAGGGTTGATCGCGGTGCCGAGATTCGTGCCCAGCACCAGGGCGAAGGCGGCGATTGGCGAGACCACGCCCTTGGCGGCAAACGACATCACCACCAGCACGACAGCCACGGATGAGTGGGCGGCCCAGGTCAGGCAGGCGGCCAGAAGCACGTCCAGCAGCGGCTGCGTGGAGATTATCGCCAGCACCTGCCGCAGACCCGGAACGGCTTCGTACGGCTGCAGGAGGTCGACGAACTGGTGCAGTGCCGTCAGGACCAGGCCAAGCCCGATCAACACGCGCCCGAAATCGCGGGGCCCCGCCTGCGCCTTGCGGAACAGCAGAAGGCCGATCAGCACCAGGGCCGGGGCCGCCGCGGCGACATCGAAGGACAGCAGTTGCACGATCAGTGTCGTGCCCACGTTGGCGCCCAGCATCACCGCGAGCGCCGGGACGAGGTCGACCAGGCCACCCGCCGCAAACCCGGTCACCATCAGGCCGGTCGCGGTACTGCTCTGCAGGATTGCGGTGACCCCGACGCCGGCAAGAAACGCCTTGAACCGGTTGCGCAGCGCGACCGACAGGAAGGTGCGCAGTCGCGCGCCAAAGGCACGCTGCACCCCCGACTGCACCATGTGCACGCCCCAGAGCAGCAGCGCGACCGATCCGGCCAGATCAACCAGGGTCAGCATGAAATCCACGAAGCACCTCCTGCCGGGAAGCCGGCCTCAGGGGAGGATGCGGCCGAATACCAACACCCCGAACAGCAAGACCAGGAAGAGCGTAACGAGCGGATGCTCGGTGAAGACGCTGATGGCGCTCGGCTTCAGCCGTTCGCGGTCATCACGCCATGCGTCATTCGGCTCAGGCCGGTTCGGCGGGCGGCGTCCGCCACCAACGTGATGATGCATTTCCATGGCCGAATCCCGGTGCTCGAAACGCGCATAATCTCACCCCATGTCCGTTTGCGCCGATCGCCTCTCTGGTAATCCCGTGGCGTTGCAGGGCTGCTCAGGCTGCACAGATCTGCTACACGGTGCCTCTGGGCAAGGCCTGGAATTCCCATTTGCATCAAGGGGAAGACGGACGGAGCACACGCCCTTGCGGACGCCATGCAGATATACCGAATGTGCAACGATGGCGGGGCGGCAAATCAGCCGTTACGCGATGGCCGACGGGCATCCCGTCAGGGATGCCAAACAGAGGCTGGCCGGGTGTGTTCAGATTTCTGAACGTGTCACGGATGCGTGAGCGCGCGCGGGCGATCCTCGGATTCCCGTGGCCGCTGACGGCAAGGGTGCCGATCGTCGCCGGAGCCCTGATCCTGACGGTCGCGATTGTCGTGTCCCACGTCATGATGGACGTGGTGGCGCGCGAACAGGAGGAAGGTGTCCGTCAGACCGCGGCCGTGTATCTCGACGGCATTTCGACGACGATCTACCCACACGTTGCCGCACGCAATCTCGCGAACACCACAGAGGCCCTGTATCGCACCATGTGGTTCCATCAGGGCATGCAGGAACAGCGGGCGCTGGTGCGCCTTCCGGACGGCAGCCTGTTCGCCGACGTGTCGGGTCCGGATGCCAATCCGAGTGGCGTCGATCCGGTGCACGACCAGGCACTCAGCCAGCGGCTGCAGCGGGGCGGCGGCTTCGTGTTTGACGAGACCACGGGGACGGGATGGGCGTCGCGTTCGATCGTTCGCGACGGCAGACATGTCGCCGACCTCTACGTCGCATTGGAACTGCGTCCGTTGCTCGAGGAGCGGCTGATCCTGCGCAACCGCCTGCTGGCGGCCACCGTCCTCGCCGGCCTGGCCGCGGGGGCCATCGGTTTTCTGATCGTGCGGCGGATGGTGATGCCCGTGCGCCTGCTGACGGACCGGCTCCGCCGGGCGCAGGGCGGCGACCTGGAACCCGTGCCGGACGAGCTGCTGCCATCGTCGTCGAGCGAATATGGCCGGCTCCTGCGGGGCTATAATGGACTCGTCGGGGCATTCCTGGAGCGGGAGGCCCTGGCCGCGCGCCTGGCACTGCGCGAGCGCGAGAGCATGCTGGGGCGGCTCGCCGCGACGGTGGCGCACGAGGTCCGTAATCCGCTGGGCGGCATGTCCACGGCCCTCGACACGGTCCGTAAGTTTGGTGACGACCGCATTGTTCGAGGCAAGGCGCTGGACCTGATCGAGCGCGGCCTGTGGAGCATCCGCGATGTCGTGCAGTCGGTGCTGGCGTTCCACCGCATGCCGCCGGACGGCCGCAAGCTGCTGCCCGCTGATCTGGATGATCTCGGCATCCTGATTGAGCGGGAGGTCACGCGACGACAGCTGCGGCTACACTGGGTGAGCAGCATCGACAAGGAGGTTGCCGTCGCCGCGACGGAGACGCGACAGGTCGCACTCAACCTGCTCCTGAACGCCTGCGAGGTATCCCCGCCGCGTGGTGAGATAAGCTTTGACGCTTCGATTGCGGAGGGGCCGGCCGGTCTGCCCGAACTGATGCTCGTGATCACCGATGCTGGCCCGGGCATTCCGCCCCGGCTTCTCGCAGCGCTCACCGGCGACGATGCCTCCGACGGCGCGGACCCTCAGTCCGGGATCGGTCTGCGCGTCATCCGCGATCTTGTGCGCGCCCTCGGCGGACGCATTGTGGTGGTGGCGCGGCAGGTCGGCGGGACCTGCGTCACCGTAAGCCTGCCGATCGACGTCAACGCCCGACAGGCGGTTGCGGCCTGAACGCACTGAGGTGGTATCGATCATGGCAGCCCGATCCAACCAGCCACTGACGATCGGCATCGTTGAAGACGATCCGATCATGGGAGAAGCACTGCTGCAGCGCCTGCAGCTGGAGGGCTATCACGCCGTCTGGTGGCAGTCGGGCGAGGCGGCTCTCGAAGACCTCGCAACGGCCGGCTGTCGCGTGCTGGTCTGCGACATCCGGCTTCCGGACATGGACGGCGAACAGCTGTTTCGCCGTGCCCTCCCCGATCTTGGGGCCACGCCGATTGTCTTCGTCACGGCGTTCGGGGAAGTGGAACAGGCTGTACGGCTGATGCGCGCCGGCGCGGACGACTACATCGCGAAGCCGTTTGCGATCGAGGCGCTGCTTGGAAAGATCGCCGCTCTATCCGCGCGCGAGATCGCCGCCGGCAGCAATGTGCCCGGACAACAGGCGCTGAGCGCCTCGCCCGCGATGCGCAGCGTGGAGGCCGAACTGCTGCGCGTCCGGGACGCGGCAACCCCTGTGCTCATCCTTGGCGAGACCGGCGTCGGCAAAGAGATCGCAGCCCGCCAGCTGCACGAGTCCTCCGCGCGGCGGGATCAGCCGTTCATCGTCGTCAACTGTGCGACGATCCCGCTTGACCGCGCGGAGAACGAGATGTTCGGTCACGAGCGCGGCGGCATCGCGGCCTCCCGCTCGGCGCATATCGGGCTGGTGGAACGGGCCGGAATCGGGACGCTGTACCTCGACGAGGTGTTCGCCTTGCCGTTGCAACTTCAGGGCAAGTTTCTTCGTCTACTCGAGGATGGCGGTTACCGCCGGCTTGGCGGCGCGGAGGATCTGACATCGCAGGCTCGGATCGTCTCTTCAAGCAATGCCGACCTCCCTCGACTTGTCGCGGAGGGGCGGTTCCGGCCCGACCTGTATTACCGGCTGAATGCGACGGAGCTGCGAATTCCTGCGCTGCGGGAAAGACCCGAGGATATTGTGCCGCTTGCGGAGCATTTCCTGGCCGAGCTGGCGCGCAGGGATGCTCACCGCATCCCGTCGCTGACGCCTGCCGCGACCGCCGCTCTCCGTCAGTATCCATGGCCGGGCAACATCCGCGAGCTGCGGAACCGGATTGAGCGGGCGTTCGGAACGTCAGCCGGCGGTTCGCAGATTTCAGCTGCCGCGCTGTTTCCGGAACAGGAATTGCTGGCATGCCCGGCGGACCGCGTGCCCAGTCTTGCCGAGGCACGCGAGCGGGCGGAACGCATGCATATTGAAGGGACGTTACGTAAAACAAACGGAAGCATGACCAAGGCGGCAAGCTTGCTGGGAGTCTCGCGAACGACCCTGTGGGATAAGATGCGCAAACTCGGCCTGTGACGACGGACCGCGCTGAGCGGAGCCAAGGTATGGCGTTCGCCCAGCCCTGCCGGCAGCCGGATCAGATAACCCCGGCTTTGGTCAGTTCTTCGAGTTCTTTCTCATCGTGGCCGAGCCAGTCGCCAAAGACGCGTTGGTTGTCTGCTCCGAGAGCGGCACTGGCCTGTAGCGGCAGCAGTGCCGTGCCCTCGAAGCGGAGCGGGCTGTGCGGAAGCACGACCCGGCCGAGTTGCGGGTGGTCGACCCACTGGAGGCTTCCGCGCTCATGCATGTTCTTGTCGACGATCACCTCTGACAGTTCACGCACCGGGGCACAGGGGACCGCTGCGGCCAGCAGCTTTGCCGCGACCTGATCCTTCGAATGTCTGGCCGTCCAGTCTTCCAGCAGTTCATCCACCGCGAACATGTTTGCCACCCGTGACGATCGAGTCATGAAGCGTGGGTCGGCCTTGAGGTCCTCCCTGCCGATTACCTCGAGGATCGAGCGGAAATGCTGGTCACCGGGGGCGTTGATGACGACATAGCCGTCATTCGTTTTGTAGACGTTATAGGGGGAGATGCCCAGGCCGCCGTGGCGGTTTCCGGTCCGGCTGGGTGCAGCGGCACCGCGGGCATGCAGCATGCCCAGGTTCGAGGCCAGGGGCGGGTAGCTTGCGTCCTGCATGGAGACCTCGACCACCCGGCCCTTGCCGGTGCGCTCGCGCTCATACAGCGCGGTCATGATTGCCGCATAGAGGTGGATACCGGCACTGAAATCGCACATCGCCGCGCCGGCCTTGACCGGAGGCTGATCCGGAAACCCTGTCGTGCTCATGATGCCCGACATGGCCTGCATGACCAGGTCCATTGCCGGGTAATCCCGGTAAGGACCGGTTTTGCCGTAGCCCGAGCTCGACCCGTAGATGAGCCGAGGGTTGATCGCCTGCAGGGTTGCCGGCCCGACCCCCAGGCGGTCGGTCACGCCGGGCGCGAAGTTTTCGACCAGAATGTCGGCGCGTGCTGCCATTTCCAGCAGCAGATTCTTGCCCTCCTGGGTCTTCAGGTTGAGCGTCACAGCCCGCTTGTTGGAGTTCAGCATCGCGAACGGCAAGGCCGCTCCGCCCATATCGCCGCGGCTTCGCAGATGCTCGCCGCCATGGGGTTCGACCTTGATGACGGTCGCGCCCGCCATCGCCATCAGGAACGTCGCGTAGGGCCCATTGTAGACGTGGGACAGGTCAATGACGGTAATACCGGACAGCGGATAGTCCTGTCTTGGTGTCTCCGCGGTGTCGAGCTCCGGTGAGCGGTTCGTAACTGGCGCCGTCTTATCCATGGGGTTTCCTAGCGGGCAGTGGGATTTTCCAGCACCTTAGGCGATGCGTTGCGGTCACGGTAGAGCGGCCTACGACCAGCTAATCGTGGCATCCGCAGCACCCAGCAGGCGGCGGCACCACCAAGAGGGCCGTCGGATCGGGCACGGGCCGGAGGAGTAAGCGGCGGGTCTGGGCGTCGACAGAGGATGGAGGATACGGGCGCCACGTCCGGACGTACGGTTTGTCGACCGCGGCGGACCGAGGTGTCAGGACGCCAGCGTTCACCCCGGCAAATTGTCGATCGAGCCCGGGGGTCGTATGCTTGGCCAAACGCCTGGAGCTTTGAAAATGAGCAATTCCACCGAATACACGCCGCCGAAGGTTTGGGCCTGGAATAAGGCCAGTGGCGGCCGGTTCGCGAACATCAACCGCCCGATCGCCGGTGCCACGCACGACAAGGAGCTGCCGGTAGGCCGTCATCCTCTCCAGCTCTATTCGCTGGGAACGCCGAACGGCGTGAAGGTCACTGTGATGCTCGAGGAGTTGCTGGCACTCGGCAAGAGCGGCGCGGAGTACGATGCATGGCTGATCAAGATCGGCGACGGTGATCAGTTCGGCAGCGGGTTCGTGGCGGTCAATCCCAATTCCAAGATCCCGGCTCTGCTGGATCGCAGCGGCGCGAAGCCGATCCGGGTTTTCGAGAGCGGCGCCATCCTGGTCTATCTCGCCGAAAAATTTGGGGCTTTCCTCCCGACCGAAGCCAGCGCGCGCGCCGAATGCCTGTCATGGCTGTTCTGGCAGATGGGCAGCGCACCGTACCTGGGGGGCGGATTTGGCCATTTCTATGCGTATGCACCGGTGAAGATCGAATACGCGATCGATCGCTTCGCCATGGAGGCGAAACGTCAACTCGACGTGCTCGACCGCCGCCTCGCGGAAAGCGAGTACCTCGCCGGCAGCGACTACACGGTCGCCGACATTGCCGTCTGGCCCTGGTATGGCGGCCTGGCGAAGGGCTGGCTGTATGGGGCGGCGGAATTCCTGTCGGTGCAGGACTATAAGAATGTTCAGCGCTGGGCCGATCTGATCGGTGAACGCCCGGCTGTTCAGCGCGGCCGCATGGTCAACCGCATCACCGGCGAGCCTTCAAGCCAGTTGCACGAACGCCACGATGCCAGTGACTTTGAAACGAAGACCCAGGACAAGCTGACGGCCGCGAGCTAGAAGATACAGGGAATGGCTCCGCGCGGGCCGTTCCCTGGCGTCTGCGGGTTTTAGCTGTCGGATCCTGGCCCCTGTCGCCTGACCCTCTGTTGCCTGACCCTCAGGCGCCTGACCCTCAGGCGCCTGATCCCCCGGCGCCTGACCCCCTGTCGCCTGATCCCCCGGCGCCTGGCCCCCGTCGTTTTGTCCCCGTCGTTTTCCCCCGGCGCCGTGACAGGCGGGCAGGCCTGACGCGGCTAGGCGATACACCCCTCATCAGCGGTATCCGTCTTCAGCCGAACCGAGAATCTCCTTACGCAGCTGTTCCAGCTAAGCCGGTGGCTCGGGGAGGTCGATGCGCCCGGCACGCTGGACGACGGCCTCTGGACAATGCACGGGCCGGAACTACCGGCCGGCAGGAGCGACCTGCCCGTGCGCTCCGGATCACGGCTGACGCTATGGTCACGTGGCCGATCGCCTTGTGCCGGATCCCTTCGCGCGGGCTTCGCCGCGAGGACCGGATGGACGGCCCACCGGCGCCGATCCCACTGTGGCGCGCTCTTGAATTTCGTGGTGGGGCACCTATTTAATTGAGCATGCACTCGCTCATATGCTGCTAAGCATGGCTCGCCCCCTCAGTGAGGAAAAGCGCGAAGCGATCCTGGAGGCGGCCGCGGAGCTGGTCGCGACGTTAGGGACCGGTGCACCCACGGCCAGGATCGCCAAGGCCGCCGGGTTTGCCGAGGGCACCCTGTTTACCTACTTCGCCACCAAGGACGACCTGCTCAACCAGCTGTTTCTGGAGATCGAGGCCGAACTCGCGAAGACCTTGCTCGACGCCTATCCTTCCCAGGGCAACGCGCGCGAACGCACCCAGTACCTGTGGGATCGCTTGATCGACTGGGGTGCGGCGCATCCGATGAAGCGCAAGGCGATGCGACAGCTCAAGGTCTCCGATCGGATCACCGAGGACAGCCGAAGCCGTGCAGCCGTTCTGTTCCGGGACCTCAACTCGCTCCTGGAGCAGGACCTCTCGGGACATGTCGCGAACGACTACGCCTCGACTTACATCAGCGCCATTCTGGATACGCTTGCGGAAGCGACGCTCGAGTTTATCGCTCGCGAACCCGGTAAACGCGCGCACTACAAGCGCGCCGGCTTCGAGATCTTCTGGAAGGGGATAGCGGCGTAATGCGAGCCAGCCGGATTGCTGGCTCTGCGGCAACGGGCGGCGGGCCCGTCTTTGATTTGCCGCAGCCGCCACGCCAACGCGTGCGCATGCCAATCAGTGTCAGCGCTGATCGGGCATGATCGGCTTACCGGACAAATGAGCGCGCACATGCTCATTGACAAGCTCTAAGGATTAAAAGGAACCCCTATGTCAAAGGTCTGGTTGATTACCGGCAGTGCCCACGGGCTCGGCCGTTCGATCGTCGAAGCGGTGCTTGCGGCGGGTGACCGCGTCGTGGCAACGGCACGCAATCCGAGCCGTCTGAGTGATCTGCAGGAGCGGCATGGCGGCAATCTGCGGAGCTTTGTGCTCGACGTTGATGACGCAACGGTCGCGCAGGCCGCCGTCGACTTCACGATGGAGGCCTATGGACGCCTCGATGTCCTGGTCAACAATGCCGGCTTTGGCCATCTTGCCCCGTTCGAGCAGGCCAGCGAAGCGGACTTTCGCGCCCAGATCGACACAAACTTTTACGGCGTCGTCAATCTCACCCGTGCCGCTTTGCCGGTGATGCGTCGGCAGCGGTCAGGCCACATCATCAACATCTCCTCGGTCGGTGGCCGTACCGGCACGCCGGGCCTCAGCGCCTATCAAGCCGCCAAATGGGCGGTGGGCGGCTTCACGGAGGTGCTTGCCAAGGAAACCGCGGCGTTCGGCGTCAAAGTCGTCGCGGTCGAACCGGGTGGGATGCGCACTGACTGGGGCTTCGTCGCAGGCAGCAACACGCCAGCGCTGCTGCCTGAGTATGAACCGAGCGTCGGAGCCGTGCTGGGCATGAGCAAGGCCTATGCCGGCAACGAAATCGGGGACCCCGCGAAGATCGCCGAGGTTATCGTGACCCTGGCCGGCCGCGCGACGCTTCCCGCGCATCTTCTCCTCGGCAGCGATGCCTTGTACGTTGCGGCACAGGCGGATGCGACCCGACAGGCCGAAGCGAAGGAATGGGCCACGGTCAGCGCATCCACCGACAGCGCGGGCGCCGACCATTCGATTCTCTCGCAACTCAAATAGGTCGCCGCAGCCGGTTGACCGCCGCACAAACGAGACAGCGATCGAGGTGTTTCGGTGGGCGGCCGGGGATCTGGTGCGTGCCGCTCTCAGTTTCAGCCGCTGTTGGATGGATGAGAGCGGCGGCGCCAGGCCGTCGCGGAGCCACGGCCATATTTGCCGTGCGCATTAATATTTTGTTTACGTCTGCTGCGGTATGCCATCGCGCGGACCGGGCGCCGCACGGATCAATGGTCAGGTGACGCCTCCGTACCGCGTCGGCATGCGAGCCGGTGATCGAAGCCTCCGCACAGACATCCGCCACCGCGGCAGGCGATTTCGATAACAGCCGGCCGTTCCAGCATGACACGATGGGTTTCATTTCAGCCTGATATCGAGGTAATTGTGGTGTCAAACGGTATGACTCTTGGCGTATTGACCAGCGGCGGCGATTGCGCCGGGCTCAATGCCGTCATCCGAGCGGTCGTCGCTCGTGCCGTGCAGGGCTATGGTTGGCGCGTGCTTGGTATTCGCCAGGGCACCCAGGGACTGCTGCGCCGGCCAGTGGACTTTGCGGAGCTCGACCCGCGAAACGCCAATCCTGCCATGGCACGCATGGCCGGCACGATTCTCGGCACCACCAACCGGGGCGACCCGTTCGCCTATCCGATGCCGGATGGCAGCCTGCTCGATCGTTCGGAGGAGGTGATCGACGGTGCGCACCTGCTCGGCCTCGATGCCCTGATCGGCATTGGCGGCGACGGCAGCATGGCCATCCTCCGGCGGCTGGCTCAGCAGGGCGGCATTTCCTTCGTCGGCATCCCCAAGACGATCGACAACGATGTTGGCTCGACCGAAAGTTCGGTCGGCTACCATACCGCGGTCATGGTGGCGACCGAGGCGGTCGATCGGCTGCAACCGACCGCCGCAAGCCACGACCGGGTCATGATCCTCGAGGTAATGGGGCGTGACAGCGGCCAGATCGCACTGGCATCGGGCATCGCCGGCGGTGCGGACGTGATCCTTGTGCCGGAGATCCCGTACAACATCGATATCGTCGCAGCCCATATCACCAAGCTGCGGCAGTCATCCCACAACTTTGCCATCGTCGTGGTCGCCGAGGCTGTGCGCGACAACACCGGTGAACGTGTGCAGCGCCGGCACGCCCTGGGCAACGCCACCTATGGCGGCATCGGGCACGTGCTGGGCGAGGCGCTCGCCAGGATGACCGGCGCCGAGACCCGCGTGACGGTGCTTGGCCATGTGCAGCGCGGCGGGCAGCCGACCTGGGATGATCGGCTGGTTGCGTCGGCGTTTGGCGTGCACGCGGTGGACCTGGTCGCGCAAGGCAAGTTCGACCGCATGGTCGCCTGGCAGAACCGCCGCGTGGTGGACGTGCCGCTCATCGCCGCGTTCGAGCCAACGCAGTTGGTGGCTTCCGACGATACTCTGGTTCGAACCGCCCGTGGCCTGGGGATTTGCCTCGGCGACCGGTAGTGGATCCGGGCTGGCGGGGCGGCTGCGCGCAAAATCAATAAGTAGCGGCCCGCCGGCCGCCCCGGGGGTCAACGGTTCAGCTGGTGGGATCAGCGGACCTGCAGATCCGTTGTCCCGGCCGCCCGCGGCGACGTGCGGCCGGCGGGGCAGGACCGCGATGAGACAATTATGCAACAATAGGAAAAGTAACGATTCGGGTGTTCAGGCGCGATCGCAAGGTGACCCGCGCCATGGATCTACGTCGCTATGTGGGGTCCGCGTGCCGGGCAAGTTCCGTGCCGCGGACGCTTATCAGAGAGCGCAAAGCAGGATCCACGCGCAAACCAGGGAACTCGCGATCACCAGCGCGACGAACGGGGAGGCCTGTCGCGGCGGCGCGGGACGAGTGGCTGTTGCTATGCGGCTGGTGTCGTGCATCAGGACCATGTCCCGTTCCTGGAGTTTTTCGCGACGCAGAGCAGAAAAGTAGCCGCGAAAGGCTGCTCCCGCGGCTAAGTTCAAGGGAGGAAACAGGGTCTTTCTATCTCACGAATTCGTGATCACGCAACCGGAAAATCACCCTGCGGCGATCACGAATTTCGGTTTTTGAGCGCAACACGCTCATTTCAACTGATACCAACATCATTCGTCTCATCCAGTCAGTTGCGGGGAGTTCCCGTCAGCTACGTCTTCTTAACACGCAACGAGCAGCCAACCGCATCAGAAGTGACCCAATCCACTCCGGTGAAGTCAAAATCGTTTCTAAACGACAAAAATGTCGCATCCGCCCGCCTCATGTCACCTTCGCCCGCCTCAGGTCACCTCAGTCCATGCTGGAGCAGCATCATGCGGGCCTGCCGGCGGTGGCGGCCAAGCCGATGCATCCGGTCATGTCGGCTTCATCCATTCTGGTCTGCCGGAGATCGACCCCACGCAGCACCGCCTCGCACAAGGACGCCCCGGACAGATCAGCGCCCCGTAAATCTGCCTGGCTCAGATCGGCTCGTCGCAGTTTCGCCCGGACAAGTTCGGCACCTGCGAGACAAGCCGACGCCAGGCGCGCGTGCGCCAGGTTCGTCGGACATTCCGTGCGTCGCAGAATCTGCAGCGGGCCGGCGAGCACAGCCGACATCATCGCGCCCGCGAAGATGGCCCGCTCCAGCCGGGCACCTCGGAGATTGACGCCTGGCATGATGGCCTGGCGTCCGTCCACGAGAGACAGGTCGGCCATGGCCAGCGACGCGCCCGAAAGGTTGGCGCCCCGCAGTACAGCACCTCGCAGCAGCGCCGCACCGAGGTCCACACCGCGCAGATCCGCCCCGGCGAGATCGATGCCGGACAGGTCCGCCCGCGCGCCCGCCTCACCATTGCTGGCGATCCAGGTGGCATGCAGCTTCACGGTATCCACGACGACGCCCTCCGGCCTTCGCGGCATGGTGGACTCATCCATGTTGGCTCGGCTGAGATCGACTTCATCGAGCAGGACCCCTAAGAGACTGGCCCGCTTGAGCACGGCCGAGGTCATGTTCGCCCCGCTGAGTGTCGCGCCATCCAGGATGGCCCCCGACATGTTGGCGTCCGTCAGGTCGGCACCATGAAGGTTGCAGCCGGTGAGATCAGCGTTGGCGAGATTGGCGCGGACCAGAATGCTGTGGCTGAGATCCGCATCGCGCAGATCGGCTTGCTTCAGAACGGCTTTCGATAGCTTCGCGCCGCGCAAGGTGGCACCTCTGGCATCGGCCCCCTCCATGACCGTGCCCCGGTCCTTGTGGCTGTGCTGCAGGTGCCCGTTAGCCGCGGCCATCAGCATGCCCTCACGCAGGTCGACGCGGGTCAGGTCGGCCCGTGACAGCTTCGCGTCACGCAATGTGACGCCGCGCAGATCAGCGCCTTCCAGCCTGGCCCCCGTCAGGTCGGCACCTGTGAGGTCGGCGCCGAACAGATTGGCTCCGCGCAGATCCATCGACCGCAGATCGGCGTTGCACAGGCGGACTCCGCTGAGGTCGGCCTCCGCCAGGCAGCGCCCCGCCAATTTCACTCCGGACAGGTTCTCGAATTTCAGGCTTGCGCGGCGTCCGCCAGACCGGCGCTCAAAGAACACTTTGTGTTGTTCCAGAATACGACCGAGCTCGTCATCGATGAGTCCTCTCAGGCCAGCTCCTCGGGGTTCTAACATCGATGTTCCCATGACCGAATCCGCGCGAATAGCTAACGGTAGTGGCCCGGGGTGAAGGATCGATTAACGGCGCGCGGAAAATCGCAGCGTTCACCCGAAGGCCGCCAGGGTCACTTGTCCTTCACAAACATGCGGGATCATAGCTGGCGCCCGCCCCAGGCCAGCCGGCAGAAGGCCGGATTCCTCCCTGACCGGTCGATCGCTCGGCACCCCCTGGACCTGGTTTGCAGACGCCCGAGACCGGGCGCAGCCACACGTCATCGGCCTGAACGCAAATCGCATCAATCGGGCGGCGACAGCGCCAATAGCGCCGGTCCGTAAAGCCGGGCGCAGCCCGGTGTGCATCGTCGGACCTGGCTCGAGGTACACGCTCGGAGCTGGCCGGGCGTTTCGCCCTGGCAAGGCGTCTCAGCCACAGGCGCCCGAATCGCCGCGCCTGCGACGAAACGGGTCGCTCGTGACAGACCGGGATCAGACGACCGGGGTCGCTCCGCCGTCCATGTTGATCGCTGTGCCGGTGGTGAACCCTGCGAGGTCGCTGCACAGGAAACACGCCATCGCCGCGAACTCTTCCGCCTTGCCGATCCGCCCCAGCGGCACGGCCGCGCCCAGTTTCGCGGCGAATTCGTCATATGACACGTTGGCACCTTCCCGCTGGTGCCGGCGCCTGTGCTGGTCGGAGTCGATCAGGCCGACCAGCATGCCGTTCACCAGGATGCCGTGCGGTGCGCCTTCGCCGGCCAGCACCTTCATCAGCGCCATGCCCGCCGCGCGCGACACCGCGGTCGGCGCTCCGTTGGCCCGGGGCGCCTTGGCGCCGCTGTTCAGGACGTTGATGATCCGGCCCCACTTGCGCTCCTTCATCCCCGGCCAGCACAGCCGCGACAACCGGATCGCCGCGAACAGCTTGAGGTCGAGGTCGTCCTGCCAGATCTCGTCGGTGATCTGCTCGGACGGCATCGCGCGCGATATTCCGGCATTGTTGATCAGGATGTCGACCTTGCCGAACGTCTTGATCACGGCGTCGAATGTCTTCGTAATGTCCTCGGCCCTGGAGACGTCACATTGAAATGTCGCCACCTCGGCCGTGGCGCCTTCGGACGCGATGGCCTTGGCTTCGGCCAGTGTATCCGGGCTGCGGGCCAGTATGGCGACGTTGGCACCGGATGCGGCAAATTCTTTCGCCATGGCAAGGCCCAAGCCCTTGCTGGCTCCGGTAATGATCGCGGTGCGACCGTCGAGACGGACTTCCATCGGTTCTCTCCCCTATCCCAAGCTCTCTACATTGCGGAACATAACCGCGTCGTGCAACGCATGCCGCGGGTCGAAGGCGGCCATAGCCGGGTCGCCCTCCTCCCTCCGCCCCCCGCCGCAGCGCGGCGCAGTCCTCGCACGCCCGTTGCGCACGGCGCGGCGGCGCGGACAAGCCTACAGCAGCCCCGCCACGATGACAGTGATCAGCCCGAGGATCAGGTTCAGCCCGATCAGCTTGCGGATGCTGTTCAGGCTGGAGGCCATCCGGTTGCGGTCGATGGTGCGGCGGAACTGGCGGTAGGGCCCGAAGAAGATCACCAGGAACACCGCTGCCATCAGCAGCCCGAGTCCCAGCATCGCATGGATCTGCCACGGCGCGTTTTCCATCCCGCCGATGAACCCAAGCATGGCGAAGCCGGTGATGAGGATGACCGGCATGGCGTGCCAGACCACCAGGAAGAACTTCCGGAAGACCTGGGTATTCAGCAGCATCCGCTGTGGAGCCTCGATGGCCGACAGGCTGGGTCGCAGCACCACGTACGCGAAAAACATGCCCCCCACCCACAGCACCGCGCACAGCAGATGCAGTGCCTTGAGCGACACAAAAGCG
>DASWON010000279.1:0-6815 GCA_036398735.1 Rhodopila sp.
AAGCAGAAGTACGGCCGGAAGTTGTCCTGGGGCGACCTGATCATCCTCACCGGCACCTGCGCCCTGGAATCGATGGGCCTGCGGACGGTCGGCTTCGGTGGCGGACGCGTGGATGTGTGGGAGCCGCAGGACGACATCTACTGGGGTCCCGAGGGCAAGTGGCTCGGCGACGAGCGCTACACCGGCGACCGCCAGCTCGAAAACCCGCTCGCCGCGGTGCAGATGGGCCTGATCTACGTCAATCCCGAGGGGCCAGACGGCAAGCCCGACCCGGTCGCGGCCGCGCGCGACATCCGTGAGACGTTCGCCCGCATGGCGATGGACGACGTGGAGACGGTCGCGCTGATCGCCGGCGGGCACACCTTCGGCAAGACCCACGGCGCGGCCAACCCGGTCGAGTATGTCGGTCCGGAACCTGAGGCCGCGCCTGTCGAGCAGCAGGGCCTCGGCTGGAAGAACAGCTTTGGCACCGGCGCGGGCGACGACACGATCAGCAGCGGGCTCGAGGTCATCTGGACCACGAACCCGGTGAAGTGGGACAACGGCTTTTTCGAGAACCTGTTCGGCTATGAGTGGGAACTGACCAAGAGCCCGGCAGGCGCGCACCAGTGGACGCCCAAGGATCCATCGGCGGCGGGCACCGTGCCCGACGCGCGAGATCCGACGAAACGCCATGCCCCGGCCATGCTGACCACCGACCTCGCGTTGCGGATGGACCCGATCTACGAGCCAATTTCGCGGCGCTTCCATGAGCATCCGGATGAACTGGCCATCGCCTTCGCCGAGGCGTGGTTCAAGCTGACCCACCGCGACATGGGGCCGCATGTGCGCTACCTCGGGCCGGAAGTTCCCGCCGAACCGCGTATCTGGCAGGACCCGGTTCCCGCCGTCGATCATGCCCTGATCGATGCGGCGGACATCGCCGGGCTGAAGGCGCGAATCCTCGCGTCAGGACTGTCGGTGTCGCGGCTGGTCACGACAGCGTGGGCCTCGGCGGCGACGTTCCGCGGCTCCGACAAGCGCGGCGGGGCCAACGGGGCACGCATTCGCCTGACGCCACAGAAGGACTGGGCGGTGAACGAACCGGCACAACTCGCCGTGGCGCTGGCGAAGCTGGAGCAGATCCAGCAGGCGTTCAACGCAGAGCAGTCGGGCGGCAAGAAGGTTTCGCTCGCCGACCTGATCGTCCTCGGCGGCTGCGCGGCGGTCGAGCAGGCGGCGAGGAATGGTGGCCAGGACGTGACGGTGCCGTTCGCGCCGGGCCGCACCGATGCGTCGCAGGCGCAGACCGATGTGCATTCGTTCGCCGTGCTGGAGCCGAAGGTGGACGCATTCCGCAACTATCTGAGCGGCGAACACAGCCGATCGCCGGAGGAGATGCTGGTCGATCAGTCGCAACTGCTGACGCTGACCGCGCCGGAAATGACGGCCCTCCTGGGTGGGATGCGCGTGCTGGGCGCGAACTTCGCAGGGTCGGACCTGGGCGTGTTCACCGCGCGGCCGGGCACGCTGAGCAATGATTTCTTCGTGAACCTGCTGGAGACGAGCACGACCATGACGTGGGCTGCGTCGTCGGACTTTGCTGGCAGCTTTGTCGCGCATGATCGTGTGAGCGGCGAGAAGAAGTGGACCGGCAGCCGCGTGGACCTGATCTTCGGCTCCAACTCACAGCTTCGCGCGTTGGCCGAGGCCTATGCCACCGACGACGCGGCGGGGGCGTTCGTGGCGGCCTTCATCGCGGCCTGGGACAAGGTGATGAACCTCGATCGGTTCGACCTCGCCTGACGTCCGCGGCGGGCAGGCTCTCGTGGAGTCTCGGGGACCTGCCGGCCGATGTTCGTCCCGCCGGGTGGGGGCGGAACCGGCACTCGCCACCGGACCTCCGATGTCAGCGTCACCGGGCGCGGCACTTCCAGGGACGCGCCTGTCGCAACACGACCGGGGCTATCCTTCGAATGGTTGCTCCCAAAGGCCGACGTGCCGGTGACGAACGGCGATACGGCAGCGTCAACCAGGCGCTGAGCTTCGGGATACTTATCATCGCGGCCGGGTTGACCGAGGATCAGGCCGACGTCAACGCCCGCACTATCTGGTTAGACGCACGAAACGACATACACATGGACAATCCCGGGCGCCTTGTCACGCCGCCGTTCGTTCGGCACTGGGCGGGCCCCTTTGCCGGCAGCATACGCGGTGGCGAGTTCGCCGCGTTTGACGCGAAAGCGGAGACGCTGCGCCTGCTAAGGCAATGTGGCAGTGCCGTGCAATCGTGGGCGGCGTAGCGTACCTCGGGTGGGGAGCGGCATCGGGTCTCCCTCTCTCTCGCGCGGCGTGGGCGGGTAACCATGCCGCTCTGGTATCCGAGTTTCTTTGTCAGGTCCGCGGCGGGAGCCTGCCGAATTGCTGATTGCTGGCAGCACCAGCCGCTCCGCCGAATCAGACGTTGCAGTAATAATATCACGCCGATCGAAGTATTCGGCTGCACAATCCTGAGTCCACCAGTTTATCGGCCATCGCAACGCAAACAGACTTGACTGGTTGAGTATTGGCGCCAAGACTGAGGGCAACCGTTGCCGGCCTTTGCAACCATTAGCGGGGAGTGAGGCTATGCTGAGATCGTCTTTTTCGAGGATTTCAATCGGCGCTGTATTGCTGTCCATTATGGGTGGGATCGTGCTTGCGGCACAGGACAGATACACGGTGAAGGTGCCTGAGGGTCTGTCGTTTGCCGATTTCAAAGGTTATGAGGACTGGCGGTATGTGGCGGCCAGCCAGGTAAAGGATGGACTGAAAGTCATCGCGGCGAACCCGGCGATGCTGAATGCATACAGGGCAGGCCTGCCGGCGAACGGAAAGACCTTCCCGGAAGGCTCGAAGATAGCGAAAATCGAGTGGTCGCAAAAGCAGAGCACCGTTTCACCATACTTCGTCATGGTGCCTGACAGCCTGATGTCTGTCTCGTTCATCGAGAAAGATTCCAGGAGATTTCCCAACACGCATGGATGGGCCTATGCCCAATTCAACTATGATCCGGCGGCCCAGACGTTCAAGCCGTCCGTGACCGGCTCCGAATGCGGCTACGCCTGCCATACGACCGTAGCCGCGCAAGACTACATCTTCACCAGCTATCCAATGCGATGACCCACACGGAGGCGTCGGGTCTCGTGCGCTCTTGAGTGGAACGGGATCCAGCGCACTGGCGATATAGTTCCCGGGGCGTGTCGCAATAGGGTGTCTGGTGGGCGACCGCGCGGCTTCGCCATGGCAGCGTTGGTGCTGGCGACTCGGCAGCAGGGCGTCCCCACAGGACGCTGGCGGGCCATGACGGTTGCGAGATGCGCGAGATGGACAGGACGGGCGACGCGATTGGGAGCGGGACGAGTGTGACGGTCAGGTTCGACGGGGTCGCGGTCTTTCGAGCACGACGCTGACAACCAGAGCCTCGGCGTACGCGGACGCGCGCGGGAGCAACCTCAGCAGCCGCGGCCGTCGGGCGTCGTCCCGCTCGCCCCCGGACAGGGCATCTCGAAACCGGGAATTGCGCGCGACGTCCGTCGCCTTCCCCGGCAAGATGATCCGTCCCGTCTGCCGCACGCCCGCGCAGCGGGCGATCCGCGGCGCCAGGCCGGCGTTGTGTTCGCCCATGAACCCGTTATCCCCGCTCGCCCCCAACATTGCAACGAGTTCCAAATTCAGCCGCGACAATTCCTTGGTCGGTTCGTCCATGCAGAGCAGCCGAGGCCGCCCCATCAGCGCTCGGGCTATCGCAACCATCTGTTGCTCCGCGGCGGACAACGCACCGGCGCCCGCCGAAAACCGGCACTCATCCGCGGAAACAGCGCCATAACCTCCTCCCAGGTTTTCCGTCACCGCCGCGCGGTCGGTATGGGCAAACATGGCCATCAGCAGACTGGCGCGCACCGTTACAACCGCCTGGCTCAGGGATACTGTCTGCGCCGTAGCGGATGATCTGGGGTGTCGGCATCCGCTGCGCCCAGCACAACGGCATCGGCGCGTGGCCGCAGTGGGCCCAGAATCCCTTCATGGTAGGGGACCCGCCGCTGGCATCGCCGCCCTGCAGGCATATGGTCTTGCCTGAAATCCACCTGCACCGGGTTGTAGAACGTGACCACACCCCGAAAAGCCAGCACCTCATTCACGGCGCAGCCCCCAGCACACCGCCGCCCCGATAGGCCTCGATCGCGGCATAGCGCCTCCACCACCCAGGTATCGATGACGGACCCATCATCACGGCTCCCAGCGGCGTACTTTTGCCCGGGCTGCCAACTGTCGCTGCTGACTGATCCCGCCGGCAGCTCAGTTCGCCAGCAGCGACTTTACCCAGGCGCAGGCTTCATCGATCGCCGCTGTGGATTTGTCGACCACCCCGGGCCAGAAGAAGAAGCCGTGGTTCATCCCATCCCAGCGCCGCATCAGGGTTGGTACACCTGCCTTGATCAAGCGGTCGGCGTAGTATTCGGCCTCGTCACGCAGTGGGTCGTATTCCGCAGTAATTACCAGTGCGGGCGGCAACCCGCTGAGGTCGGCGACCCTGAACGGGCTGGCATGCGGGTGTGCCCCGTGGGACGGATCGGCGAGATAGTGATTCCAAAACCAGATCATGCCGGCGCGACCCAGCCCGTACCCCTCGGCATTTTGAGTCATCGAGGGAGTCTCAGCATCATAATAATCGGTCACCGGGTAGATTAAGAGCTGCCCCAGCAACCGCGGGCCGCCCTCATCGCGAACGCGCACGGCAGTTACGGCCGCCAGGTTGCCGCCCGCACTGTCTCCGGCCACCAGCACTCGGCTGGGGTCGGCATTCAGAGCGGCAGCGTTCGCCGCGGCCCACCGTGTCGCGGCGAGGCAATCCTCCGTAGCGGCAGGAAACTTCGCCTCAGGCGCCAGCCGGTAATCCACCGAGACCACCACACAGCCAGTACCCGCACACAGGTTCCGACACATTACGTCATGGGTATCCAGGCTGCACAGCACGAAGCCACTGCCATGGAAGAACACGATCAGCGGGAACGACCCATTGCCCAACGGTGTATAGACGCGCAGCGCAAGCGACCCTCCGGGCCCCTGCATGTCCCGATCCGTCACCGTAGCGACGTCCGGCACGCGCATGCCTGGAAATGCGCGAGCGGCGTACTGAGCTCTGGCAGCTTCCACAGACAACGTATGCAGCGGCGGCAACGCTCCGCCAAGATCGAGCAACATCTGGATCTGAGGATCAACGGTCATGGTTCAGGTCACTTCTGACATACCGGCGGCACCCATGTCGCCGCCCGGCGACGTCGGCACACGTTGCACCCGCCGGTCCAGCACGTGCTCGAAGGCGTGGTCTCCGAACGCCCAGCCCTCCGTGTCGTTGGATGCGCTTCGAATCTGGGCTCGGCGGGTTAATACGCGTTTGGTGAAAGCGATGACGGCGTTGCGCATCGGGCTGGTTCCCCTCCGGACGTTGTTCGCAGTATGGGCGGAGGGGCGCGGGATTTGAAGACCGGTCGCGCCGATGCAGCAACTCGCGGTCTCCCGAGGTTCCCAGACATGCCCCCCGAGATACCCAAGTCGCCTCCCGTCGCTGCTCCCGCACCGCCCAACCTGTTCCTGACCGTCTTTCCATCGATCATGCTGCCGATGTTCCTAGCAGCGGCCGATCAAACTATCGTCGCTACGGCTCTGCCGGCCATCGCCGGGTCTTTGGGCGACGTGGAACGGGTATCGTGGATCGTTGTTTCCTATCTGGTCGCGAACACCGTGGCCGCGCCTGTCTATGGCCGGCTGGGCGATGCCATCGGTCGCCGCAAGATGATGTTCGTAGCCCTGGCTGTATTCATCGGAGCATCGGTACTGTGCGCGCTGGCCAGCTCGATCCTGATGCTGACCTTGGCTCGGCTACTGCAAGGTGCCGGCGGCGGCGGATTAATGACGTTGTCGCAGGCACTCATCGCCGAGTCGGTCCCGCCCCGCGAACGAGGCAAATATCAGGGATATCTGTCGGGGATGTATGCTTCGGCAGCCACGTTCGGGCCGGTCGCAGGCGGGTATCTGACGCAGCATTTCGGCTGGCATTCGGTGTTCCTAGTCAACGTGCCGCTTGGCCTGCTCGCCACCTCCCTGGTGATGCGCCTGCCTGCGCACCCAAGCCGTGGGGGCCGGATCGAGTTCGATGTCTGGGGGACAGTGCTCTTCGCTGGTTTTATCATCCCAATACTCCTGGGAATGGAGCGGGCGCAGCACATCGACTTCGCGGCCTTACCGTCCGTGGCCGGGCTGCTGATGGTAGCCGCAGGCTCGCTGGTGCTGTTGATCCGACAGGAACGGCGAGCCACCGCACCACTGCTGCCGATCCAGCTGTTCCGGCAGTCGGGCATCTGGCGGACCGATACGATGGCTGCATTAGTGGCCGGGCAGACCGTATCGCTTGTCTCATTTTTGCCCATGTACCTGCAGGTCGTGCGGAGCGCGAGCCCTGGGCACTCGGGCATCCTGCTGTTGCCGCTGACGCTGGGAATCGCAGCGGGCTCCTTCCTCTGCGGACGCATCATCGCGGCAACTGGGCGAACCGCGATCCTGCCCTCGGTCGGGCTGGCGGTGAGTGCCACGATGCTGCTGTCGCTGGCGGCATTCGCGCCCCATCTGTCAGATGGGTTCATTATCGCGATGCTGGCAATCGCGTCCGCCTGCACCGGAACCGCGATGCCGGTGGTGCAGATGACAGTTCAGGCCGTCGCGGGCCCTCGCTTCCTCGGCGCAGCGGCAGCGTCGGTCCAGTTCTCCCGTTCGGTCGGTGCATCCATCGGAACGGC
>DASWON010000280.1:0-1567 GCA_036398735.1 Rhodopila sp.
ATCGGGTAGCCGTAGAGGCTGGTGAAGCTGCTGATCTGCGCAGCACTCAGCGCGGCGTCGCTGGCGGCGAAGTCGACATTCGGCAGGTCGCTCGGCGTGCCGGTAAAGCTGCCGGTGGTGAACGGCGTGCCGCCGCCGAAGTTGGCGATGAAGTTGCCGATGAGCGCCTTCTGCGCATTGCTGGAGCCGGACGAGGTGTAGCTGAAGATGTAGGGCGGGTTCAGCACTGCGTCCTTGAACGCAGCCTCATAAGCCGGGCTGCCGAGATCGGAACCGCCGCCGGTGATCACGGTCTGCGCGGTGGCGCCGCCGGCCGCGAACAGGGCGGCGGCCGTGGTGGTATGAAGCAGCGTTGTACGAAGGGACGAGGTCATGGCGAATCTCCTATGCGCAAAGCGATCGCTGCTGCGGGAAAGCGCAACGGCTTTGATTCGATGCGCAGATATTTTATGTCAAACGATTCTCATATCGGAATGAAAATTCGATGACATTCTCTGGTCTTTCTGTCAGGCACCGCAACGAAAAAGGGCGGCCCCCGAAGGGGCCGCCCCATAGGCGCGAAGAAGGCGGACGGCGTTAGCGCGCCGTGCTGAGGGTGCTGGCCTTGATGGCCAGCGAGCCCGTCCCGCTCAGGAAGGTGTTGACGATCGCGGTGTTCAGCGCCGCCGGAACCGCCACGAAGCCACGGTTGTTGATCTCGGTGGTCGAGCCATACCAGCCGGTCAGGAAGGTCGTCAGGCCGGTCGCGATGGTGGCGTTCTTGTAGTCCTGCGCCAGGTCCCAGGTGGTGTAGCCGACGATCGGGTAGCCCGAGGTCGGGTTGGCGGAGACCGGCACCCAGTGGGTCGGGTCGGTGGTGACGGTCGGCACGCCGGTGGTGTTGCTGGGTTCGCCCGGGATGGTCGCCAGGGTCAGCGCCGTGGTCGTGTTTGGCCGGGTCGGCGTCACAGCGGTGGCTGCGGTGGCGCCCACAGCGGCTACCGGCGAGAAGTCGGTGTCGCCGTTATGCTCCTGGGCGATCTGCGTGAAGTCCGGGCTCAGATAGCCGACCGCGCCCGCCGTGGCGAGAACGGCGGCCTGCACGCCCGGGCTGCCCGTCACGCCCGTGAAGGTGGACGGAACGGTGGAGAACAGGTTGGCGAACGTGGTGGTGGCCGCGATCGGCAGCGAGAAGCTGGAGTTGCCGGTCGTGCAGGTGGCGGCCAGGTGCTGCGTCAGCAGGAAGCTGGTGCCGGAGCCGTCGGCCCGGTACGCAACCTTGATCGCGGCCGTGGTCGGGTGGGTGGAAACGCCGCTCCAGTTCGTGATCTTGCCGGAGAAGATGCCGCACACATCGTCGTTGGTCAGCGTGACCGAGCCGTTGGTGGTCTTGCTGCTGATGTTGAACGGGATGGTGATCGGCGTGCCCATCGTCGGGATCTGGACGATCGGGTAGCCGTAGAGGCTGGTGAAGCTGCTGATCTGCGCAGCACTCAGCGCGGCGTCGCTGGCGGCGAAGTCGACATTCGGCAGGTCGCTCGGCGTGCCGGTAAAGCTGCCGGTGGTGAACGGCGTGCCGCCGCCGAAG
>DASWON010000281.1:0-2619 GCA_036398735.1 Rhodopila sp.
CAGTTCCCAGACCGAGAAGTCGAAGGCGTAGCTGTGGAACAGCGTCCACACGTCGTCGGGGCCGAACCGATACCACTCGGCGGTCGCGTCGAGCAGGCGGGCGAGGTTGCGGTGTGTCACCCCGACACCCTTCGGCCGGCCGGTCGAGCCCGAGGTGTAGATCACGTAGGCCAGCTGCTCCGGATGCACCGGCTCAACCCAGCCGGCCGCGTCCGCGTCAGCTGCATCCCCGACCGGCACACTCCCGACCGGGCCGACCCAGCCGGCCGCGTCCGCGTCAGCCGCATCCCCGAACGGCATATTCCTGCCTGGCACATCCTCAAGCAGCACCACATCGAAGCCGGCGAGCAGGCCGCCGCGCTTTTCCGCGCTCGCCCGGTCGGCCACCACAACCCGGATGCCGCTGTCGGCCAGCATCTCGGCCAGGCGCTCCTGTGGGTAGGCCGGATCGAGCGGCACATAGGCCCCACCCGCCTTGAGAATCCCCAGCACTCCGGCGACCAGGCCAAGCGATCGCTCGACGCACAGCCCGACGCGGATGTCAGCGCCGACGCCTAAACGCTTCAGCCGCCGCCCCAGCCGGTTCGACCACGCCTCAAGCGCGCCGTAGCTCAGCCGCTCGCCCACACAGGACACAGCCTCCGCTTCGGCACGCAGCGCCGCCTGCGCGGTGATCCGGGCCGCAACCGGAAGGAAGTCGTACGAAGCCGCCGGCGAGACCGGATCGTCGTTCACGACCTTAATGTTACTTATAGATGACGAAATGCCGGCGCCAGCCATGTTCGCCATCTGCTGCAGAACGGCACAATAGGCCTGCAGCATACGAAGAGCCGTATCCCGTTCGAACAGGCGTCGCGCATAGCATAGGGTGAGCTCCAACCCAGTGTCTGCTTCTTGCGCATTCAGGGTCAGGTCGAACTGTGCCTGCTCAACTTCGCTCATCAGCTTTGAGACCTCGAGCCCCGGCAGCAGAACACTGTCCGTCTGCTTTGTCTGAAACAGGTTGAACATCACCTGAAAAAGCGGCGAGTGGTTCAAGCTTCTGACGGGTTGAAGATCGGCAACGAGCTTTTCAAAGGGCAGGTCCTGGTTCGCCTGCGCGCCAACGACATTCTCATGAACCTGGCACAACAGTTCTCCCAGGCGCATGGAGCCTGTGATCTCCGTGCGAATCACCAGCGTATTGACAAACAGGCCGACGACCGGCTCGGTCTCGAATTGCTGACGCCCCGACACCGGGACGCCTATGCGGATGTCGGACTGTCCACTGTAACGATGGAGCAGGATATCAAAGGCCGCCAGGAGCGTGGTAAACAGGGTCGTTCCACATCGCAAGGACAGCTCTCTGAGCTTCACGATCGTTTCTGGATCCAGATCAAGCGACACCTCTCCGGCCGCGGCGTTGCTGTCCTCGCGACGCGCATGATCGACCGGAAGTTCCATTACTGGATGATCGTATCCCAGACGATCTCGCCAATACTGTAGCTGGGCGAGCAAGGCTGCCGAATCCGATTGTTCGCGCTGCCACGACGCATAATCGGCATACTGGATCGGCATGGCCGGCAGGACGACGGGTGCCTTTCGCAGCGCCGCGGCATAGACAATCGGAATTTCCTCGATAAGGATGTTCATGGACCAGCCGTCCGCGACGGCGTGATGCACCACGAGCTGCAGCATGTGACTTTGAGACGACAGCCTCAGCAAAACCATACGCAGCAGAGGCCCCTGCTGCAGGTCAAACGCACCGGCAACCGCGTTTCGTAGCTGATCCCGGGCGGTTCCATCTCGCAGATCGTCGCTCAGGTTGCTGAGATCGTGGTGGACCCAATCGTACGTGGGGCGAGGTTCCACAACCTGATACGCGATGCCGTCCGCCTCTTCGAAGCGGCTCCGCAGGCTCTCATGGCGCAACACCGTCTGATCCAATGCGGCCCGGAGAGCATCGATGTCGAGCGCACCGGTTAATCGCACCGCCCCCGCGATGTTATAGGCGACGTTCTCCGGGTTCATTTTCCACAGAAACCACAGCCTCTCCTGGGCGTATGAAAGGGGCAGCCTATCCTTCCCGCGCGGCCGTTGCGGGATCGATCGCGCTTTTGCCGCTGGCCCGCGACGCAGTATCTCGATCGCCAGGGTCTCAAGTGTGGGAAGCTCGAAGACGGTTCGTAGCGGCAATTCCCACTCGGCTATCTGCCGCACCCGGGAGACCATCCGCATGGCTCTGAGAGAATCGCCGCCGATTTCGAAGAAGTTGTCGGTGACGCCGAAGTCGGTGTGACTGAGGACGTCGCTCCAGATGGCATGGAGCCTGGCTTCGAGCGGGGTGCGCGGCGCGGTCCGCTCTCGGCCGGAGCCGATCGCCTCCGCAGCGGCCAGCGCGGCGCGGTCGAGCTTGCCGTTGACGGTCAGCGGCAGGGCATCGAGACGCACAACGTCCGACGGCACCATATGGGCCGGCAGCCTTGCGGCGAGATGGAGCCGCAGCGCGTCGGCCGGGATATCCGGATCGGTTACGGCATAGGCCACCAGCCGCCTGCCACCCCGCCCGTCATCGCGCGCCAGCACCGCCGCCTCGCGCACCGCGGCATGGTCCAGCAGCGCCGCCTGGATTTCCCCCGG
>DASWON010000282.1:0-1708 GCA_036398735.1 Rhodopila sp.
CCGCTCTGCATCGTGGCACTCGCGGCCGCCCCTTGGGCCCCCGCTACTCCGTTGTTCTCACTGGAATTTCCAACGTTTGCGGTGCCGTTGCCATAGGCTGGGCCTGGTACCACGGTAGCCGACGCGGGACCCGATCGCGACGCCGAGGGTGGCTGCGTGCCGGTGTGCCGCGGCGGCGTCGGCCCGTTGGCCACATTACCGGTGTTGTGGGCGTAGCCCTCCTTCGATGCGGCGGGGTCAGTGCCGGAGGGGGTCCTGGGCGTTGTATTGCTGCTGACCGAGTGGTGACTGGCGCCGGCGGGCGGGACAGCGGTGGTCGGCGTGTCGTTCGGAGCTTGCGCAACGGCGGCCCCGGCGTACGCGACGGCAACGAGCCCGAAAATCACATGCCTCATCGTGAACCTCTCCTTTAAAAATGCGCTGCTGCTCGGCGATGCGTCGACCTCGATCATTGATCTCCTGACCGCAGCGTCGCCTCGCTTAGGACGTCGCCTCGCCCACCGTGTCAGCGGCGTAGGCGCGCCGCGCGCCGAGGGGCTTGGGATGCCCGACAGTCGAATCCGCTGTCGTCTGGCGTTCCGCCTGGGCGTTGATGACGGCGCCGAACAATGCGACGAAGGAGGACAGGTAGAGCCACGTCAGCATGATGACGACCCCGCCCAGCGAGCCGTAGGTCTTGTCGTAGCTGTTGAAGTGCGACACGTAGACGGTGAAGCCAACGGATCCCAGCACCCACAGCAGCGTCGCGACCACCGCCCCCGGGGAGACCCAGCGCCATCGCGGCTCAAGCCGGTTCGGGGCGTACCGGTACAGCACCGCGAGGCCCACCATCACCACCCCGATCAGCAGCGGCCATTCCAGCACCAGCACGAGCCACTTGGTTGTACCGCCCAGCCCGATGATCTGAATGGTTGCCGGCAGCACGCCGACCAGCGCGATGATCACGGTGCCACCCATCAGCATCAGGATGGTCAGTCCCACCGCGATGAGGTTGAGCTTGAAGAACCCACGCGTTTCCTTCTGTTCGTAAGCAATATTGAACGCCGTGATCAGGCCGCTCATGCCGCGCGACGCGCTCCATAGCGCTAGTACTAGTGCCACTGCCGCGCCGATCCCGAGGGATCCCTGCGATGCCGTAACCAGTTTATGCAATTCGTCGCCGATCATCTGACTCGTCTCGGCTGGCAGAACATTCGACAGTGTCGCGACCTGCTGTTCGATCTGGGCTGGATCGAGCAACAGCCCATAGATCGCCACCAGAGCGGCAAGTGCCGGGAACAGCGCAAGCACTCCCGCGTAGGTCACGCCGCCGGCAATCAGAAAGATGTTGTTGCCCGAGACTTCGCCCCAGGCGCGCAGGAGGATATCCTTCCACCCCGGCATCGGAATCTGACGCGGATCGCTGGCGTTTCGTCCGCGATCCTGCTGCGGCGAGAGCGAAGTCGGGGGCGGCTTAGCGGCCTCGCGGGGCGAGATAACATCGAGATCGCGCTTCAACCGTTCCAGGCGCGGCGAGGTGCTCATCGATCGGCTCTTTCCCCACGTGCTGACAGAATTCCGGAGTGATGGTCGACGGTGCTTGGCGTGTCGGTTGAACGATCGCCGGGTGGGCCGGTTGCACTGACTGGCCCCGGGAACCACAAGTGTCGTCGCGGTTGCAGGCAGTTGAACAAGTCAGGCGCCGCCGCAGGCCGCTACGGTTCGGGTC
>DASWON010000283.1:0-6049 GCA_036398735.1 Rhodopila sp.
ATGGGAGGCCTCGGTGACATCGTGGCCGAACAGCGGATCGCGCATCAGCTGGACGATGCGTTCACGCGCACAGGATTTTGCTATTTCACCAACATCGGCGTTACCGCGGCGCTGGTGAATGACCTGTTCGCTCAGTCACGGCGCTTCCATACCCTGCCCGACGCGGCGAAGCGCTCTCTCGCGATCAACGACTTTCATCGCGGCTATATGGCGCCGAACACCTCGCTGCTCGCGACCTCTTCGGTCGCCACGGTGAAGCGACCGAATTTCAGCGAGTCGTTGATGATCATGCATGAGGTGTCGCCGGACGATCCCCGATACGGTCAACCGCTGCAGGGGGCCAACCAGTGGCCCGCCGATCTGCCCGGATTTCGAACGACCGTGCAGCATTACGATGCCGCGATGACCGCGTTCTGCCGCAGACTGTTGCGACCCATCGCCCTCGCACTTGGATTGCCGCCGGACTGGATGACGCCGTTCTTCGCCCGGCCGACGACCTTCCTGCGCCTGCTGCACTATCCACCCCAGCCGATAGACACCGACGATGACACGTTTGGGTCGGCGCCGCACACTGACTACGGTTTTATCACCGTGCTGGCGCAGGACGATGCGGGCGGGCTCGAGGTGCGGCGGCGCGACGACACCTGGCTGAAGGCGCCGCCGATACACGGCACGTGGGTGGTCAACGTGGGCGATATGCTGTCGCACTGGACCAACGGACGTTGGCAGTCCACGCCGCACCGGGTAAAGAATCTTTCCACTACAGACCGGTATTCCTGTCCGTTCTTCTTCGACATGGACATGGACGCGACTGTGGAATGCGTGCCGACATGCCACGGGCCAGATAACCCGCCGCGCTATCCACCCGTTCGGTACGGCGACTATCTGATGGAACGTCTGACCAGAAATTACGCCTATCGCCAGACGACACGCTGAGCCGGCGACCTGGGGCAGACGACCTGGGGCAGACATAAGCCGGCCAGCGAGGTCTCGGTGGCCGGCCGGGTCAGGCACGCCGGCGCCGCCGGGGCGCGCCAACTGGGCCAGACTGCCTGAGCCGGAGTGCCGGGGCCAGGGCGCCGGGGCCCGGCCATTTCGTTGCGACGCTGGCCGGACGACAACGGTAACACAATTTCCGGAGAGTGACATCCGCCGGTAGTCCTGCCGAGGCCACCCTCGGTCGGGACCACGATGGAGACCGAGGATGGCACGACCGATCGATCGCGGGGACAGCCAAGTGGGCGTTCCCATGCCCGCGCCGCTGCGCGGCGGTTCGCAATCATGGGCCGCTTCACCGAAGACCCACGTGCTTGCTCGCACAACGCCCACGCGCAGCGCAGCCGGTAGCCTGAGAAGGCTCGGGAGGTTCTTGCGCCGCGGCCTGGCGGCATGGGTAAAGGCCAATCAGCGGCACGACCTATACTTCTATGACCGCTCCAGTTACTGGGACGAACGAATAGATCATGAAGACCCCGGCCGCTGAACTAATTTGAGCCGAAGAGCCTGCAATGCAACCCGCGACGTGGTGCGACACCAATAGCCCCGGGGAACAAACCCCGGAGCCCGAACCCCGCTGATGACCGGCGAGCGGCGGCCGGCTGCGTGTAACGACAGCTATACGATCAGCATCGACGCCCATGGGACGCACCAGGTCGGCGTGCCGGCTGCGCGCCAAACCAACGAGACCAGTCGGCCGACCCTCGCCGAAAATTCAACGAGTCGGCTGGCTGGCTTGAATATCCGTTTCTTTACCATTCCGTTAATCCTTCGTCATCCGGCGCGTCACCGCCAGTTGCCAGACGTTCGTCGGGGGGCACGGAAGCTGACGAGGGCGGCGCCGGACCGCAATCTTACAATTGTAACCCGGTTCCGTGTCCGCGACATGACTCTGCAACCTGGCCACCACAAGCTACCTGCGGCAGACAAGAGGAGTTTGGACGATGCGCTATGATGACGACAGTTTGGATGGACAGGGCGCCGACGGCGGCGGCGTCGGATCCTGCCAGACGCAAGAACCCTTGATGGCGACATACGAACCGGCACGATGCCATGCGTCACTGAGCTGGCCACCCGATGCTTTGACATCCCTTCTGATGCAGGCGGACAGCGTGCCGGAGCTCGTGCTGGATGCCCTTCTACGCAGGGTAGCAGCGATCAGGACGTCCGCGTAACCGGCTCCAACATTCATGCCTCTGGTGTGATCCGACCCGGAGCGTAATCGATCCGACGCGCCGGTCCGGGGAATGTCGTTACTTATACGGTTTGGCCGGATGGAGGCACCGCCACCCGACCCGCCCCTGGTCATCTTCGAAATCCCGCTCAGGAGGGTTTAGCCATGACCGAGTTTCGGTCGGCGTCCTTGACTGCCGCTGTCGTTGTTGCTGCGAGTCTTGCTGGCGCCTCCGCGCTTGCGGACACGCCCCCCGCACGGATCGGCAATGTCTGGCACGGACTGGCACATGAGCCGGTGCCCGCATCGGTGACATCGCAGGAGCAGGCGGCTGGCATCTCCCTGCCGGCACAGCGGGATAAAGCCGAGACCGAAGAGGTGGAGACGCTTTGCGAACGACTTCTGCGTGACGAGGGGCTGGCAACAGCGCCCGCCAGAACTCTGGCTCCCGCACTGCCTTACTTTCAGCCAGCAATCAACCCGCTTTCGCGCCGGCCTGTTGGGCGACCACTCTAGGAAGCTATTCGCGTCAGCTCGTTCGTTTCGGCGTCGATTCCTGGAAATGGCCCAGGAAGCACCGTCCACCGGGATTCCATCCCAAATCATCGCAACTTGGGAATGTTCCGACGTCAGTCACGGCAGGCAGGATCTGCTGCGGTTTCCGCAGTAACGCGATCGGCAGCGCCTGAAATTCACCAGTAAGCGCCGTAAGGCATGTTGCCCGGGTTGACGCTTCTGGAGGAACCGATGGCACGACGGGAAGAAGACGATGCTGGCATGGATGAAGTGGAGGTTCTCGAGTCGAGGCTAGAACGTTTTCTCGATCGCCTCGATGCTGCGATCATCGTCTGCGGCCGCACCGTCTGGCGCGCCATCGTCGAGGGCCTCGCCGCCTGCGGAGCCGCGCAGTGCGCCGTACACCTCGACATTCCCTGCAACCTTCCCGCGCGGGATCGGGACAGCCGGAAAACCGTTTCAAGCGTCCAATATAGTCCGGCCGCGCGCGACGAAAACGATATTCGCGACGATTTCGAGGATCTTCGCAGCCTGATCGAATCGGTCCGCGCGATGCACGGATGAACCAGGTGGGCCAAAGATTGCCGCCGTGCCGCGATCGACGCTGCCGCGATCAAGACCGGAGTTGCGAACCGTCAGCTTCAACGGATTTCCGCCCATGAGGCTGCCCGATCGATGCACATCCAGTTCAAGGCGGCATCGGTGCGGTCTGCGGTCGGAATGCATCGGCGGTGCGGCGGTTCTGCTCTGGCATTGCGCGACGCCATGCCGCCCCGATGGGCCGTCGAATGCGAAAAGGCGCTGGCAGCCGACCCGGCTTGCACCAGCAAGCTGCGGAACGCCGCTGCCGGTCGCGACGGGGTGCGGACCGGGACGGGGTATGGGGCACGGGAGCCTGCGAGGCGCGGGATGCGGCGACGGACTGGGCGCGGCGGACGCAGGATGCCGGCTACGCGTCGCGCGCAGGGGGACAGGCGGGCCGCGTGAGAGATGGCCGGCCACCTTCGCACCGAACCGGACCCGGACAGCATCCGATCATCAAGTCACATTTGGCCGCGACGCAACATCGATTCACGGCATGAATCGGAGGCTTCAAACCAAACCGAGGTAGCGCGGTTCGCTGCCGCGTGGCACAGGGCCGCATGCGGCGTTTGCCCTGCCTCGCGATACCGTGGGCCTGGGCGCGGCCCGGCCGGCTGATCCGGCGGAACGCTCTAGAAATGGTGTGACGTTCGGAGTTCACGTAGGGTCATCTCCGCTCGTTCATGTCGTTCGGCGACGAGGCAATCGGTCACCGGCGAAGATTTCATATGCCGGCGATCACGACCCACCGACAGCCTGTCCAGAATGCTCAGGACCATCCACGTCAGTGCCGCGGGCACGGCGTGCCACCACGGGTCCGGTATCGGAGACGTCCCTCGGGATTGCGTTCTCCAGCCCGTTTGTTCCGCTGCCGCTGGAGTGCGGGACTGCACCCATGTCCGGACCGAAGGACCGGTCGCGGTGAGTGGACCGCCAAAGCGCCCGGCAGCGGAATCGGACATGGTGGCCAGCGATCTCGCCGTCTTGCTCGCGAACGCCAAGAACAACACCGGCGCAGAGGCGGAATGCAACTTGCATGACGACTGCATTGGTCTCTCCAATGGAATTGAATGTCGGGAGCATGTGCCTCGTACATTGCCGGAGCATTGCCAGAACCGAAGATGGCGCTACATCTGTAGTGAGAACCGGCAGTCTTGTGCCAGCGCCGGAGACGGCGCCGAGCCGTGCTCGCTTCGGTTATCGCCGATACACGTATAGTTACTTGAGGTGTGGCGATCGGTCCGGCCCGGCCGATGGGTCGGGATCGTGCGACCCGTTTGGTGCCGGACGCCGCATTCTTTCCAGCCCGTCATTTCGTTTCTCCAGTAGCAAACAAAAGATATTCCGTCACGCTGCTGTAGCGCGATCCCTCGATTCTTCCTCCGTCGCGCCCCGGGGGGACGGAGAGGCGCGGCATCAACGAGATACGATCCGGAGAGGGTCGGCGTCGTCGATGGCAACAAGGTCCCAGATCAAGGAATGGTGTTGTTATGTCGTTACGGTTTCTTCTCACTGCCTGGGGCAATCCAGGAAATCTGAACCCGCTTCTTACCGCCGCTCGCCGGTTGAGCCAAAAGGGACACCATGTCCGCATTCTCGGTGACGCCGATCACCAGGAGGAGATAACGAACGCGGGTTTCGACGCCCTCTGCTGGCGACGACCGGCACCTCTGACACTGCCGGGATCCGTTGGTGAGGATCCGGCGTGGTCAGAGATCTGTGTCCTCGTCAGGCAGATCATGTTCGGGCAGGCGATCGACTATGCGGCCGACACGATCGATGCGCTGCGGCGCGAACCCGCGGACGCTGTCCTGACCAACGACTTTCTGCTTGGCCCGGTCATTGCCGCCGAGGCGGCCGGATTGCCCTGCGCCCTGCTCTCCGCCCACATCAGCATCCGCCCGTTGGAAGGCGTGCCGATCGGCGGCAGCGGCCTGATGCCCGGCGGGTCTGCCGAAGGCCAGGGAGAACAAGCCTCACGCTCCCGACTCGCCGAGTTGATGAGCGGCGAGCTGCCCACGCTCAACCACGCCAGGGCCGCATTCGGCCTCAAGCCGCTGAACCACGTGTTCGATCATTACGACCGTGCCGACCGGATGCTGATCGGTCTTTCTGCCGCGTTCGATTTTCCTGCAACGCGCTTGCCACCGAACCTGCGGTATGTCGGCCCCCTGCTCGATCTGCCGGCATGGACCCGGCCATGGAAGGCGCCCTGGTCGGCAAGTCCCGCCCGCCCGCGGGTTCTCGTGTCGCTCAGCACGAGCTTCCAGAACCAGCTCGGGCTGCTTCGCCGCATCGTCGCGGCACTTGGGACGATGGCACTGGACGCAGTCGTCACCACCGGGCCTGCGATGGCACACGAAACAATCGACGCGCCGTCGAACGTGACCCTGGTTCATAGCGCGCCGCACGACACCGTCATGAAGGAGGTTTCGCTCGTCGTGACGCATGGCGGCCACGGCACTGTCACCCGATCCCTGCTCAATGGCCTGCCTCTGCTGGTGATCCCGATGGGGCGCGATCAGGCGGACAACGCGGCCCGCGTCGTGGCCCGCGGCGCCGGCCTCTCCCTCATCGACGGCGCTACCGAGGGCGAGATCGTGGGTGCGGTGGCCCGGTTGCTGACCGAGCCGCAATTCCAGGCGGCGGCCAGACGCCTCGGAGCCGCGATGGCCACGGACCTGGGATCGCCGGTCCTGGTGCAGGAGATGGAAACAATCGCCATGCAGCCCTGGCGCCGTTCGGCCTGACAAAAGCCCCCAGGGCTCGGCCGACCACCGA
>DASWON010000284.1:0-1869 GCA_036398735.1 Rhodopila sp.
CGCGATCTTCGGCTGCCCCGCGCACGACCAGCGCGACCTCGATTTCGCGCGGAAATACGGCCTGGACGTGACGCCGGTGGTGCTGCCGCCTGATGCCGACGCCGCCAGCTTCGCCGTTGGGACAGAGGCTTACGTCGGCCCCGGTGTGGCCTTCAACTCCGGCTTCCTCGACGGGCTGGACGTGGATACGGCGAAACGCGCGGCCATCGAGAAGCTGGAGCAGCTCGGCATTGGCAAGGGCATCGTCAACTGGCGGCTGCGCGACTGGGGTGTGTCCCGGCAGCGCTACTGGGGTTGCCCGATTCCGATCATTCACTGCGATGCATGCGGTGCGGTTCCGGTGCCGGACGACCAGCTTCCGGTCCGCCTGCCCGATGACGTGACGTTCGACCGGCCCGGTAACCCGCTGGATCATCACCCGACCTGGAAGCATGTCGCATGCCCCGTGTGCGGCGGGCCGGCGCGCCGGGAAACCGATACGTTCGATACGTTTGTCGACAGCTCCTGGTATTTCGCGCGTTACTGCAGCCCGACCGCCGATGTGCCGGCGGTGAAAGCGGCGGTCGACCACTGGATGCCGGTCGACCAGTACATCGGCGGCATCGAGCATGCGATCCTGCATCTGCTGTACGCGCGCTTCTTCACCCGGGCGATGAAGGACACCGGCCACATTTCGGTTGAGGAACCGTTCGCCGGCCTGTTCACCCAGGGCATGGTGAATCACGAATCCTATCGCAGCCCCGACGGACGCTGGCTCTATCCGGAGGAGGTGGAGAAGCGCGCCGACGGGACCGCTGTTTTGCGCGCAACCGGACAGCCGGTGACGGTTGGCCGCGTCGAGGCGATGAGCAAGTCCAAACGCAACACGATTGACCCCGGCGCGATCATAGCCCGCTACGGCGCCGATACCGCGCGATGGTTTATCCTGTCGGACAATCCGCCCGAACGCGATATGGAATGGACCGAGTCAGGCGCCGCCGGCGCATTCCGCTTCATCCAGCGTGTCTTCCGCCTGGCGGAGGCCCTGGATGGCGCCCGCACCGAGATGATGCCGGATGGCTTCGGTCCAGCCGGTCGGACCTTGCGTCGTTCCACGCATCGCTGCATCGCGGCGGTAACCGAGGCGTTGGAGAATTTTGCCTTCAACGTCGCGGTCGCCCGGCTCTATGAACTGGCCAACGCCATCACCGACGCCGAGCGGGCCGCCCCCGAAGCGGGACTGGCCTGGGCGCGGCGGGAGGCTGTTGAAACGCTGGCCCGGCTGGCCAGCCCGATGATGCCGCATCTGGCCGAGGAAGTGTATTTCCGGCTGTTTCCCGACAACGGTCATCTGGTCGCCGAACTGACCTGGCCGGAGGCGGACCCGGCGCTGCTCGTGGCGGAAAGCGTCACGATCGCGGTGCAGGTGATGGGGAAGCTGCGCGGCACGATCGAGGTGCCGCCGAACGCCCCGGCTGAAGTCGCGCTCGCCGCGGCGGAAGCCGATCCAAACGTTGCCAAGGCGCTTGAAGGTAAGCGAATCGTCAAGCGCGTGCACGTCCCCAACCGTATCGTCAACTTCGTGGTCGCAGGATGAGGCACTTCGCGGGCCGCCGTCTGGTCTGTCTCGGTTCGCTGCTGACCGTCGCCACGGCGCTCGGCGGGTGTGGATTCCGGCCGGTCTACATGCCGACGGCATCCAACAAGCCCGGCGTGGCGCAGCGAGACCTGTCGACGGTCTTTGTCGAGATCATTCCCGAACGTCCGGGGCAGATCCTGCGCCAGGCGCTGCAGGATCGGTTCGGCAGCGATTCCGGAACCCCGTCCAATTACAACCTGCGTGTCACCTTCGGGGTATCCGGCGAAGGGATCGCGATCGAGGACAACGAC
>DASWON010000285.1:0-14421 GCA_036398735.1 Rhodopila sp.
GTCCGAGCGGCGGCGCTGGCGAAGAGGTCGCGGACGATGGCGAGCGGCATGGCCGATCCGACCCCGGCTCCCATCCCCTGCGCGAGACGTCCGGCCAGCAGCCATCCGATCGATGGAGCCGCGGCACAGAACAGTCCGGACGCTGCGAACACCGCAACCCCGGTGAGCAACACGATCCTGCGGCCAAAGCGGTCCGATAGCGGGCCGAACAGCAGTGGCGCAGCGGCGAAACCCAGCAGAAAGATACTGAGCGTCGCTCCGGAAGCGGCCGCCGAGGTGCCGAGACCGGACGCGATGGCCGGCAATGCCGGCAGACTCATGTCGATGCCCAGCGGCGGCAGTGCCGCCAGGGCGCCAAGCATGAGGGTGAAGGCGGCGGAGTCGCGTGCGATGGCCATCCCGTTGCTGCCTCTTCTGATTCGGTACACCCTGTATCGATAGACGGTGCAGCGTGCAAGGTCATTGTCATTGCGTCTGTACCGGAATACGGTGCAGGCCGGAGGAACACGTTGAAAGGCAAAACCGTGGAGGACCGGGGCGGTATCCAGTCCATCGCGCGCGCGGCCGCTGTCTTGCGGGCGCTCAGCCAACAGCAGCGCAACATGAGCCTTGGCGATATCGCTGCCGTGGTCGGGCTGCCACGCTCGACCGTGCAGCGTATCGTGCAGGCACTGCAGCAGGAGCGCCTGGTGGCGACCGGTGGGGCGTGCGGCCCTGGCGTGCGGCTCGGTCCTGCGTTGGCGGAACTGGCCGGGGCGATCCGGCTCGACGTGGTTCGCGTCGCGCGGCCGCACCTGCAGACGCTGTTCGAGACGCTGCGGGAGACGGTCGACATTTCCCGGGCGCAGGACCGGGAGGTCCAGTTCCTGGAACAGTTTGTTTCGGATCGCGAACTGCGGGCGGTGCCGCGCAAGGATGCCAGTCTCTCGCTGCACTGCATGGCGAATGGCAAGGCCCTGCTCGCCGCCATGTCGGACGCCGAGGTGGAGCGCCTGATGGGCCCCGTGCTGCCGGCGGCGACTCCCCGCAGCATCACCAGTCTGCCGGCGCTGCTGGCCGAACTGGCGGAGGTGCGCCGCACCGGGTTCGCGTATGACCGGCAGGAACTGACCGACGGAATCTGCGCGGTCGGAACGCCGATCGAGGCTGGCGGACCACGCTATGCCGTATCGGTGGCAGTTCCCGAATATCGCTTCGAGGCGTCGCTGCCGGAGATCCGCATCGCCTTGCTCACCTGTAAGGCCGGCATCGAGGCTGACCTGCGGGCGGCCATGACGGCGGCGGCATAGGCTTTCATCCAGCGGCTGCATCCGAGGTCGTCGGGACAGGTAGTTGCCACAGCAGGAGGAGGTTAGGCCGATGCCGCAGAAGGACCGGGTCGCGAACGAGTGCTGTGGTGCGCGGGGCCGGGACGCGCGGGGTCGGGACGGAGCGCAGACACATGATGATGCCGGGCCGGGCGCACTGAAAGCGGCGATACGGACGCCGCAATTAGAGCTGGATCAAAGTTTGTGCAACTGGCCGCCTGGAGGCTGATACTGGCTCGTTTGACCGGCACCGTCTTTTGCATGTGCATCGGATTTGTGCATCTCTATGTGCCGTGGCTCACCGGTAGATAAATATCTATACATTTGCATGACGCCTTCGGCGCCAGCGGGCTGATTCCCTGGCACGGTGCCCATTTCGCCGATCGCTCTCGGGTATTTTTACACATCGCCGGCCGTTGCAGCCCGTGAGGCATGACGTGGCATCAGTCTTGCTGTGGAGGGCACGTAGTCCGTTACCGCGATGCTTCCGTCGCTGGCGAACCGTGACCCGACACCGTGGAGTCCTGACACGATGACTATCCAGACCGGCACCGGCCGGAAGCATGTTTCCCTGTCCCTTGCCGGGTCGTCCCCCACGGGGTCGTCCCCCACGGGGTCGTCCACTGCCGAGCAGTCCTTGGGCAAAGGGTCCCTCTCGCGCCGCTCGGTCCTGAAGGCAGCGGCCGGCATCGCCGGCGCGGCCGTCGGCAGTGGTGCGATCAATGGTTTTCCGACGATCTGGGCGCAGAATATCAAGGATGTGGTCATGCGCCACTCCGGCCCGCCGGTTGCTGCGATTCCAGAGATCGCGGCTCAGGCCACCAAGGACCTCGGCTTCACGGTCACCATGCAGGCGACCGAAAACGCAGATCAGCTCAACCGCATGCTGTCGCAATCGAACGCGATGGATTGTGCGGATGTCGGCCTGACCGACCTCAGATATCTGGTCGGCCGCGATATCCTGCAGCCGATCCCGCTGGCCAAGTTCAAGTACTGGGACCAGGCAATCCCGCTGTTCACCAAAGGGGAGTATCCGGACGGCCGCAAGGCCGCCCAGCAGGGTACAGCGCCATGGACGGTGTTGTATTCGCCGGACGCCGCCGGCAAGACCTTCGCCAAGGGCCAGACCGAGTGGCTGCATGGCACGCCGACCATCACCAACGGCGATACGCTGGGGATCCGGCCGGACCTGACGGGACGCCCGGTCACCAGCTGGGCCGACCTGATCAGCCCCGATTTCAAGGGCAAGGCGGCGCTGCAGGACCAGGCCGGGATCGGCGTGATCGATGTCGCCATGGCACTCGAGGCCGACGGGCACATGAAGTACGGCGACAAGGGGAATATGACCAAGGCCGAGATCGACAAAACCATCAACACGATGACCAAGATCAAGGAGAGCGGTCAGTTCCGCTCATTTTGGACATCGTTCGACCAGTCGGTGAACCTGATGGCGTCGGGCGAGGTGGTGATCCAGTCGATGTGGTCGCCGGCGGTGACTGCGGTGCGTACGCGCGGCATTCCGTGCGTGTTCCAGCCGCTGAAGGAGGGCTATCGCGGCTGGGGCTACACGCTGGGCGTGATGAAGCACGTGAGCGGGCTCAAGCTCGACTGCTTCTGGGAGTACATGAACTGGTACTCGTCGGGCTTCGCCGGCGCCTTCGTGGCGCGCGAGGGCTATTATTCCGCCACACCCTCGACGGCCCGCAAGTTCCTGACGCCGACCGAGTGGGACTACTGGTACGAGGGCAAGCCGGCAGCCAGCGACATCGTCGATCCGTACGGCAAGCTCATGGAAAAGGCAGGCCGGTCGCGCGACGGCGGCAGTTTCCAGACCCGGATGGGCAACGTCGCCGTGTGGAACACGGTGATGGACGAGGACCGCTACCTCACCCGCCGCTGGAACGAATTCATCACCGCATGACGCGTCCGGACTGATCAGGTCGGAGCGTCCGTTTCGACGCCGCCTTACACAAAGGGCGGCGTCGCTGCCCAGGAACAAGCCGCTATGTGACTCGCCAGCATGGAGTTTTCGCAGCATGACCAGCCGAGACAGCGTCCCAGCCCCGCCTACGCGTCGCTCGATCCTGAAGTCCGCAGCCGCCGTCGCCGGTGCCACTGTCGGCAGCGGGGCGATCAGCGGGTTCCCAACGATCTGGGCTCAGAACATCAAGGACGTTGTGCTGCGCCACGCCGGACCGCCGGTCACTGCGATCTCCTCGATCGCCGATCAGGCTACGAAGGACCTCGGCTTCACGATTCAGATGCAGGCGTCGGAAAATATCGACCTGCTCAACCGCCTGTTGTCTCAGTCGACCGCGATGGATTGCTGTGACATCACCATCGTGTATCTGAAATATCTGGTGGGACGGAACGTTCTGCAGACCATCCCGATCAGCAAGTTCAAGTGGTGGGATCAGACCAATCCTCTGTTCACCAAAGGCACCTATGCCGATGGTCGCGAGGCATCGCGGCAGGGTGTGGCGCCCTATACCATCCTGTACGCCGCGGATGAGACCGGCAACAAGTTCGCCCCGGAACCGACCGACTGGGTCAACATCATCCCGACCGTGACGAATGCCGACACACTTGGCATCCGGCCGGACCTGACGGGGCGCCCGGTCAACAGCTGGGCTGATCTGATCTCACCGGACTTCAAGGGCAAGGCGGCGCTGCAGGACAGTCCGACGACCGGGGTGATCGACGTCGCCATGGCGATGGAATCCGGTGGCCATGTCAAGTACGGCAACAAGGGCAACATGACCCGGGCGGAGATCGACAAGACGATCGCCACGATGATGGAGATCAAGCGGGCCGGCCAGTTCCGTTCATTCTGGTCGACGTTTGATCAGTCGGTGAATCTGATGGCCTCGGGCGAGGTCGTGATTCAGTCGATGTGGTCGCCGGCGGTGACGGCGGTACGCACCCGCGGCATCCCGTGCGTGTTTCAGCCGCTGAAGGAGGGCTACCGCGGCTGGGGCTACACGATGGGGGTCATGAAGCACCTGTCCGGGCTGAAACTGGACTGTTTTTACGAATACCTGAACTGGTACTGCGCCGGCTTCCCGGGTTCGGTGATCGCCCGCGAGGGGTACTACTCCACGCAACCCGAGAACGCTCGCAAGTTCCTCACGCAGGCGGAATGGGACTACTGGTACGGCGGCAAGCCTGCCGCCACCGACATTGTCGATCCGTTCGGCAAGCTGGTGGAAAAGGCCGGCCGGTCCCGCGACGGCGGCAGCTTTGACGAGCGCATGGGCAACATCGCGGTCTGGAACTCGGTGATGGACGAGGACCGCTACCTCACGCGCAAGTGGAACGAATTCATCACGTCCTGACACGGAGACACAGCATGCAGCTAGGCGTTTTCATTCCGATCGGCAACAACGGCTGGCTGATCTCCACCACGTCGCCGCAGTACAAACCGAGCTTCGATCTGAATGCGGAGGTCGTGCGCAAGGCAGAGGCGTACGGCTTCGATTTCGCGTTGTCGATGATCAAGCTGCATGGTTTCGGCGGCCCCTCGGAGTTCTGGAACTACAATCTGGAATCGTTCACGCTGATGGCCGGCCTCGCGGCGGTTACCAGCAAGATCCAGCTGTTCGCGACCTGCGCAGTGCTGACGATGCCGCCGCCGATCACCGCACGCATGGCCGTGACGATCGATTCGATCTCGCACGGGCGGTTCGGCGTGAACATCATCTCCGGCTGGCAGCGGCGCGAATACGCGCAGATGGGGATCTGGCCGGGTTCGGAGCACTACAATCGCCGTTACGACTACTGCTCCGAATACGTGACGATCATGCAGGAACTGTGGGCGACCGGGCATTCCGATTTCAAGGGCGACTTCTTCCAGATGGACGACTGCCGCTGCCTGCCGTTGCCGACCGCGAAGATTCCGATCATCTGTGCCGCCCAGAGCGACGCCGGCACACGCTATGCCGCGCGGCATGCGGACTACAATTTCTGCTCCAGCTTCGGCGTCAACACGCCCACGGCGGTCAAGGACAGCGTTGCCCGGCTGGTCAAGGCGACCGCGGAAACCGGTCGGTCGTGCGGCGCGCTGGTCTCCACCATGATCATCGCGGACGAGACCGACGAGGCGGCGATGGCGAAATGGCAGCATTACATCGCCGGCACCGATCATGCGGCGATCGCCTGGCGCGACGGCCAGGCCGAGGATGACCCCTCGCGCGATCCGCTGGCCGGACCGAACAAGCGCAAGACCTTCGGGATGCAAAAGCTGCCGACGCAGGGCGGTGTGCTGGTCGGGTCGTACGCCAACGTCGCGCGGATGCTGGATGAACTGTCCGAGGTGCCGGGCGTTCAGGGCGTCATGCTGACCTTTGACGACTTCCTGATCGGGATGGAGCAGTTCGGCACTCGCATCCAGCCACAGATGCGCAGCCGCACCTCCCTGCTGCAGGCGGCCTAGACACTATCCGGGTGGCGGCACCCGGACGGACCGCCTTTGCGACGGCAGCCATGGCAGGTTGCCGCCCCTGGCGCAGCCCCACGGACGACTGGAGTCGTCGTGCCTGTCTCTTGTGTCGTGGCGAGGCCCTCGGGCCGAGCCCCGGGGCTGCCTGCGCCGGCTGCCCACGCCGTGCGGGACCTCGAAGTGCAAGCCGCGGGTTCTCCGGCCCGGCTGCTCACGCGCGTGCGTACCCGCCCGGTGATGAGACTGCCCGGCGGCGTTTCCAGTCACCCTGAAGGTGCTGGTGTGTCCGATCGCGGAGACGCGCGGGTCGGGACGCGACCAGAATGTGCTGCGTGAGTCGGATGCGTCATGGAAAACCGCGGTATCGCGGTTTACTGGTGCGCGATACCAGGATTGTCGTCAGGGGTGCCATGGAGACTGGACGCAGCGGGCGCCTGATGCGTCTGCGCCGGATGGGCAGGATGCCGCTGGTGTCACCGCGGCTGTGGTGGCGTCGCGTCGTGTTCTGGGCCGGGGCGATCCTGGTCGCCGCCGTCGCGGTGGCGTTTGCCAAAGCCTCCGACTGGGCCGGCGGGTTGTTCCTGCACTTCGCCGCGGAGCATGCCTGGCTGCCGTTTATCGTCGCACCGGCCGGGCTGACGATCGCCGTCCTGCTGACCAGGCATGTATTTCCTGGCGCACAAGGCAGCGGCATCCCGCAGACCATCGCGGCATTGCATATGCACGATCCGGCGACGGTCGACCGTGTTCTGTCGTTGCGAATCGCCGTCGGCAAGGTGGTGCTGACGCTGCTGGGTCTGGCCTCGGGCGCCTCGATCGGCCGTGAAGGGCCAACGGTGCAGGTGGGCGCGTCCATTATGCACGCGCTGGGCAACCTGCTGCGGCTGCCTCGCCTTGAACTGCGCCGGGCGCTGATCCTGGCGGGAGGGGCGGCCGGCATCGCGGCGGCATTCAACACGCCGCTGGCCGGGATCGTGTTCGCGATCGAGGAACTCAGCCACTCGTTCGAGGCGCGCACCTCCGGCACCGTCTTTACCGCCGTCGTCGTTGCGGGCGCCACGACGCTTGGCCTGGTCGGCAACTACACGTATTTCGGCCAGACTGCGGCGGTTCTGTCGAACGCCGTGGCCGTGCCGGCGGTGCTGCTGTGCAGCGTGACGGGGGGCCTGGCGGGCGGCCTGTTCAGCCAGACGCTGATCGTCGCCGCGCGGGGGCTGCCGGGTTGGGCCGGCCGGACGATTATCCGCCACCCCGTTGGCTTCGCGGCCTTGTGCGGCCTGTTGCTGGCGGCCATTGGCACGCTGTCGGGTGGCCAGACCTATGGCACCGGTTATGCCCAGGCGAGGGGGATGGTGGAGGAACACTCGACCCTGCCATGCATCTTCGCGCTGCTGAAGCTGGCGGCCACGGTGGTGTCCTATGTCAGCGGCATCCCGGGCGGCATCTTCGCGCCCTCGCTCTCGATCGGCGCCGCGCTTGGATCAATACTGGCGCCGCTCATCCCCGGCGCACCGGTGGGTGCAATGATCCTGCTCGGGATGACGGCGTACTTCTCCGGCGTGGTGCAGGCGCCGATTACCTCGGCGGTCATCGTGATGGAGATGACGGCGAATCAGAGCCTGATGATTCCGCTGATGGCGACGGCGTTCCTGTCGTTCGCGGTGTCACGTCTGGTCTGCCGGCGGCCGCTGTACGGGGCGTTGGCGCGCCGGTTCCTTCAGGTGCAGGCGGCCGGCCATTGATCCCGGCAGAGGATCGAGCCGCCCGCCGCCCGCGTTGGGCGGCCCCCCTCCGTTGGGCGGCTCCCCCCGTCGGGCGGCTTTCCGCCGTCGGGCGGCCTCCCGTCGGGGCAATGGAGCCGCGGTCGCTACGATCGATCAGGCGCCGCAGATCCGGATCAGCCGGTCGCGTTCCGCACGCACGGCCTCGGCCAGGCGCGCGGCACTGGTGTCTTCGCAGTCATTCTGGTCATGCAGGGCAAAAAAGGCATCGGTGTACTTGACGAACCGTTCGGGATCCTCCCGCGCGACAGACACCCGGCCTTTCGACTTTTTCTTCAAGTACTCTTCCCGAGATTTCAGGATGTAGTGATTGTACTGACCATGGGTCAGCGATATGTGGTGGGTCCGGCTCTGACCGTCGAGGACACAGGCGCGGCCGCCAGGCTCCACGTAATAGCCCGATCTCAGTTCGCAGCTGTGGGGATTGCTGATCGCCTTGATGCGGTTGGCACGGGCGATCGTTTTGATCCAGACGTTCAACGGGTGGTCCGGAGGCGAGGTTCGAGTAAACCGCTCGATCACCAGACGGTCGTCGTAGCCTGAGAGCCCGGCAGAGCCGAAGAACCGTTGATTGAAGGCGACCGCCGAGCAGTCTTCGGGAAGGCGCTGTAGCAGGTCGGTGATCCGCCGGCAGTCGTGCAGCACAAGAAACTCGTCCGCGTCCAGAAAGGCGATCCATTCCGTAACGCATTCGGCGGTCGCATGCCGATAGGCCGGCAGCTGCGGTTGCTCCCCGTCGCGGTCTGGCCAGGGACGGTGGTCGATCAGCCCGGAGCGGTGCAGGGCAGGCAGCAGTTCGGCGCTTTCGTCAGCGCTGCCGTTGTCGTAGATCACGATTTGATCGAATCCGAGCAGGCGATACCAGGCAAGCCACTCCAGGAGATAGGGACCCTCATCACGAACGATCGCGCAAAGCGTCACGCTCGTGCCGCCGGACTGGTTCATGGATATCCCTCCGAGGCGAGCTGGCGCCAAGGCGTTGCCTGCCAGGACTATGCCAAACTGGAGGCGAAGTCACCATAGCCTATTACGGTCCAGTATCGGTACTATCACGGTGCAAGATCATCATCGGCGACACGTGGGGCGTGCCGTTGCGGCTCAACGGCGGGCGGGGCGTGCCGGGCGACCAAGGGCGGGGCGGGCGCATGAGCGCCCGTGGGTTCAGCGGCACGGCAGGCCAGGCATGAGGCGACGGACGGAGAAGTGCCGCGGTTTGGCGGGTAACCACGCGCACCGGTCAATACGATCCCGCGGGCTGCCCGCGGTAACGGACCGGTCCACCGGACGCCGGATCAAGGCTTGAGCAGCGCGTCCGTGCGCGGCAGCGAGCGGAGGATTTCCACCAGACGGTCTGCCCGCTGTTCCCAGGTGATGGGGGTATAGGCCGGCTGCTTTGCCAGCTCGCCCGAACGAATTGCCGTGAGGGCGTCGGCGCAGGCCGAGACATCGGATACGACGTGGACCCAATCGCGCATGTGCCGGGCCTGCGGGATGTCGGTCGAGACGACTTCGAGTCCAGCGTTCAGGCAATGATAGAACCGTAGCGGGTCGATGTACCGGGTGAGTTCCGTGTCCGTGCGATACGGCGCGACGCTGACCCGGTAGCCGCGCAGAATCGCTGGCAGATCGGCCATTTTGTATGGACCGTGGTAGTGCAGGTTGGGGTGTCTCGCGACGATCGCCGTGATCTGCACCATTGTCGGCGTATCGTCCGGACGGACCCATCCATGCAGATGAAACTGTATCGCCGGACATTTCAGGGCCAAGCCTGACAGGAAATCGAAGTCGAACCGTTCGTCGAAACTGGCGATGATCAGAACACCTTTGTCCTGTCCATGTGTCTCTGCCAGCGGCAGGATGTTCGACGCATTACCGAGATGGTGCGAATCGGGGAACAGCTCCTGCAGCGAGGGTGCTGCGTGGACGGTGACGTGCGACATCCACCGCAGTAACGAAATGATCAGGCCTTCGCGCCAGCGCTTGAGCCCGGTGTTATGGTATCGCAGGTCGTCGTGCATATCGAGACACCACACGCCTTTCGGCGCGACCAGTCGAAGCGCGACGGAGAGACCGGGAAAGTACGTGTTCGTGCTGTTGAAATAGACGTTGACCCTGTCGTCCCGCGCCACCCGCCGGACAAGGCGCAGCAGCGCCGGCAGCGACATCTCGACGGCCGGGCTGTTTGCCGTCGGGCCTGACACCAGCGGCCGGCGCCGGAGCCAGATATACCAGGTCTCGTAATGGTGCCGTAGCGCATCGACCAGTGGCCGGCGGAAGTCGGTCTCGGGATCCCGGCAGGTAAAGATGAAGAACCGGAACCGCTCCGGCCGGGCCTCAGACGACATGGCGCCGCCTCCCCGCGAACATGCCGTAATAGTGCTTCAGTTGCCGTATCGACGGTGGACACAGCAATGCGGCGAACGGCACGGCGATAGCCCAGAGACCCAGCTGCCGCCAGAACAGGCCGATCGCCACGGACGTCCACCACAGCAAGGAGATACCGTACCGCGGCGATCCGACCAGGTCCCGGACCGAACGATGGATCACCGGATAGCTCAGCAACGCCACCATCTCACCATAGCCGTAGCCGACCAGGCCCCAGCGGTCCACCGCGAGCCAGGCCGCCCCGGCGAACAGCACGATATGAACGACGTGAAACCATGATACGGCCCAGTTCCGGTGCAGCACATAAAGGATCGAGGAATGGATGTTGAACTGGGCGTTCGTCAGATAGCTCAGTGCCAGGTATGGATACACCAGCATCACCGGCTGCCACCGCTCGCCGAACACAAGCGCCAGGATCATGCCGCCGAACCAGCTGAAACCTAGAAGAACGGGTGCCAGCGCAAGTGTCTGCAGGCGCATGCCGTCAGTGGCGGCCTCCACCAGTTTGGCGGGTTCATGCTGCACCTTTGCCAGCACGGCAACCGAAAGACGGTAGGCTATGGTTTTTGTGAAGGAGAGCAGTTCCATCATGCGGATCGCCAGTCCGACCTGTCCGACCGCCTCGGCCGGCAGGAAGTGTCCGACGATCAGCGGGTTGACCAGGCCGCGCAGTTGCCAGAGCCAGTCCGACGCGGCGTAGCCAAGGGTATAGGACAGCATCGCGCGGATCGTCGCTCGGTCCCACGCGAGCCTGGGCCAATGACGGGCCGCGACATGCATCGCGATGCACAGAAAAAGCTGCTGCAGGCACCAGCCCACGACGAGGGACCAGACGCCGAGGCCGACCAGCACCAGAGGCAGGGCCGCGCCGTAGTACAGCAACTGACCCGCCGTTTCGATCATCGCCACTCGCCGGAAATCAAGCGCGCGCTCCAGCCGGGCGCTGGCGGTCACGGCGAGGGTTTGCGGTACCACCGTCACCAGCAGCACCCCCAGCAAGGGCGTCAGTCCCGGCATCGGCGCCCATCGAGCGATCAGGCCGAGGCCGGCTTCGAGCAGCAGCACCAAGCCACCGGCCGAAAGCAGCAGCAACGTGGTCGCGACGTCATAGGTGCGTTCGGTGACATCTCCCTCGGCGCGGACGAGATAAACGCCGATCCCGGCCTGGCCGAGGTTTTGCGCGTACTGGCAGATGCTCAAGGCCGCGACGTACGGGCCGTACGCGGCCGGACCGATGATGCGGGTGATCACCAGAAGCCCGACCACGCTGAGCCCCATCGATATCAGCTGCCGTCCCATCAGCAGGGCACCGCCCTCCAGGACCTTTCCGCGCAGACTGGGGCGGATCGGTTCCAAGGGCACGGGTTCCGCGACGCTGTTATCGCTCATCGCTCACCTGACAGGACCGGGGGCAGGACTTGGGAGAGGCGGGTTCGGGAGGGGTTGGATCGCACGGGCGGAAGGGCAGGAGCGGCTGAGTGGGGGGCATATCAATCATCGAAACCGGATCGGACTGGGCGATGGAACAGCCGGTTGGACCTGGGTGGGCCCGCGGTTTGCGGCGATCAGACCAGACCAATGGGTTGCGAGCGACAGAAGCGGACTGACGGATTTGGAAAAGTTTATCGGAAATGATTCAACCAACAGAATGAGGCGACGCCCGGCATGAAGCATGCGGTCGGCACAGAACTTCACGTCATTGCCCGGCGCGTCTGCGACGTCGTTGACCGCACCTGTCGCGAGCGACCGCCTCAGGCACGCGTCCGGTCATCCGATCACGCCGGACTACGAACATGGTCCCGATTGCGTCCGCCCGTGACGGCATTTTCTGCCGGGTGCGCAAGTGGAAAAGATACGATCGGGTCAGACAGGGCAGCATGGGATGGGTCCGACGGAAGCAGGGTAGGGGGCCGAAAGCTTCGACCGGAGAGAGCGGGACAAGGATCTTGGGACGAGCATTGGCGGCGGGTCCGGGCCCGGAAGGTGCCCTGGGCGACACCCCCGCGGGCGACACGCCCGCTCTCCGGCGGTGCCATTTCGTCCGTCTGAGCCTCCGCGGCAAGAGTGGAGGCAAGCCGGCTCGTTCAAACTCGGTTCATTGAAGCCCTACGTCGGTGGTGTGACTCGCTCGATGGCGCCTGGCGGCCCCGAGACGTGCCCGCCGGTATCGCTATAATGCGGCGAGATTCAGGAGAGACGCATGACTGAAGCCGCCCCTCTGCTGCCCGGTGCAACCCGTGACCTGGCCGGGTTTGCCGCGGGTCTGCGTTTCGAGAGCATCCCCGCTGCGGTGATCGAGCACGCCAAGTTGTGTATCCTGGACGGGCTCGGGGTTGCGCTGTTCGGGGCCGGGCTGCCCTGGGTCGGCCATGTGCGGGAACTGGCTCGAGCCGAAGGCGGGGGTCCGGTCGCCTCGTTTTGGGGCACGCCCTATCGCGGCTCGATCGCCCAGGCGGCGCTTGTCAATGGCACCGCGGGCCACGCCTTCGAGATGGATGACATCCACAAGGAATCGATCGTCCATCCGAACTCCCTGGCCTGCCCCGTGGCGTTCGCCTTCGCCGAGGCCTATGGCGGCGTCAGCGGGCGCGATATCCTGACCGCGATCGTCACCGGCTACGAAGTCGGCGCCCGGGTCGGCAACGCCGCGACCATGGCGCTGTTCCTGCGCGGCTTTCATCCACAGGGGACCTCCGGGGTATTTGTCGCAGTCGCGACCGCGGGGCGCATCCTTGGCCTGTCGGCCGAGCAGATGCAGCACGCGTTCGGCATCGCCGGCTCCATGGGCTCGGGTCTGATGGCGGCGCAGGAAGGCGCCATGGTGAAGCGACTGCATGCCGGACGTGCCGCTCAGGCGGGTGTCCAGGCGGCGTTGCTGGCGCAGCGCGGATTCACCGGGATATCGGACGTGCTGGAGGCCGGATACGGCGGGTTCCTCAGCACCTTTTCCGGCCGCCCGGACCCCGCGCGGCTGACCGCCGGTCTGGGATCGGTCTGGGAAACGGCCGAGGTCGGATTCAAGCTGTATCCCAGCGTCACGAGCATCCACACCGCGCTCGATGCACTGGATACGGTGATGGCCGAACAGCGGCTGGGGGCCGACGACATCCAGCGGATCGATGTCGGATGCAGCCATATGACCTATGTCCATACGGCCTGGAGATACAAGCCAGCCGGTGTCACGGCGGCGCAGATGAACCTGTTCTATGGGCTGGCGGTCGTCGCCCTGCACCGTGATGCCTCCGTGCGGCAGTACAATGAGCGGCAACTGGCCGATCCATCCGTGCTGAGCTTCATCGACCGGATCTCGGCGTTTGAGGACGAAGATCTCGAGACCATGGGCCCGGCTTTCCGGCATGCGTGCCGGCTGTCCGTCACGACCCGCGACGGCCGCGTGTTCAACCACGAGCGCCTGGCGCGAAGGGGCAGCCCCGAGGATCCGGTAGGCGAGGCCGAGATCGTGCGCAAGTTCAACGCCAACGTGCGAGCCATCCTGTCGCCTGAGGCTGCTGACGATCTGCGGGACCAGGCGATGCGGCTGGACCGCCTGGCGACCGCCGATGAACTGATTGTTCGGCTGCGCCCGAAACCCTGACCTGTGCCTCAGGGCTGAATAGGGCGAGACGGCGGGGGCTAGCCGTACGCCGCCTGCTCTCACCGCATCGCGCGGCCCGGACCGGTCATGGTTCGGCTGAGCGTGCTCCCGTCGGTATGATCCCGCCGATATGATCCCGCCGAGCCCGCTCCAACTGAGCTCTTGCCTGCGGAACCGGTGCCCACCGACACACGTCTCTGTCTTTGTCCGCATGATTCCATGCGGGGCTAGTCGGCCGGTGTGGAGCAACCGCGCTCCAGGGTCGCGAGGTGGGCCAGAAGCATCGGTAGCGGGCAGGGGGAATCGGGCGGCACGATGTTTTGCCACGCGGCGACGCCTGGCAGGCGAACCGGATTCAGGCGGATCAACTCGGTCTTCAGGAACGGGTAGTCGAGCCGGGTCGCCAGGACGCGCCAGAGATGGTGCGTGGGATTGAGCGGCCATTGATGCAGCGCCGTGCGCGCGGCCTCGGGGGAGAGCTCCTCCAGCCCATGCAGTCGCTTGTAGACACGTTCCAGATCTCTACGTTGTTCGGGATCGGCGACCGCCGCTCTGACGAGTCGGTCGTAGCCGAACACGGCGGCGACGCGGTGCCCGCGCTTGCGCATCCAGCGCGCCAGCCGTACCTCGCCCATGCGCACCAGGAGCCATTTGGAGGAACTGACGTGCAACGCCTCGACGAAGCGCATCAGATCCTCGACGGCGTGGCCGCCGCGAGCCAGCAGCATGTAGCTCTGCAGATGCGCGCCGCCCTGCAGGCTTTCGGTTAGTCCGAACAAGCCATCGCCGCCCGCCCGCATCGTCGCGACGACGGGGCACAGCGGATGGATAGGCCCCAGGACACTGTCGTTCACCAGCAGCAGTTCGGCCGGCATGGACCAGCGGCGGCGGATCTCCGGCATCAGATCCTGCCAC
>DASWON010000286.1:0-6090 GCA_036398735.1 Rhodopila sp.
CGAGATCGAGATCCGCCAGGACCTGATCGCCGCGGCGGACGGCCAGGAAGCCTGGGCACGACGCCTGGCGCGGCTACTGACCGAAGCCGACGCCCTGCTGCGAGCCGGGAATACCTGAATGGCCGCCAAGCGCAACGCCAAACCCGTTATCGGATCGGCTGGGAAGCCACCCGCGAAACCGGCCAGAACCAAGCTGATGACCAAGGCGGAGGTGCGTGCGTTCATCGAAGCGCTCGCGACCCACAACCCCGCGCCGGAGACCGAACTCAGTTTCACCGACCCGTTCACCTTGCTGGTGGCGGTGGTGCTGTCGGCCCAGGCCACGGACCTCTCGGTCAACCGCGCGACCGCGACGCTGTTCAAGGTCGCTCCCACCCCGAAGGCGATGATCGAGCTTGGCGTGGAAGGTGTCGCCTCGCACATCCGCTCGATCGGCTTATGGCAGACCAAAGCGAAAAACGTCGTCCAGCTTGCGCGCGAACTGGAGGAAAAGCACGGCGGTCAGGTGCCGCGGGACCGCGCGGCGCTGGAGGCGCTGCCGGGCGTCGGCCGCAAGACTGCGAACGTCGTGCTGAACGTGGCCTTCGGTGAGGCCACGATGGCGGTGGACACGCACATCTTCCGGCTGGGCAACCGCACCGGCCTGGCACCAGGGAAGACCCCGCGCGAGGTCGAGGACGGGCTGCTCAAGCGCATTCCGCCGGAGCGGCTACGCGACTCGCATCACTGGCTGATTCTGCACGGGCGCTATGTCTGCAAGGCGCGCCGGCCGGAGTGCTGGCGCTGCGTCGCGGCCACCTGGTGCAAGTATGGCGACAAGACACCCGCGCCTGCAGCCGGACCGCAGGCCGCCGGCTCCTCCGGAGACAGCCGGGGGTCGACCGACTCCGAGGCGACCGGCCCGCTGCTGGCCGAGGTTCCGGTGGAGGCCTGTCAGGCGACCTGACGCAAGCAGGGGCGCGCGACCCGCGATACGCTGCGCACGCCGACGATCTGCGACAGGTTGCCTTCGACGAGATGGACAACCTCCGCCGGCATCGCCTCCATGGCGATCTCAATGTGGATCGTATCGCCGGCGCGGTGCGACCACATGCGATCAGGCACCAGATCACGCTTCGCATAGGGCTGCAGCAACCGGGACAACAGCCCCGGCGAAACGTCAGCGTCAAGCATAAATCGGACAAAAACGGCGGACGGTTTATCGGGCGTCGCTTCAGCGGACATGTATCAATTCTCCAGGCACTTGCACGAAAAGGCGGGACTATCCCCGGCTGCTAGGCAGCCGGGCCGCTAATTCGAAGGCTCTGGAGTTCAGTTCGCATGTCGCCCTTATACGCCTATTGGCCGGGCCAGTCCACTTCCGGAAGCCTCACCAAGGGCACCTGACGCATAGAGAGTGTGCGATATTGCAGTGTCAGCGGTACATCTACTGCCGAAGGCTCATCCGCGTCGCTGGTGCCAGCCATCAGCGACAGCACGGCCTTGGCCGCGGTCGCCGCCGACCGGGTCAGCATCCCGGCCGCCGCCATCCGGTCCAATGTCTCGGCGTAGCCAACGATCCGCCCGTTGCCGCTTCCCATCGGCTGCAGCTGGTCGTCGAGCGCCAGCGTCGCCGAGGATGTCAGTCCCAGCGGTCCCCACCCCAGCGCCAAGTGGGTGATCTCCAGCGAGCCGCCGCCATCGCGCCAGGCCTCGGCCCACCGCGTGACATCACCGGTGTCGGGCAGCGGACCGTTGAGCCGGCCGTCCGCCGAAAACGACGAAATGTTGGAACCAAGCGGCCATTTGATCCCGGCCGGGAGGGCAATCGCCTCGGAACTCAGCGTGAACGTCACGGCGGGCTGGGATTGATCGGCAGGCGTGTCGGCCAGAACCTCTGTCTCAGCGTTCAGCAGCCCGGCCGTCATGTGCCAGTTGCCGGCCGAAGGCTCCAGCCGCAGGCCACTGGCATGCAACGCGATCGACAGCGGCCCGGACTGCCGCAACGGCACTGCCACTGACGTTTCGTCTGCGGTGACGATCACGTCCGGCATCCGACCGACGCGAACGTGCACCGGTCCGGTGAGGAAGAGCTGAAGCGTGTTGGGACTGAGCACGGAAACCGACAGCGTGATGCCGGCCGACGCCACGTCGAGATCGCCTGGAATCGCCGGACCCACGTGACGCAATGTCAGATTTGGCACGGTCAGCGTCGCCGCCTGAGGCCATCCCCCGATCGAAAGCGGCCCTGATCCGACCTTCCAGCCATGCGCGACACGGTCGGCGAGCCACGCCTGGTATCCGGTTCGCAACCGTTCCGCCGCGACGCGCCAGTACGCGACTTCGGCGGCCACCAGCAGCACGGGGATTGCGACGACAATGACCCAGTATTTTCGACGCATCGTTCTCTGTTCAGGCGGCAGGGGCTTTTACATGCATCGGCACGCCAATGGCGAATCGCCGAAATCGAGGCGGAAGCGCTGCAAGGCGCGCCACCGCTAACCGTGGAAGATTTTCATCCACAGTGCGCAGAAGTGTCTAAAGGCACATTAGGTCCGCCGTCTATCATCCACATATCAATAGGTTGCATCGCTTCTTGAATGGAGTCTTGAAGCTGTCGTCGATAACGCCGCACAGAGTTCTCCACAGACTTATACCGCAACAACCCACGCTGGCCGGGAGACGTGATCGATCGCCGTCATTCCCTCTTCAAGGGCCTGCATCAGAATCTTCCGTTCGGTGTGGGCCGGAATCGGCCGTCCAATCAAGATCCGGATTGTGCCGGGTCGCTTGCGGAAGGCCCGTCGGCCCCAGAATCGGCCCGAATCGGTCGAAACCGGGATCACCGGCAGCCCAGTCCGCGCGGCCAGCGCGGCGACCCCGGATTGCAGTGGGCCAAGGGTGCCCGGCTCGCTGCGGGTACCTTCGGGAAAGATCACGATCTGCCGCTGCTCGAGTACCGCGCGGTCAGCCCCACGCAACAAGGTGCGGATGGCGCCGGCGCCGGCGCTGCGATCCACCGCTATCATGCCAGCCGCGGCGACCAGCGGGCCAAACAGCGGAATGCGCAGCAGCTCGTCCTTGAAGACGTAGCAACAGCGCGGCACCAGCGTCAGCCACACAAAGGTGTCGAACGCCGACTGGTGGCGCGAGGCAATCAGCGCCGCCCCAGGCGGGATGTTTTCGAGCCCGCTGACCTCGAGCCGGATGCCGCAGATAACCCGCACCGCGGCGACCAGGATGCGCGCCCACAGCATGGCGACGTCGAGGACCCGCCGGGGTGCCACGGCGCGCGCCACTGTCGCCATCACGCTCAACACGAAGGTGACGCCAAAGAACGCCACGTTGAACAAGGCGGAACGCAGAATCATCATCCCCCGGCCCCAGCTGGCATGCCCGCTGCGGACGCCGGTTCCCGGTGCGGGAACCAGGCCGACAGGCCAGATGCCGTCAGAAGATACTTCGTGTATTCCTCAGCCTCCAGACGCAATCCCGGCCCCCGGTCGGCGGCCCCGCCGGATCGTCCCGAAGCCGACGATACCGGCAGCGGAAACAGGCGAACGTCGGGCAGAGCCTGGCGGAGCTCCGCCAAGGCACGCGGCATATGGTATGCGGCGGTCACCACGATGAGCGACCCGATCCGGTTCTGCTCCGCCCAGGCCGCGGTCTCCACGCCGTTGCCGCGGGTCGAGGCGGCGTAGCGGCCCAGTGTGACGCGGTCCGCCAGGCGTGTGGTGTCGATCCCGGCGAGGCGGCCGAGGGTGGCGAGATCGGTACCGCCGCCAATGCCGCTGAGCAGCAACCGGTCAGCGTGGCCATTGGCGAGCAGGCGCAGGGCCAGGTCCACCCGCCCCGCGCCGCCGGTGAGCGCGACGATGCCGTCGGCATGAGGTGGCGGAGAGGCAGGAAGCTGGCTCGTCCAATTCATGAACCAGACGAGTCCGCCGGCCCAGCAGGCCGCCGCCGTGACGACGACAGCAGCCAGCAGGCGCGGCAAGATCCACCGCCCGATCATGGCTGCCCGGTCACCGAGGTCCGGCCGGGGGTCTGCGCGCGCGGCGCGGCTGGACCGCCACCGGACCGGTGAATGATCGGCGGTGCGTCCGGAGGGCGGGGACTCATGGCAGCCGCCGGAGCCAGCGACGCACCGCCTCGTGGGCAGTAAGGAAGCCGATCGCCGCGGCGCTGACCGGCAGGCATGGCAGGGCCAGCCACAGCGGGGCCGGCAGCGCGGCAAGCGCATCCGGCAGCGCATCGCCCGCGGCGGATGGCTCGCCCGCAAACGGCGCCGCGATCCGCGCCAGCGTCACCAGGATCGGGAGCGCCACGAGCGCTCCCAGCGCCGCGCCGATCGCCGCCAGCATCGTGGCCCGGGCGGCGAACCGGCCGGCGATGTAGGCGTCTGTCGCTCCCAGCCCGTGCACGATTTCGATCGCCTCGCGCCGGGTCGAGAGCCCGGCCCGCGTCGCCACCGCGATCACCGCCGCCGCCACCGCCGCGACCAGCAGCACCGCGAGCCCGGCGCACGCCTGGAGGCTCCTTGCCAACACCGCCAGACGCCCGAGCCATAGACCATGATCCTCGACCAGCGTGCCCGGGGCGGCATCCGTCAGACGGCGCGCGATCGGTCCAAGGTCGGCGGTCGTGTCGGTCAGTCGAACCGCGACTACCGCCGGAATCGGAATTGCGAGCCGGTCGCTGCCCGCACCAAGCCAGGGCTTCAGGAGGTCCGAGAGTTCCTGATCCGACAACGCATGAGCCGACGCGACGCCCGGCGTCCCGGTCAGCAGAGCAAGCACTGCTTCCAGGCGCGTCTGGCCGCTGTGCTCCGATGGCTCCGACGCCCGTGGCACCTGCACGGTGAGCGATGCACCCGCGCCCTGTTGCCAGTGCTGCGCAAGCCCCGCCGCCCCGAACCATCCGGCCATCGCCAGTGCCGCCAGAAACGCCATCGCCGCGACCAGCAGCGGCAGCATCCGATCAGACAGCGCGCGTCGCAGACCAAGCTCATCGAAGCGGGATGGCCGAAGGGAAATGATACCCCTGGAACGGGAGATCATGCGCCCGGCTCCTGCGCGGGCTCCGCCGCGTAGCCCGGATCCGCGACAGGCGAGCGGCTTGGTCCTGTGCTGGCCACAAGGCGGCCACCCGCGATATGCAGGGCTGGCGCCGGATGCCGCGATACCAGCCTCTCGTTGTGAGTCGCCACGATCACGGTCGTGCCGATGCGGTTCATCTCCTTGAACAGTTGCATCAGCCGTTCGGCCTGTCCGTCATCGAGGTTGCCGGTTGGCTCATCGGCCAGCAGCAGGGCCGGCCGCGTGATCACCGCCCGGGCGATCGCCACGCGCTGCTGTTCGCCACCCGACAGTTCGGCGGGCCGCGCGGCAAGGTGACGGGACAGTCCGACCCAGCGCAGCAGTTCGCCGACGTCTGCTCGGATCTGCCCCTCGGGACGTCCGGCGATGCGCAGCGGCAGGGCGACGTTGTCAAAGGTCGAGAGATGCGGCAGCAGGCGAAAGTCCTGGAACACCACGCCGATCCGCCGGCGCAGTGGCGGCAACGCCCGGCGTGGCGCGGTGGTGACATCGGTGCCCAGCAGGCTCAGCCGCCCGCGCGTCGGCCGGACCGCGAGATACATCAGCCGCAGCAGGCTGGTCTTGCCCGCGCCGGACGGCCCCAGCAGCCAACGGAACGCGCCCGGCTCCAGTCGGAAGCTGATGTCGTGCAGGATCTCCGGGCTGGTGGATGCACCGGTGCGGACGCCGCTTCGCTCATAGCGCAACCCGACCGCTTCGAATCGTAACATGATGGCTGTTTACCCGGATTGGCGGGTTCATGCCATTTCGCGGCGGCCGCCGAAAGCGCTTTGGCTAGGGTCGATGGACGATGGCCGGGCAAGTCGCGATTCAGGCCGGTCGAGACGATGAAGCACCGCCGGCCAGCACTGTCCGGCACGATTCTCGGCGGCGGTCGGGCGGACTGATGACACGAATCTTTTTGGCTCCGTTCGCCGTTCATCTCATTATGCAGCGAGGCTGTCTCAAAATGGGGTTGTATGCGTATCGCCTGCCCCATGAAATACTCTACAAAATGCTCAGTATGCCTCTA
>DASWON010000287.1:0-6237 GCA_036398735.1 Rhodopila sp.
CACGCGGATCAGGTTGATCGGAAACGCGACCTGGGCGCTGGTCGGTCACGACGACAAACGCTCGACGCTGACCTCGGGCACGGCCAGGGCCATCGACGCAGTCAACATCATCGATTCGCAGTATTTCGCATCCGACCTCGAGGTCGAGGCCGAGCAGCAGCGCATAGCCGATAATATTGCCGCGCAGATCGCCACCCAACTCGCCGTCTGGTTCCGTCAGCAGGCGGCTAAGGAGGCTCAGGCCGCCGCGAAGAGCTGATATGAAGCTTCCCCCGGCTCGGGTTCAGGCGTTTTTGCGCGATCCAGGAGACTGTCGGGTCGTGCTGTTGTTCGGCGAAGACGCCGGCATGATCCGGGACCGCGCTGAGACCTTGGTGCGTACCGTCGCAGGATCGTTGGATGATCCGTTCCTGGTGACTGAACTGGCGCGGGAGGAAATCAGGCGCCTGGCCGACGAAGCCGCGGGCCTCTCGTTGATCGGAGGCCGGCGCGTCGTCCGCGTCCGGGACGCGACCGACGCCGCGACCGATCCCGTGCTGCGCTTGCTGCAAGCGAAGGCGCCCGCTCTCGTCGTGCTTGAAGGCGCCGCGATGCCGGCACGATCGAAGCTGCGTTCTGCGCTGGAGGCTGCGGCCGAGGGAGTGGCAATTGGCTGCTATCCTGAGGAAGGCCGGGCGCTGGAGGAGACGATCCGCGACACGCTGCGGGTCAACGGGGCTGGAATCGAGCCGGACGCTCTGTCCTGGCTGGCGCAGCAACTCGGTGCGGACCGGGCATCCACGCGCGCGGAACTGGAGAAATTGGCGCTGTATGTCGGACCCGGCAACCGGGTCGACCTGGACGCGGCAATGACCTGCGTCGGTGATCTGGCGGGCCTCTCGCTCGACGATGCGCTGTTTGCCGCGACCACAGGCGACGTGGCCACTGCGGACCGCGCCCTCGAATCCGCCGTGGCCGAGGGGGCCGCTCCGGTCCAGGTGCTGCGCAGCGCGATCGGGCATCTGCAGAAGCTGCACCGGGCGCGGCTGACGATGGACGAGCACGGACTGACCGCTGCCGATGCGGTGAAGAGCGTGCGGCCGCCGGTGTTCTACCAGAAGGTCGGCGCCTTCACGCGCTCGCTTGGGCTATGGCCGGCAGCGACGCTGACGGCGGCACTGGCGGCGCTGGCTGAGGCCGAACGCGGTTGCAAGCGGACCGGCTGGCCGGATCAGGCGCTGTGTCGGAATGCCATTCTGACCTTGGCGCGCCGATCGGCGGCCGCGTCTCGTGGAGTGAGAAAGTAGCGGAGTTTAGGAGTCGTTCTGTATCTTCTTTGATCCAATTATCGACAAAAGGGACTTCCTTTTGCTCGCGTCATGTGCCACACTCTCTTGGTCGCGCTTCGGAGCGGCACGTCGTGCATTTGGAGAACGTAATGTCTATCAAGCGGCCGGATTGTCAGGCAGGCCATGATTTAGGCTTTACCGCCCGGATTCGCCCGATCGGGGAAGCCGACCTTGTGTTCATGCAAGTGGCGATCGCTGAAATTGCGCCGGACTGGTCTGTTGAGATGGAAGCCATCGCCGCGGACGAGGCCACGTTGGTCTTGTTACCGGAGGACGGCGATGACGCCATGGGACCGAGTTTCGTGATCAGCCGTGAGACCTACGGCTTCCGGCTGGATCAGATTCACTGGGACGTGATGACCGAGTGCGGGGTGTTCGCGTCGCTGAGCGACATCGTGGCGGTGATCGCCGCACGTCTGGCATTTTATCCCGACATCGCGATGCCGGCCTCAGTGACGGTGCATTGAACCCCGGGCGTATTGAACCTGACCGCACTGAACCCAGAGTGCACTGAACCCAGAGTGCACTGAACCCAGAGTGCACCCACCCCTGACCGCACGAGTGGATCGATGTCCGATGTCTCCGGACGGCAAAAGGGACGGCGGGTCCGAAGTGTCTTGATAGTGTAAGAAGGCTGGGAACATAGGGTGGTTCTGCTGACTCGGCTTGCCGTCGATCCGCCGGCTGCCGCGGACCGAGCCCGGGGCCATGACTTAAATCCGGTATGTCTTCACTGTTCCGGCGCCAGTCCGAACCAACGGTCATGGCGCGAAAAAGGGACAGGATTTGCACCCGGGGGGTCATCCGCAACCGAACCTGACGCGTTCGTAGCTATTCGTAGGTATTCATTGTGATACGCAGTCAGCGTTACACTGACTGGTGCGCGCGCCAGGTCGGCGTGGCGGCTGCCCGTAAAATCCGTGGCGGTCGCGCGCAAAATCAATGAGATGCCCGCCACCCGCCGTCGCCGAAGAGGCAGCGAATCAGTTGGCCGGTACGAGATCGCAACGCCGTGCCGCTGTTCGGCCGGAAGGAGAGCCCGCTGATCCCCGGCTGATCTACTGAGTGTAGAATCGAGATCGCCGGCCGGGCGGCCTCTGCTGGTCCCGTTATCAGGGACAAAGACCTTCGGAATCATCGACTGACCGCGACCGGCCCGCGGCGGCCGACGATGTTGCCCGGCCGGAAACTTGCGGGCATGGTAGTGACGAATGTCGGGACAGACCATGGGATTTTTGACGACCCCGCTGCTTCGCGGGCGTGTGCGGGCGCCCTTCCTCCTGCTGGTCGCCATGACCGCCTGCGGCACGCTGGGCATGCACATCATCATCCCGGCGTTGCCCGCCACGGCGCGCGCGCTGGACATGTCGATCGGCACAGCACAGCTCACGATCACGCTGTATCTGATCGGCCTGGCGATCGGACAGCTGCTGTACGGTCCGGTGTCAGACCGTTTCGGCCGCAGACCCGTGCTGCTGTTCGGGCTGGCGCTGTTCACCGCGGCCAGCATCGTCACCGCCCTGGCACCGAACGCGCCGATTCTGATCGCTGCCCGGATTCTGCAGTCGATCGGCGGCTGTGCCGGACTCGTGCTGGGACGTGCTGCGGTCCGCGACGGCGCAACCGCCGACAAGGCGGCCGGCCAACTCGCCCTGCTGACCCTGGTGATGGCGATGGTGCCCGCTATCGCGCCCGCGATCGGCGGCTACGTCACTGCGTATATCGGCTGGCGCGCAAGCTATGTCCTGCTTGCCCTGTTCGGAGTGGCGACGCTGATCGCCTGCGCGGCGATGATGCCCGAGACGATGTCGCTGCAAGGGGCATCGAGGCGGTCGATGGTCATAGCCTACATACGATTGCTCCGTTCGCCGGCGTTTCTGGGGTATGCCGTCGGCGGCGCCTGTTCGACGACAGCGTTCTACGGCTTCATGTCGGCCTCACCCTTCATCTTCGAAATCCAGCTGCACCAACCGACACAGCGCGTTGGCCTGTATTACCTGTGTCTGATGCTGGGCGTCGCGATCGGCAGCTTTGGAGCCAATCGCGTCTCAGGGTGGCTGCCCGTGCGCAAGGCGTTGCGGATCGCCAACGCGCTCGGAATCCTTGGTGCCGCCTTGTTCGCGCTTGCTGATGCGGCGGACATGCTCTCCGTGGCAACGGTGGTGGCGCCCGTTACCCTCTTCATGGTGGGAGCCGGCATGGCCAGCCCCTTCGCCTTGGCCGGTTCGGTCAGCGTCAACCCGCAGGCGATCGGGGCCGCATCGGGGATGTACGGATTTATCCAGATGAGCTACGGCATGTTGTGCACCGTCGTCGTCGAGACGTGGCATCCCGGCTCGGTTTATCCAGTCGCTGTCGTCTTGTTGGGCTCCGCGCTGCTTGGCCAGACGGCGATGTCGATTGCAATGAGCGCGGAACGACGTCGGTAAGTCGCGCCCCGCACCGTCCGGCTTCTCACGGCGAATGGGGCAGTCGCAGTTTGCATCCGTGATTTGCCGGTCACGTCCCGGCGGCGGCCTGCTTGGTGGCGGCCTGTTCGTTGGCGGCACGGCCGGTCTGACCGGATCTGTTGCCCCGGGCGGCTCCGTTTGGGGGTTCAGACGGCAAAAATGCGCCCCCAGCCGGTGACCAGCGCCGGATCGGCCCCGGCGAGCTTCAAGCTCTTCCAGACCACCGTGGCGATGGTGTCGTAGATCGGAATGCCGGTCTCCCGCTCCAGGGCCGCCACCAGCGGGGCGGCCTTCAGGTTGGTGCAGATCACCCCGATCGCATCCGGTTGCTTCGCCGCCACGGCGCGAATCATCCGGGTCAGCGTGCTGGCTGACACCTCGGCAAAGGCGAAATTATCCTGAATGCGGAGGTGCTCTTCGGCGTCACAGGAAATCCTCAGCGCCGCATAGTTGGCAACAATCCGCTGCTGCACGGCATCAATGTACGGCGTGACCAGGCCGAAACGCCGCACGCCGGTCGCGGTCAGAACCTCGTTGAGGGCCAGCATCGAGGTCGTCGCGCGGATGCCGGTGGCCGCTTTGATCCGCGCACACAGCCGATGGTCCGCCTCGAATCCCAGCCAACCGGACGATGTGCCGTTCCACCCGATCACATCCACCTTCGCGTGGGCCAGAAGTTCCGCGGCGGCCAAAATCGGGCGGTCGTCGAATTGCGCCAGCGCATCCCCGGTCAACGCGATTTCGGTCACCCGGAACCGTGAAAAGTGCGCTGAGACCGTGGGCAGGCCCGCCAGCATAGCCGTCGTGACCGGCTCCAGTGTGGTGTTGGAGGATGGTGTCAGCATACCGAGGCGGATTGGTGCACTCATCGCGTCAGCATGGCACGACACGAAACAAGCGTGAAGGTGAACCGTCTGCCATCTGACACGTTTCAGGGTGGACCGGCATTCGCCGGATGAAAAGGAGGCCCGATGTCCACCCAGCCACGTTCTGAGCGCAAGCGCGACGAGGCACTCGAAGAGAGTTTCCCCGCCAGCGACCCGCCTGCCAACTCCGGCGTCACGGGAGCCGGAACGCCTGAGAAGCCGTCGCACGAACGCAACATAGACGAACGTCCGACCGGTACGCCCACGTCCGATCGCCATGGCACCGAAACTGCGCATCAGTGGGAGCATGAGGAACCATCGCGGACGAAACCGTAGGGGTATCGCTCCGTTATGATGGACAAATAGATTTCCGGATGGAATGTATGGGAGACATTGCCCGCTCGAAAGGGAAGGGGAGCCATGCATTTCGCCCGAGGAACCGGCCGGTCGCCTGATGGCCCGCGGCGGCGCACATGCGCTGTACGAATGTCGAGACGGGCGGTGCTGGCGGGAGCGACGGGACTCGCGGCGCCTTCGCTGCCCCGCTTCGCCAGGGCGTCGGAGGTCATTTGGCGCGTCGGGCACAGCGCGCCGGTCGAGTTCCCGCTCCACCTCCGGCTGGTTGAGGCAGCCAGGTTGATCGCAGCGCGCTCCGCAGGCCGGATGGAAGTCCAGATACATCCTGCCAGCGAACTCGGCGGCGCCGTGGGGCTGCTGGCGCAGACGCGCGCGGGCTCGATCGACGCGGCACCACTGACCGGAAAGGTACTCGCCCGAGATCTCGCTGTCGCGGCGCTGCCGACGCTGGGTTTTGCTTTCCCCGATTATGCTCAGCTGTGGAGCGCCATGGACGGAGGGCTCGGCGGCTTTCTGCGGGCCCGTCTCAACGAGCGGCTCAATCTGGTTGCGATGGACACCTGCTGGGACTTCGGCTTCCGCGAGATCACCACGAGCGGGAAGGTCGTGCAAACGCCGCGGGATATCGAAGGGTTACGTCTCCGTACTCCTGCCGAGGCCGGTTTTATCGAGTTGCTTCGGGCGCTCAAAGTACTACCGATACCCATGCCGCTGCGGTCGCTGGAGCGGGCGCTCGGCTCCCATGCGGTTGATGGGCAGGAAGGTGTCCTCCCGCTGGTCAAGGCGGCCGGCCTGTTCCGGGTGCAGTCGGCCTGTGCACTGAGCCATCACGTCTGGGATGGCCAGTGGCTTTGCATCAGCGCGAAGTCGTGGGGGAGGCTGCCGGCGAAGTTGCAGGATATCGTCGCTGCGACTCTGAACGAGAGTGCGCGGCGCCAGCGGCAGGACGTCGCCGCAGCCGAGGCCGACCTGCGCGAAGACCTCGCGGGTGAAGGCATGACGTTCAACACCGTCGACATGCAAGGCTTCCGTTCGGCCCTGCGGTCGGCCGGCTATTATGCAGCCTGCCGCACCAGGATGGGCGAGGACGGCTGGGCGGTCCTGGAGAAATCCACCGGTGGTCTCGCTTAGGGGCCCGGCTCGAAAGCTCGCCGCGCCAAGGATCAACGCCTGAACGAACTTTCGAACCGCGACACGGGAGCGCCGGTTCGCGGGATCGCAGCGGCGCCCCCTTCG
>DASWON010000288.1:0-8953 GCA_036398735.1 Rhodopila sp.
AAGGCACCGTGTCCCGGGCTGCGCGGGCCCGGGACGGTCGCGTTACAAAGTATCTCGATCTGGCTGGAACCGCGCCCCCCCACCCCGTCCCGGGCCGGCGCGGCCGCCATCTCTCGCGGCAGGCGGGGACCCTGGTGACCACGTGGTAACCAGGGCGGCCCGGGAGAGTGACGAACCCGCAAGGAGGTGCCCCCGACGTGCCGGAGCCTGACGAACTGGCCTCGCGAGAGGGAATGGTTCCAGTCAGCCGGACGTGCCGCTTACAGCTGCGCTTCGGCGTATTCGTAATTGGCCAGGTTATCCAGCCAGTTCTGCAGGTAGTTCGGACGCACGTTCTTGAAGTCGAGATAATACGCGTGTTCCCAGACGTCGCAGCCCAGCAGCACCTTGCCCTCGCCGGTCGCGAGCGGATTGGAACCGTTCGGTGTCTTCGTCACCTTCAGCTTGCCGTCGGTGCCGAGCACGAGCCACGCCCAGCCGGAGCCGAACTGGCTGACGCCCGCGGCCTTGAACTCATCCTTGAACTTCTGCACGCCACCGAGGTCGGATGTGATCTTGGCCTCGAGCTTCGTCGGGATCTTGCCGCCGGTCGGGCTCATGCACTGCCAGAACACGATGTGGTTCCAATGCTGGCCGGCGTTGTTGAACACCGGGCCGCCGGCGCTGGCGGTTGCCTTGACGATCTCGTCGAGCGATTTGCCCTGCAGCGCGGGGTCCTTCTCGACGAACCCGTTCAGTGCGGTGACATAGGCCTGGTGGTGCTTGCCGTGATGCAGCTCGAGCGTCTCCTGGCACATGTGTTTCGCCGCGAGGGCGCTCGTCGAGTACGGCAGGGTTGGCAGTTCGAAAGCCATATCTTCCTCCTGATTGCGTTGCGGTGAAAGGACGCCTGAGCGGCCGGGAACGCATCGTTAGCTATGGCCAGCCCGGCAGGTCGTCAACCCTGGGGGTGGGGCCGAAACCGGGGCCGAACCCAGCGGCCCGCCGCCTCGGCCCCCGCCGGGAGGGGGCGACCGCGCGCCCCGAGTCCTACCCACCCCGTCGCGGCGGAGATGCCAGGCCGTTTGATCCGGTGTCATAGCCAGGCGCTGGACCGAGACGCAAATAAAGCGGGCGGACAGCGCCAGCGGCGCTGCTCGCCGCCGTCATTCGGATGTCCCACGGTGCGACGGCCGGTCTCGCGGATCTCGGGGTCGGGGTGCCGGATGTTCGGCGCCCCGCTCTTGCCTCGGCCAGCGAACCGCGCCACCAACCGCCGCTATGAACGAAGCGATTGCCGCCCTGGTTCGCCGCCATGATCCGGACCGGTTCCTGACGGCGCTGTTCGCCCCGCCGGAGCGTCGCGACGCCCTGCTGACGCTGTATGCCTTCAACCACGAACTGGCGCGCGCCCGGGAAGTGGCGAGCGAGCCGCCTCTGGCGCTGATCCGCCTGCAGTGGTGGCGCGAGGTCGTGGAGGGCGAGCCGAAACGTCACGAGATCGCCTCCCCACTGTCCGAGGTCATCGCGGGTTGTCCGCAGGTGGCGGCCGACCTGGAGGCGATGATCGACGTACGGGAGCGGGAGGTGGAGACGGGATTTGCCACCGTCGATCACTGGCGGGACGCGGTGTTGTCCGGTGGCGGCAGTCTCGCGGTGGCCGCTGCCCGGGTGCTGGGCGCTCCAGAACCCGAGGCGTTCCGCCGCTTCGGCGCCGCCTACGTGGTCGCGGGTCAGGTCCGCGCGATGCGCTATCTTGCCGCCCGGAGCCAGTGCCTGCTGCCGCGCGACCTGCTGGCATGCCGCGGGCTGACCATCGAAGCCGCGATTGCCGAACCGGAGGCTCCCGGCGTGCGGGAGGTCCTCTCTGCCCTGGTGCGCGAGGGCGTGACGTTGGTCCGCGAAGGCCAGGCGATGCTCGGCCGCGGTAGCGCTGACCACAAGGCGGCGAGAGCCGCTGCCCTTCCCGCGAGCCTCGCACGCCGGGACTTCGCCCGCTGGCACCGGCGTCCCGGAAGCGTGGTGCTGCAGCGTGGGTTCGGGGATAAACTGGCGGTGGTCCGCGCGGCGTTCACCGGGCATCTCTAGGTATCCACTATCAGTGAACCGTGAGTCATAACCGTATCGGACACATGTGGGACATTGGCGTTCGAGTCGGCGTTAGTCACGTGTTGCGCTTTAGCGATTCTGAATACTAGGTCCAGGGCGGGGCAGGGCAGGTTAATCGAGCCAGGTCCGGCTGGCCGGGGCAGGCTGCGCTGCCGGCCTATCACGCCGTCGGGTCGCGTCACGTCCTCGGGGCACGTCACGTCGTCGGGCGGGTCGGGCGTCGGGGCGGGTCGGGCGTCGGGGCCGGTCGGGGCGTCGGAGCAGGTCAGGCCGTTGGAGCAGGCAGGTCAGGCCGCCGGCGGAGGCCATGCACGGCCCGGCGTCGTGGCCGGATCACCCGCCTTTCGGAACCAGTACGGCCTGTCGCGGCGCCGCCTGGTCTTTTATTTCGTACTCGACTCCAGAACTGATTCGGGTTCCCTCATCGTCGTCGGGGAGTCTGGCTTCCATGGTGGCGCCGCACGTGGTGCAGCGGAAATTGAGGCCGGTTCCCGGGGCGATGCTGAATGTCTGCCAGTTGCCGCCTGGCCGGCGCAGCCGCAGTTCCTGCGAATGCCGGGTAACGTTCCGGATAGGGATCTGAATGCAGCTGCCGGGGCATTCTCCGGGGGCCATCTTGGCTGCCGGAAGGGCCGAGATGTCCTGACCCCGCGCCGGACCCCACGGGCAGATCGCAAGGAACCACAGCGGATAAAGCAACGGAGATCGAAGTGCTGGTTTGTTCATGATGCCCTGCTGTGTCGCCGATCATTGGAAGTCGTGTCATCGGAGGTCGGTGCCGCGTGCGGACTGGGTTGGTCGCCGGCGAGGGTGCCTTTGCCCATGAGATACCCGAGGAGCGTTCCGATAATCCCGAGCGCCGGTTGCACCTGCCGCTCGCTGTAGCCGACGCCTACCAGAGCCACCACCGATATCAGGATCAACGTCGTCAGGAATGCCCGCATGATATCATTGGCGCTGGCTCGTTCCGGCGCGCGCAGAAACAACACGAACTGCATTGTCAGGACGACGAACCCCATCGCGCAGAAGATCAGTACGAGACAGAATTCAGGTGTCCAGTTTCCGAGCGGGGACGCACTGATCTCGCCACTGTCGCCCTGGGCGTGGGCAAAGCGGAGTGGAGTGATGATACTCAGGACTCCGAGCGAAAACGCGTGTCGCGCCACGCACCGCCTGAGGGGTCTGATGTGTCGCCTGTCGAGGCGTCCGGTGCATCGCCAAGGGCGTCCGGTGCATCGCCCGGGGCGTTCTGTGCATCGCCGGCCGGCGTGTCCGGCGGCGATCACGGGCCAACCTGTTGCAGCACAGGAACTTCTGTCCCGATCGCCATGGCCTGTTGCCAGCCGAAGCGCGGGACCGTGGGCGGAAAGCGACCGTAGAGAACCGGTGTCTGGACCCGAAGCGAGGCAGCCGACTGCCACGTGGTGTATCTGTCTGCATACAGAACGAGCTGGTCAATCCCAAGCCCGGGATATGCGTTCGAGACCGATACGAAACGCTGCGTCCAGCCCGACATGCCGCCGGGATTGTCGTAGGACGTACTGCCGGGCGAGGTCGAATAGTTCACAAGAACGTCGTGATCGTCCGCGGCGACCATCCGATGCCCCTCCCCGCCGGCGGCGGACCGGCAGGCGTCCACCAGAACGATGCCGAAACTTCCGCGACTGACGGACTTGCGGAGGATCTGCTGGACGTCGGCGATCGCCAGCAGATCCTGTGCGACCGGAGCTTTGGCGTTCGGCGCGTCGACGGGCACGAAGTAGTTTCGGCCCTGCAGACCGACGCCGTGTCCCGACATGTAGACAACGACGGCGCGCCACGGCCGCTCTGCCAGCAAACGGGCAAAGGTATCCTCGTCGGCAAGGAGTTGCCGGCGCGGGATGTTGTAGGACGTGATCACGCGAAAGCCGGCGCGGCTGAGTAACGCCACCATGTTCGTCTTGTCGTCCTCGACAAAACTGAGCGCCGGCCAGCCATCGGTGTAGGCGCTGTTGGCAATGACCCAGGCCAGCTTTTCGGTCGCCGCCGCGGGTGCCGCGGGGGTCACTGGCAGGATGGCAGGCTGTTGCGCCTCATCCTCGCAGTCTGGCTTCCGCATGGCATTGCTGAAGACGAAGTTGATGTCGAGCTCATCGTCACGCAGGCCGACCTGTATATGGTTGACGATCTTCGGGTAGCATTTCACGGTCGCGGTAATAGTTGCCTCCCCCATCGGCAGTACGATCTTGGCTACGCTCGTCGCCGGAAGAACGAACTCGTTGGCGGAGCCGACGATTCCGCCGATCCGAAATCGCGTGACCGAGACGTTCGATGTCAGCGTGGCCGGAACGGCCGCGGCGGGTCCCAGCCGGATGGAGTAGCGGTCGCCGGCCGAGGAGGATGCCGACCCGCCGGCGTCGGGCGTCCCGCTCGGCCCTGAACAGCCGATCACCGCGATGAAGACTGTCATCCGCGCCACGGCTCGGAGCGGACTCCGCCGCCATGCGGACGATCCGGCACAGCCTCTGATGCCCGTACCGTCTGCCTGCCCGCCAGTGAGGTGCCGCACGTCTGTCAAGTACAGTCATGCCTCCCTGTGCTCGGCTCCTTGTCCCACAGCGCGAAGGTAAATTCGAACTGGCTCATGGGGGCGAAGCCATTGGCGTCTGCTCGTTGCTCCAGCGCCCGATAGCATGGCGCTTTCGCGGTGATCGTCAGCGGCTCGTGCGGCACTTTCACCTTGAGCGATTTCGCCTCGTTCAGCACCTCACCGTTCACTGTGAACGCGGTGTTCTGCTTGTTTGACAACAGCAGGATCGGTATCGAGGCATCCGGCGTGATCTTTCGGACGCTTGGATCGTCGTCCGAGAATGGACTTGAAGGCAGCGCCGGCAGGTGGACGTCCTTCAGCGGGCCCGTCTCGCAGCCGGTTGTGAATATCGTTACGGCAATGACGCCCGTTCGCAGCACATGCAACAGGGCGGTCGTCCGATGGGGTGGGCGCATTGCTACTTCGTCCGGGTCGGGGAAAGAACGTTGCTGTCACTGTATTTCTGGCCGCCGACCTCCACCACTTTGAGCGCGGTGCCTTCCAGCCGGAATGTTGTCCATGCGACCGGGATAGGTGGCACCTGCGTCACCGTGCTGGACACGACGTAGTTCACGACGAAGTCGGCGCCGGGCTGCTTGGCGAGTGCGGCCTGTTGCAGATCAAGGAACACTTCCCGTGTCATGACCGGACCCGAGAAACTGGTCGTGGTGTAGGTCTTCTGCGCCGAGACAGTCCCCAACATGGTATAGTCACCGTTAGGATAGGCGAACTTCGACTGGATGTCGAGATCGCTCGAAGCCGAGGTACAGGAAGTCGCCAGCAATGCCGTCAGCAGACCAACCGCGCCGCCGACCCCTCTATAGTTCGTGTTCATGTCACCATATCTCCATAGGGCTTGTTCAGTTGCCGGAGGCGGCTGATTTGGGTCGATACCCGACGGTGGCGATCCTGGCGGCGGTTCCCTCCACTGTCCCCTGGATGCTGTAGATCTGAACTCCGACAGGAATGATTGTACTGCGCATGGAGAAATCGCCGTCTATGATCAGGTCTCCGTCGGTTCCTTTCAGTGCCTGCGCATAGGCATCGCGCCGCATTGTCGCGTCTCCGAAGTCGGGTGTCTGGAACGGCGCAATATAGGACCGCGAGACTGTCGCCCTCACGTGACCCAGCGGGACGACATCACTGTTCGGTGTGGCGAAGGCGGACTGTGGCAACGGGGCATACAGTGACGGGCCAGTACAGGCGCTCGCGCCAAGAAGAGATGCCAGAACGATAAGCAATCTGTTCGTCATTGGGTTGGGTTCTCCCGCTTTGTGGTCTGATTGAAACCGGTCGTTGCGCGGTGTGCACGTTCTATATCATGCGTCCGAAGCAAGTCGCCCTCTGACGTAAGTACGCTTGCGCCGCATAATCATCGTGATTTAACAAGATTGCCGATGATACCTAGAGAAATTCTGTGGAAGAACAAAAATCCACAGTTGACGTAATCACAAGTTTTTGTCTGCTCCGCCGCACCACGTCGCGACCGGCGCCTGGCGCAGCCAGTTGCCGCTCAGGCACGAATCATTCGACAGCCGGTTACAAATTCGAACTGTAGATGAAGGCATCGCCGGCAACCTCGCTTTGTGGCGACCAAGTCAAACTCCGACGCCGACTTCGGTATATAGTTCCTCGGCCGAATGCCATGGCCGTGCGCCTTCGGGACGCTGCGTTGCCTCAGCGGGTAGGGCAAAGCTTTTACCTCGCAGTTAATCGTCTGCATTTCCTGCGGCATGCATTTTTGCCGCGCGCCGGCAATTCAGCCGGTCGCGGAACAAGGAGACATCCGATGGCTGATCTTGTGACACTCGCGCAGCGCTACATCTCGTCCTGGAACGAGACCGATGCAGGCGCGCGTCGGCGGCTGGTCGGTGAACTGTGGACCGAAAACGCCCGCTACGTCGATCCGATGATGCAGGCCGACGGGCAGGATGGGATCGCCGCGCTGATCGGCGGCGTGCATGCCAAATTCCCCGGCTACCGGTTCGCATTGGCCGGTCAGCCCGACGGGCATGGTGGCTATCTGCGGTTCTCCTGGAGCCTGGCGCCCGAAAGCGGCCATGTGGTCGCGCGCGGCACCGATTTCGCCGCCGTCGCGGCCGATGGGCGGCTTGCCCAGGTAACCGGCTTCCTGGACCAGGCGCCAGACGCGGCCTGATCCTGCATCGCGCGGTTCGTCCGGAGCCGAGGCCCGGAGCCGAGGCCCGGAGGCTGCTTCCCGGGTGCCGGTTCGCAGGGGCCGGTTCCCCCGAAGTGCGTCCCCGGGGCTGGTCCTCAGGCCGGTCCTCAGGCCGGCCCCCGGGCTGGTCCCCGGGCTGCTTCCGAGGGCCCGGTTCCCAGAGCCCGCTCCCAAGGGGCTGGCTCCCAGGGGCTGGTTCCCAGGGGCTGGTTCCCAGGGGCTGGTTCCCAGGGGCTGGCTTCCAGGGGGCTGGCTCCCAAGGGGCTGGCTCCCAGGGGCTGGCTCCCAGGGGCTGGTTCCCAGGGGCTGGTTCCCGCGGGCTGGCCCAAAGGAGATTGGCCCCTGGGCCTGGTCGGCAGGGCAGTCGGGTGAGCCGACACAGCCGGGTAGGCCCCGCCTCGGCGGTGCCGCGGCTCTGGTCTCTGACCCGGTCCGGCACGGGCGATCTGTCGGGCGGGCCCCTTGGGATGACCGGGCCCGGCGTGCAGCCGAGTCCGATGGGTCCTGCGGGCTCCCCAGGAGTCCGGCCCGTTCGGCGTGCTGACCCCGCGGTGCCTGGGGACGACGCGCCTACCTCGCCGGCGCCTGGAGGGGACTCCCATCCTGATCGCGGTGGATGAGGCTTTCGACGGCACCTGACCGTTTGCTCCGCCCGTCATCGGCCGCCTGACTCGCCCAGGACCACGTGAGCAAGCGCCCCGCACACCGATCCCGCCGCTGCTCGGCCAGTCGATCCCTCTTGTCGAGATCGCGCCGCAACGACAACGGCGAGACCCAGCGGCGCGGTTTCCGGCCACACGGGTTGCGGCAGGAGCGCGTTCCTGCGGGACAACGAGTACAGGTCGTGCCGCTCCATCGCCGCGACGAAATCGATCGAACAGCCGGATGTGCGCAAAGCCGCGTTGATCCTGCCGGGTGGGCCCGGCTCGCGGCGGTACCGCGTGGCGGCCGCCTCGGTGTCGCTGGCAGTCCTGGGGCAGAAAACCCGGAGCGCTGGTTAGGCCGTCGCGGGCCGAGCCGACCGTATGGCGGCGGCTCATCGCGCGGCCGGGCGGCCTCGGGAGCGAGCTCGCTACGCGGTCGGTGATTGCGCCCCTGCGGGGGGGCGTCGGGCGCTCCTCCGGTGGCCGTCGCGCGAGAAAGCGGATGGCTGTTGCATCGCCTAATCCAGTTGTCGTCGCAACTATTCCATTAATAAACGGCCATAAATCCAAATCATATTTGAAGACCAGATCTTGTCAGCTGAAATACTGTTGTAGCAATGCCCGGGATATAGGCCCTCCTGCAAGTCCAATGCTCGCACATAGAGGTTGCGCCCATGTTTGAGACACTGCGGCATTATCCGTTTCTGGTACTTAACCAAATGGCGCGAGACCCGCTCGATGCGCTCGCCGCGCTCCGGGAAAATCTGTACAGTCATATCGAGGCGGCGAATACTATTGACTATGTCGCCGATCCCGAGTGGGAGACAGCACTGCATCGCGGCTTGGAAATTTCATCGGACACCGTTCTCGAGGGCTTCTGGCCGTTATGGTCGACCGTGGTGGCTGGCCTGCGGGCCCAGGGCGTGGCGGTCGGGCCGTTCAGCTTTCATGCCTGGAACGACGGCGATGCGGGACTAGTCCGTGCCATTTGGTGTCTCATCCGCCACCTGCGGCCCGCCAACGTGATTGAAACCGGGGTGGCGCACGGCATGACGTCGCGCTTTATCCTGGAGGCGCTGGAGAGCAACGGCGCGGGCAGGCTGTGGAGTATCGACCTGCCGCCGGTCAATCCGCGGACCCGTCAGGAAGTCGGGATCGCGGTGCGCCAGCCGGGGGGGCCGGTCGAGCGGTGGACCTATATCGCCGGCACCAGCCGGCGCCGCCTGCCGGTCCTGCTGGCCCGTCTGGGGCAGGTCGATCTGTTCATCCACGACAGCATGCACAGCAATCGCAACGTGATGTTCGAGCTTGACTGCGCCTGGGACTATCTGGCGCCGGGCGGCGTCATGGTGGTCGACGACATTGACGCCAATCCCGCGTTCGACAGCTTCGTCCGGGAGCATCCGGACCACCCGTCGTTCGTGTGCACGGCCGAACCTCTTGGACCGGACATGCGGCGCTTCAACCAGAAGG
>DASWON010000289.1:0-45049 GCA_036398735.1 Rhodopila sp.
ACCTCGACTAGTCTCCCGCGTGCCGCGCTCGCCGCCCTGGCGGGGTAGCGCATTCGGGAGGCCGCCCATGTTCCGCCGCATCTTCGCCCGTATCGCCGTCGCCGCGGCGATCCTTTTCGCACCGCTGACCACCCACGCCCAGGACTGGAAATCCCAGGTCAAGGAGTTGCGCATCGGCCTGCTCGGCGGTGAGAACACCTCCAGCCGGCTGGCCCGCTACGACGGCTTCCAGCATCTGCTGCAGCAAGCCCTCGGCATACCCATCAAGTTGTATCCGGCCGCCGACTATGCCGGGGTGATGCAGGCGATGGGCGCCGGGCAGCTCGATCTCGCGGAATTCAGCCCCTCCGCCTTCGCCGGCGCATGGCTGGACTGCAAGTGCATCGAACCCACCGTCGTGCCGCTCGAGAAGGACGGCACGGTCTTCTATGTCGCCGTGATGGTGACGCGGAAAGACTCCGGCATCACCTCGATCGAACAGATGAAGGGACATTCGCTCGCCTGGGCCGATCCGAACTCCGCCTCGGGCTACCTGATCCCCAGCGCGTCGCTGAAGGCCAGCGGGATCGATCTGGCCGACGGAGCGTATTTCTCCCGCACCGGGTTCGCCGGCGGGCATGAGCAGGGGATCATCGCGGTGCTCAACAAGCAGTACGACGCCTGTGTGACATGGACCTCCGGTCAGGGCGACATCGCCGAGGGCTACAGCCGGGGCGCGCTGCGCGGTATGGTTGACCGCGGCATGCTGAAAATGTCCGACGTCGCGATCATCTGGCGGTCAGGGAAGATTCCCAATGGTCCGTGGGGCCTGCGTTCGGGACTGCCCGCAGGTCTGAAGGCAGCCTTCACCGCTTTCATGCTGGACCTGCCGAAGTCGCACAAGGATGTCTACGACGCCGTCGAACAAGGATCCGGCGTTGGCTACGTGCCGGCCACGATGGATCTTTACCAGGACATCATCAATCTGCGTGAGGCCGAACGCCGAGGCAGCCGGTGACGGCCGACTTCGGAGCTGCCCCTGATCCCAATGGGAATCCATTAGGCAATCCCACTGGCAATCCCACTGGCGGTCCCATTGGTAATCCCATCGGCGGCCCGAACGGCGGCTCCGAGGGCGATCCCACGGCGGATCCGGCCTACCGTCTGTTCCTGCAACGGTTCGGCGCGTTACGCCGCTCGCGGCAGACCGAGTCGCTGCTGACGGTCGTTGCGGTCGTCCTGCTGTTTGTCGTTGCCGCCGTCTGGACGGACTTCTCGCCTGAGAAGATCGCCGACGGATTGCCGCGCATCGGTGAATACTTCCACAAGCTGTTCACGATCGAGCCGAAGGGCAGTACCGGCCCGATCGGCGTGCTGGCCTGGCCGCATCTGTTTGGCGGCGTGCATGAAGCGCAGTCGGTCGCCTACTGGTTCTATCGGATCGGCACCTATCTGTCGCTGCTCTGGCAGACCATCGAAATGGCCATCCTGTCCACGGCGCTCGGTTTTGCAGCGGCATTCATGCTGTCGTTTCCCGCCACACGCACCTTTGTCGGCAGCCGGGTCATCGTGCTGGCGACCCGACGGCTGCTCGAGTTCATGCGCACCATCCCCCAGGTCGTGCTCGCTTTCATCCTGGTCTGGCCGTTCGGCATCGGCCCGCTGGCCGGGATCGTCGCTATCGCCGTCCATACGACGGGAACCCTGGGGAAACTGTTCTGCGAGCTGAACGAGAACGCTGATCTGCGGCCGGTGGACGGCATCCGCTCAGTCGGCGGGTCATGGCTGGCGCAGATCCGCCTCGGCGTGGTGCCGCAGGTCCTGCCGGGCTTCCTCAGCTATGCGCTGCTGCGGTTCGAGATCAACGTCCGCTCCTCCACGATCATCGGCTTCGTCGGCGCGGGCGGCATCGGACAGGAGCTGAAGCGGGTGATCGGCTTCAACATCTACGAGGAAATCAGCGCGATCGTCATCCTCATCCTGCTCATCGTCGTCGCCATCGACCTGCTCTCGGAGCAGATCCGCCACCGCTTCATCGGCACCCAGTTCTTCGCCGGGGCAGCGACATGAGCGGCACGACCCTGGATCTGGCTGCCGAACGGGCACGCCACCCGGAGGTATTCCGCGGCAAGGGCTGGGTGCGCTGGCTACTGCCGGGCGGTATCCTCGGGTATCTGCTCTATCTGATGTGGCTGTTCGATTTCGGCCGCGTGTTCACCGACCTGCCGAAGGTCTGGGTGATCGTGCGGCTGATGCTCGACTGGACCGGCATCGCCGAGTGGGACCACGCGGAGCTGTGGCGTTCGATGCTGGAGACGGTCGCGATGGCGTACCTGGGGACGATGCTCGCCGTCGTCTTCGCTGTGCCGCTGGGTTTCCTCGGTGCCCGCAACGTCATTCCGCGCCGGATCTTTCATTTCGTGACGCGGCGGCTGTTCGACGGGTTGCGCGGGCTGGACCAACTGATCTGGGCACTGGTGTTCGTGCGGGCGATGGGCCTCGGGCCGATCGCCGGGATCATGGCGATCGCCGTCGCCGAAACCGGCGTGCTAGCGAAGCTGTTCGCGGAGGCCGTCGAAAACATCGATCGCAAGCAGGTCGAGGGGATCGTCTCGGTCGGCGCCGGCTTCATCGGCCGCCTGCGTTTCGCCGTACTGCCGCAGGTGCTGCCGGTGATGATCAGCCAGACACTGTATTCGATCGAGTCGAACTCCCGAGAGGCCACCATCCTGGGCCTGGTCGGAGCCGGCGGCATCGGCCTTCGGCTGTCGGAACGGATCCAGATCAACGCGTGGGACCAGGTTGCCTATATTATAGTGCTGATCCTGATCTCAGTGGCGGTGATCGATACGATGTCGCGGTACCTGCGCCTGCGGCTGATTGGCGCGGCACACAGCTGAGCCGCCGGCCGCGCCATCAATTAGGTCGGGCGTTGTGTTCGGGCGATCCGAACGCCGTGCTGGCGCCCCCGGCCGCCCCTCATCCGTTGACGATGGCGACTGCCTCGATCTCGATCATGAAATCCGGGCCGGCGAGGCGGGTGACGCCGACCGTCGTGCTGGTTGGCGTGGCCACGCCGAAATAGCGCATGCGGACATCGGCGCATTTCTGGAATTCGTCGAAATCGGTAATGTAGGTATTGGTTTTGACGACATCGGCCCACGTTGCGCCGGCCGCCTTCAGGCACCGGTCCAGGTTCTGGAATGTCTGCTCCATTTGGGCACGCATGTCGCCGATGCCGACGCAGTTGCCATCGATATCGCGGGCCAACTGGCCGGCGATGTAGACGATCTTGCCGGTGCCGCTGATCGTCACGACGTGCGAATACGAAGGCTGTCCGGCGGACATCCTCACGTTCATGCCCTCTGGCTGAAAACGCTCGACTTTTATGGTCACTGTCGTCCCCCGGGTTGTGCGCGCGGACCATACCAGGGCAACGCAACGAAAGGCGAGACCCGCAGGCGACAAAGACACGGGATCAACGGGCCGCCGACCCGTTGCTGCTGCATCGCGGCGCCCCGGCCTTCTCTTGCCCGCTCAGCGCCGACGTGTGAGCATCGTGCCAAAGCACGAGGAACAGGCCATGATCGAGGAAATCCGCGACATTATCACCCGAGCCGGCGCGATGGAGACTTTCATCGTCCATCCCGAGCGGAACGGTCCGCATCCGGTCGTGTTCCTGCTGATGGACGCGCCGGGCATTCGCGAGGAGCTCTACGACATGGCCCGCCGGCTCGGCACCGTCGGCTATTACGTGGTACTGCCGAATCTGTATTATCGTGCCGGTAAAGACACAAAATACGGCCCCGACGTCACCACCAAGGGCAGCGCCGAACAGGCCCGCATGCGCGCCGTGCGGACCAGGATGACGATCCCGCCGGTGATGGAAGACTTCGCCGACATGCTGGCATTCGTCGATACGCAGCCGGCGGCGAAGCAAGGTCCCGTGGGCACACACGGCTACTGCATGAGCGGCCCCTACTCCCTGGCCGCCGCCGCCCGATATCCTGACCGCGTCGCCGCCGCCGCGTCATTCTACGGCACGTGGCTGATCAGCGAAAATGAGGAAAGTCCGCATCTCAACCTCGGCAAAGCAAAAGGGGAACTGTACATCGGCTGCGCGGAACACGACGAGCTCGCGCCTCTGCCGATGGTCGCCGATCTGAAGGGGCTGCTGGAGAAGTCCGGCAATGGCGGCGAACTCGAGATATACCCCGAGGTGCACCACGGCTTCGCTTTTCCGCAGCGCTGGTGTTACGACAAGCCGGCCGCGGAACGGCACTGGGAGCGGCTGATCGCGCTGTATCGCCGTCGTCTGGGTTGACGCCGGCCATGACCAGCATCGAGCTCTGGAACCACTGCGAAAACCCCTATCCCTTCGTTCCCGCCGAGGTCCTCGACGCCGCCGAGTCTGTCCGCGCCAGCCTGCCGAACAAATACTGTGAACCAGAGATCGCCGCCGGGCTCTACGACGAGGTGTTCGACGAATACCAGTTCTGCGACGACATCGGGCTGCATATCGTCACGAACGAGCACCATTCCGGGATCAACAACCTGTGGGCGGCCAGCCCGGTGATCACCGGCATCGTCGCGCGCATCACGAAGAAGGTCCGCATCCTTTCGCTGGGGACGCTGATCACGGTGCGGCCGGATCCGGTGCGGGTTGCTACGGAGTATGCAACGATAGACGTGATCTCGCGTGGCCGGCTCGACATCGGCTTCGTCAAGTCGGGCGCCACCGAGATGGTATCGGGCGATGCCAACCCGATGCGAATCCGTGAGCGTGAATGGGAAGCTATCGATCTGATCGAGAAATCCCTGACCTCGCACGACGGGCCGTTCAGCTGGGAGGGCAAGTTCTTCACCCATCCACACGTGAATATCTGGCCGCGTCCATACCAGCAACCGCGTCCGGAGTTCTGGGCGGCTACCAGCGATATGCCGACCTGCGCCGAGCTCGGGCGCCGTGGCATCGTCAACACGCTGTTGTTTGGCGGATACGACCGGACGCGGCAGGCGTTCGACACGTACAAGCAGGCGCGCCGTGCCGCGGGCCTGTCGGTGCCGGGGGAGGATCGTTTCTCTTACATGGCGTTCTGCTACGTCGGCGACACCGATGAGGAGGCGTTCCGGATCGGCCAGAAGATCCCCTGGTTCCTGACCGTCAGCATCAAGAGCGCGCCGCAGATGTCGAAGTTCATGCCTGGTCAGCTGCCGCCGGAGATGACCCCCGCCGCCTGGCGGGCCGGTGCGTCCAAGCGCCCCACGAACCTGACAGTGGAGGCGCTGATCGCCCAGGGCCAGATGTTCGCCGGCAATCCCGACACGGTCGTGAAACAGATCAAGACGTTCCGGGATCGTGTCGGCGGGGTCGGCCGGATCATCATGATGACGCGCCAGGGCCTCGTCACCCACGCCGAGGCAATGAAGAGTTTTCAGCTCGCGGCGAACGAAGTGCTGCCGCAGCTGCGGGATCTGCCTCCGGTCGAGCAGCGGGTCGCCGCCGAATGATGCGTCATGAACTGGAGATCCTGCGGGCCGGGTCAGAGGCCGCCGATCCGCTGCTGCTGATCCACGGGATCAATCCGATCAGCCCAAAGGCGGCGTTCGTTGCCGAACTGGCGCGAACCCGCCAGGTCATCGCCCCCTCGCATCCGGGCTTCGGCGCATCGCCGCTGCCGCCCGATTTCGATACGATGTACGACATGGTGAATCTCTATCTGGACGTGCTGGACAACCTGCCGGAAGGCGATGTCGCCGTCGCCGGTTTTGGTTTCGGTGGCTGGATCGCGGCGGAACTGGCGGTGACGGGGCATCCGAGGCTGGGGCGCCTGATCCTGGTCGATCCCGTCGGCATCAAGATCGGCGGCCGCGAGGAGCGCGACATTGTCCACATGTTCAACACCAACCCGGTCGAACTGAACCGCCGGGCCTGGCACGATCCGGCGCAACGTCCGCCCGGCATCTATGGCCTGGGCTGGCAGGCGACGATCGGCGATGAGATGACCGATGCCGAGATGATCACCCTGGCGCGCAACTGGGACTCGCTGTGCCTGTTCACCTGGCGGCCGCACATGTTCAATCCGCAACTGAAGCACTGGCTGCATCGCGTCAGCGCGCCGACGCTGGTGCTGTGGGGCGAGAGTGACCGTATCGTCACGCCGGACTATGGCCGTCATTACGCCAGCCTGATACCGCATGCCGAATTTGAAACGATCCCGGCCGCCGGACATCACCCGGAGCTGGAGCAGCCCGCCGCATTCGTCGCAAGCGTGACACGGTTCCTGTCATGATCTTCATCATCCGCACCGAGTCCGGCCGCGTCCCGCCGCTGGATGTCAAGATGGTCCGGCAGACCCCCGCCATCGTGCCGGGCCATGCCGGATCGCTCGATCATTTCTGCCTCGGTGACCCCGACACGGCGAAGGCCGCGGGCTGGCCGGTGGTCGCGGTGCATGACGGCTGGTATGCCGACGACCATGGCGGCGGCATGGCGATCTGGGGTCAGGGAACGTTCTGGGAGGTCCGTGATACCCCGCTCACCGTTCGCCAGGCCTGTGGACCCGAGGCGTGGCCCGGCGCGCGGCGCCCGCCCGACCAGGACTCCGACGTGAACGTGCGGCAGGCGATCTTCCGGGGCTGACCGCGGCGCAGCTGAGGCCAAGTCTGCCGCGCGCGCCGGTCCCTCGCGCGCCGGTCCCTCGCGCGCCGGTCCCGCGCGCGCCGGTCCCGTGACGGTGGGGTATCACCCTGGCTGGATCAGCCCCGAGGCCGTCATCCGGGCGCGGGACTCGCGCATGCTCTCGCCCACGGCCAGCGCGGCGGCGAGCGCCCGGCGTCCGACCGCGGCATCGACCAGCACGGGCGCGCCATCCAGCACCGAGGCCACGAATGCGGCGTGTTCGGCGGCAAGCGAGTCATGATCCTCCCAGGACACGTCCTCGATTCCGTATCCCGCGAGGCCCGCCACCGGCTGTTGTCCAAGTGGCACACCGCCGTCTTCGCCGCCGCTACGGCCGATCACCGTCAGCTTCCGCGCCGAGAAGTCCGCCGCCATGTACGAATTCTGCGCGAAGATCCGCATCCGTCGCTCGGTTCGCGGCGAAATCCGGCTGGCGGTGATCGTCGCCACGGCGCCGTTGCGAAACCGCAGCCTGGCGTTGGCGATGTCCTCGTGCGGGCTGGCGACCGGGGCACCGACCGCGTCGACACTTTCGATTTCGCTGTCCACCAGGGCCAGCACGAGGTCCAGATCGTGGATCATCAGGTCCAGAATGACCGACACGTCGGTGCCGCGCGGCTTGAACGGCGCGATCCGGGTTGCCTCGATATACAGCGGCGCGCCGATCTTCCCGGCCATCGCCTGGTAGGCCGCGGAAAAACGCTCCAGGTGGCCCACCTGCAGGACCAGACCGCGCGCCTCGGCCAGGGTGGCGAGTTCGTCCGCCTCGGCCAGCGTGGCGGCGATCGGCTTTTCCACCAGAACGTGCTTGCCCGCCCGCAGGGCCTCGGATGCCAGCGCATAATGCGCTTCCGCCGGCGCCGCGACGATCACCGCATCGGACGCATCGAGCAGGTCTGCGAAGCCAAGGTCCTTGGCTCCGGCCTCCCACCCAACGGTCTTGGCGCGTTCCCGGTCCGGGTCAAAGATCCCGGCCAGTCTGGCACGGCTGGAGGCGGCGACCTTCAACGCATGGTAACGGCCGAAATGGCCTGCGCCGGCAACACCGACCCGGAGCATTGACTGCGGCAACTTCATCCTCCGCTTGGGAAATAACAGTCGTGAGCCATCCTCGCTGGCCAGACATCCGACGTGCCGCGGTCGTGTCAAGGGGGGTAGGAAAGTGTCAATGTGTGGCAACACGGCAAAATGCTGGAATCGGTCGCCACGCTGTGCTGAATCAGCATCGCATCTCCTGAAGGAGCTTACCCGTGCGTATCACGATGATTGGCGGCGGCTATGTCGGCCTGGTATGCGGAACCTGCTTTGCCGAATTCGGCACTAAAGTCACTGTGGTCGTAACCGAGCCCAACAAACTGGCGGCATTGCGCGACGGGAAAATGCCGATCTATGAGCCGGGTCTCGAGCAACTGGTGCGGGAAAACGTCAAAGCCGGGCGGCTGGCCTTCACCGGCGACCTCGCCGCGGCCGTCGACGGCACCGAGGCAGTCTTCATCGCCATCGGCACGCCGACCAGACGCGGCGACGGGCACGCTGACCTGACGTATGTGTATGCAGCGGTGGAACAGGTCGCCCGTGCCCTGACCGGCTACGCGGTGATCGTCACCAAGTCGACCGTGCCTGTCGGCACCGGCCGGCGCATCCAGGAAATCGTCCGGTCCGTTCGCCCGGATCTCGATTTCGATGTTGCCTCCAATCCGGAGTTCCTGCGGGAGGGCAATGCCATCGGCGACTTCATGCGCCCTGACCGTGTGGTGATCGGCGCCGAATCCGATCGTGCGAGGGAGGTGATGCGCCGCCTGTACCGGCCGCTGTATCTGATCGAGGCACCGATCGTGTTCACGGCCATCGAGACAGCCGAACTGACGAAGTACGCCGCCAACGCGTTCCTGGCGATGAAGGTCACCTTCATCAACGAAATGGCGGATCTCTGCGAGAAGGTCGGCGCCGACGTGCACGACGTGGCGCGCGGCATTGGCCTGGACGGCCGCATCGGGCGCAAATTCCTGCATCCCGGCCCGGGCTATGGCGGTTCCTGCTTCCCCAAGGATACCCTCGCCCTGGTCCGCACGGCCCAGGATTACGGGGCCCCGTCGCGCCTCGTGGAAGCCACGGTCGCGGTCAACGACGCACGCAAGTCCAGCATGGCCATGCGCGTCATCGCGGCCTGCGGCGGGTCCGTCCGTGGCAAGACCATCGCCGTGCTCGGCCTCACCTTCAAACCGGAAACCGACGACATGCGCGATTCACCGGCGCTGTCGATCGTGTTCCGTCTGGCCGGCGATGGCGCCACCATCCGTGCCTTCGATCCCGAGGGCATGGAGCAGGCACGACCGCTGCTGCCGGAACAGGTGATCTATTGCGCCGACGCGCTGGATGCGGCGGCGGGGGCGGACGCGCTGGTGCTGATCACCGAATGGAATGAGTTCCGCGCGCTGGCGCCGGCGCGGTTGCGTGACGCGATGCGCGGGCGGGTCATCGTCGATCTGCGCAACGTGTATGACCCGTTGGCAATGCGCGACGCCGGTCTCGATTACCATGGCATCGGACGACCGTTCGTCTGATGGCCGACCCCACCCGCGAGTCCGCCTTCGACCTGCTGACCGCGGTCCTGGAACGACACCGCACGCTGGAGGAAGCCCTCGACGGGCTTCCGGCGCAGGAGCCGCGGGATCGCGCGGCAGCGCATCGCCTGGCCGCGGCGGTCCTGCGCCGTCTGGGTACGCTGGATGCGGTCCTGGAACCTTTTCTGCGCAAGGAGCCGCCGGAGCCGGTCCGCAACATCCTGCGCATCGGCGCCGCCGGCCTGCTGCTGCTGGACACGCCCGACCATGCCGCGGTCGCGACCGCGGTCGGCCTGGCCAAGCGGCGCGGCCTGACGCCGTTCGCCGGCCTGATCAACGCCGTGCTGCGCAAGGTCGCCGCAGCCGGGCCGGGTGTGCTCGAGGACCTCGACGTCGCCCGGCTCGATACGCCTGCATGGTTGTGGACGGCATGGGGCCAATCCGCGCGCGCCATCGCCAGCGCCCACCAGACCGAGGCACCGCTCGACGTCACCCTGAAGCCGGGGACCCCGGTGCCCCCGGGTGGCGTCCTGTTGCCTACCGGATCGGTGCGCTTCCCGCCGGGCACCCGGGTTGCGGAGATACAAGGCTTCGAGAATGGTGATCTCTGGGTGCAGGACGCCGCCGCGGCGCTGCCGGCCCGTCTGCTGGAGGTCCGGCCCGGTGAACGCGTCGCCGACCTCTGTGCCGCCCCCGGCGGCAAGACCGCACAGCTTGCCGCGGGAGGTGCCGTGGTGACCGCGCTGGAGCGTGACCCGGCCCGCATCGAGCGGCTGACTGCCAACCTGAAAAGATGGGGCCTGCACGCGGACGTGATCAACGCCGACGCGACCACCTGGACCGCTCCCGAACCGTTCGACGCCGTCCTGCTCGACGCGCCCTGCAGCGCCACCGGGACGATCCGCCGGCATCCCGACGTCGCCCGCATCAAGCGGCCACGCGACGTCCAGACGGTGATCCAGGCGCAGGACAAGCTGCTCGAGGCGGCGGCTGCCATGCTTCGCAACGGTGGCCGCCTGATCTACGCTGTCTGCTCGCTGCAGCCTGAGGAGGGCGCGCCGCGCGTCGCTTCCGTCGTCGCCAAGACCGGCCTTCGGCACGACCCGTTTCGGCCCGAGGAACTGGCCGCGATCCCCGAGGCGCGAACCGCGGAGGGTTTCCTGCGCACCCATCCCGGCCTCTGGCGGGACCGCGGCGGGATGGACGGTTTCTTCGCGGCGCGGCTGCTTAAGCCCTGAAGTTGCCTTGTGTGACATCGGCCCGCATGTCTAGAAACACGCCATGCCCGCATCCGAGTCCCGGCACGTCACCATTGCCCCGAGCCTGCTTGCAGCCGATTTCGGCCGGCTGAAGGAAGAGGTTGCCGCCATCGAAACGGCCGGTGCCGACTGGCTGCACCTGGACATCATGGATGGCCATTTCGTTCCGAATATCAGCTTTGGTCCGACCGTCCTGGCCGCTTTGCGCAAGCACACGAAGCTGCCGTTCGACGTCCACCTGATGATCGCGCCGGTCGACCCGTATCTCGATGCGTTCATCGACGCGGGCGCCGATCACATCAGCCTGCATCCGGAGGCCGGCCCGCACCTGCACCGGTCACTCCAGCACATCCGCAAAGCGGGAAAGAAGGCTGGCATCGTGCTCAACCCGGCGACCTCGCCGGATGTGGTTGCGTGGGCGCTCGATTTGACAGACATCATTCTCGTGATGTCCGTGAACCCCGGATTCGGCGGCCAGTCCTTCCTGACCTCGCAACTGCCGAAAATCGCCCAGCTGCGCCGGCTGATCGACGCGGCTGACCATCCGATCGCCCTGGCCGTCGATGGCGGTATCACGCCCGCGACCGCAAAGGCGGTGATCGCCGCGGGGGCCGATACGCTGATCGCCGGAACCTCGGTCTTTCATGCCGCCGACTATGCCCGCGCGATCGCCGACCTGCGAGGCGCCGCATGAGCGCCTCCAACTCCAGCCGGTGGATCAGAGGCGCGCGCAGGGCAATGGCGCGACTGCCCAGCCTGCGGATGGGACGCGTGCCCGATGCGCCCGCGCTCTCGGTGCGCGATCCATGGCCAGGTGACCCGGGAAAGGGCGCCCAGCTGATCAAGGGCGAACTGGAAATCGGTGGTGCCGTGCAGCCGCTGCGGCAAGGCGGCTGGCAGCAGATCGGCGGGTCCGCGGTGCTGCGGGCCGGCGCCCATGGCTTCTCCTGGTTGCGCGATCTGCGCGCGCTCGGCACCGACGCCGCGCGGTTGCGGGCGCGCGCGCTGGTCGCTGAATGGATCGCCTACCCATCCTCTGACCCCATCGCCCACCGCCCCGACGTCGCCGGAGCCCGCATCACCGCCTGGCTCGGACACTACGATTTCTTCGCCGCCACCGCGGACGACGCGTTCCGCCAGCGCCTCATGAGCCGCCTCGTCGCCGACGCGCGGGGCCTGTCCGCGGCATTGCCGGCCGAGGAACTCGACGCCCGCGCGCTGACCGCGCTGAAGGGACTGGTCGCCGCGGCCGTGGCATTGCGCGAGCACGCCGGCTTCCTGACCCGCGCGCTGCGTTTTCTGCCGCAGGAGATCAGCCGCCAGATCCTTCCCGACGGCTGCCATGCCGAACGCAGCCCCGCCGCACAGCTTGCCGCGCTGCAGGACCTGACGGAAATTCGAGCACTGCTGCAGACCTCGCAGACTCCGCCGCCACCGGTGCTGGCGCATGCCATCGAGCGCATGGCGCCGGCGCTGCGGATGATGCGTCACGGCGACGGCGGGCTGTGCCTGTTCAACGGCAGCAAGGAGGAAACCGGCGCGCTGGTCGATCTGGTGCTGACCCAGGCCGGGCGCGGCGGTCGCGGTCCCTCGGCGCTGACCGACGGCGGGTTCCATCGCATGCAGGCCGGCCGCAGCGTGCTGATCGTCGATTGCGGCGCGCCGGCGCCGGAAGGGCTGGATCGGCTGGCGCACGCCGGCACCCTGTCGATGGAGCTCTCGATCGGGCGTGACCGGCTGATCGTCAACTGCGGCGCGTTTCCCGCGGGCCCGCCTGAATGGCAGGACGCCGCCCGTGCCACCGCCGCGCATTCCACGCTGGTGATCGGCGACCTGAACAGCAGCGAACTGAAGCCCGAGGGGCTCGGACGGCGGCCGATGACGGTCGAGGTCAATCGCCAGGAGGCGGCAGGCGCGCACTGGCTGGATGTCTCGCATGACGGCTGGAAGAAGACCTTCAACGCCGTGCATCGCCGCCGGCTTTACATGGCCGAGAGCGGCGAGGATATACGTGGCGAGGACCTGATCGAAGCGCCCGAACCGCAACCGTTCACGCTGCGCTTCCATCTGCATCCGGATGTGCAGGCCAGCGTGCAGCAGGACGGCGGCGCGGTGCTGCTGCGGCTGAAGTCCGGCACCTTCTGGCGGCTGCGTGCTGACGGTGCGCGGCTGACCCTGGAAGAGACGATCTACCTGGGAGGCGCGGAGCCGCGCCGGGGGGAGCAGATCGTGCTGACCGGATTCGCCGACGGGCCGCAGCACGTCAAGTGGGCGCTCAGCAAGGTCGAACGCGCCGGGTGATGGCTGCCGGGCGTCGATGAAAGTCATCGAGATCACCAACGTCGACTTTTCGCTGCGGCACTTCCTGCTGCCGCTCATGCGTGCCATCCGAACCCGTGGTCATGAGGTTGTCGGTGCCTGCGCCGAGGGACCCCTGCTGGCCGACGTCCGAGGCGAGGGCTTCCGGGTCATCCCGATCCCGTTTGTTCGCCGGCTGTCGCCGCTCGCGCACCTGCGTGCCTTCCGCTCCCTGGTGGCTATCCTGCGTGCGGAAAAGCCCGACCTCGTGCACGCCCATATGCCGATCAGCGGCTTCATCGCGCGCCTGGCCGCCCGCGCCGCCGGGGTGCCGAAGGTTGTCTATACTTGCCACGGTTTTCTGTTCAATCACGCGTCGTCGTCGCTGCCCCGGCGTGCCCTGTCGCTCGTCATGGAATGGGTCGCCGCCCGGGCGACCGACGTGTTCCTGACGGTCTCGGAAGCCGAGGCGCGCGATGCCCGGCGCCTGCATATCGCCGCGCATGCCGAGGCGGTCCGCAATGGCCGCGACCCCGCGATTTTTCGTCCCGACCCGGTGGCCAGGCAGCGGGTCAGGCAGGAGCTGGGCGTACCGGCGGATCGGGTGGTGATCATCGCGGTCTCCCGCCTCGTCTGGCACAAGGGCTATCCCGAACTGGCGGCCGCAATGCGTCTGGTGCCGGAGGCCGAGCTCTGGGTGGTCGGGGAAAGACTGGACAGCGACCGCGGCGCGGACATGGAGGCTGTGTTGCGTGACGCCGGCCTCGGCGAGCGGCTGCGCATGCTGGGCTATCGCGCCGACGTGCCGACGCTGCTTGCGGCCGCCGACATCTTCGCTCTGCCCAGCCGTTTCGAGGGGCTGCCGATGTCGGTCATCGAGGCCATGCTGACCGGCCTGCCCGTCGTCGCCACCAATGTGCGCGGTCCGGCGGAGCAGGTGGCGGATGGCGTTACCGGGCTGACGGTGCCGGCGGGTGATGCGCCCGCTCTCGGGGCGGCGCTTGGCAAACTGGTGCGTGACCCGGATGTTCGGGTACGAATGGGTCAGGCGGGCCGGCAGCGGGCGCTGGACTGCTATGACGAGGCCAAAGTCCTGTCTCGAACGCTGGACCTGCTCGGCCTCTAGGTTTATCCCGCCGCGCTTGACGCATCAGGGGTTCTCGCCGCCATGACCGATATCATCCGCATCCAACGGGCGCTGATCTCCGTCTCCGACAAGACGGGCCTGGTGCCGTTCGCCAAGGCCCTCGCGGCGCGCGGCGTGGAAATCCTGTCCACCGGCGGATCGGCGAAAACGCTGCGTGAGGCCGGGGTGCCGGTGAAGGAGGTCTCAGACCACACCGGCTTCCCCGAGATCATGGACGGGCGCGTCAAGACGCTGGTGCCGCAGATCCACGGCGGCATCCTGGGACGGCGGGACAATCCGGAGCACATGGCGCAGATGCACGAGCACGGGATCGCGCCGATCGATCTGGTGGCGGTCAATCTCTATCCATTCGAGGCCACTGTCGCGAAGGGCGCGCCGTACGACGAATGCGTCGAGAATATCGACATCGGTGGGCCGGCGCTGATCCGGGCGGCCGCGAAGAACCACGACTTCGTCGCCGTGCTGACTGATCCGGCTCAGTACCAGGCGGTTCTGGAAGACCTGGCCTCGTCCGGGGGCACATCGCTGGCGTCGCGCCGGCGGCTTGCGGGGGAGGCCTACGCGCGGACCGCCGCCTATGACGCGGCGATCGCCACCTGGTTCGCGGCGCAGCGCGAGGAGGCATTCCCGAAGCGAATGGTGCTGGCGGGAGCTCTGCGCCAGCCCTTGCGTTACGGCGAGAACCCGCATCAGGCGGCGGCATTCTATGTGTCGGGGACCCGCTTCGGCGTGGCCACGGCGGTGCAGGTTCAGGGCAAGGAACTCTCCTACAACAACCTGAACGACACCGACGCCGCGTTCGAGTGCGTGGCCGAGTTCGATGCACCGACCATCGCGATCATCAAACACGCCAACCCGTGTGGTGTGGCGAGCGCGGCGCACCTGGCCGACGCGTGGGATGCGGCCTTCCGCTGTGACCCCGTGTCGCCGTATGGCGGCATCGTGGCGGTGAACCGGACGCTGGACGCTGCCGCGGCGGAGAAGATCGCCGCGATTTTCACCGAGGTGATCATCGCCCCGGATGCCGACGCGGCGGCGCGGACGGTCCTGGCGCGGAAGAAGAGCCTGCGCCTGCTGCTGACCGGCGGGGTGCCTGATCCGGCCGCCGGCGGCCTCACGTTCCGCAGCTTGGCCGGCGGGTTCCTGGCGCAGTCGCGTGATGCCGGGCGGATCAGTGCGGCGGATCTTCAGGTGGTGACGCGCCGTGCGCCGACCGACGCCGAGATGGCCGATCTGCTGTTCGCCTTCCGGGTCTGCAAGCACGTCAAGTCCAATGCAATCGTTTATGCCAAACATGGGGCCACGGTCGGCATCGGGGGCGGCCAGCCGAACCGCGTGGACTCGGCGAGGATCGCGGCCTGGAAGAGCGAGGAAGCCGCCAAGGCGGCCGGACTGCCTGGCCGGTTGACCGAGGGCAGCGTGGTCGCATCGGACGCGTTCTTCCCGTTCGCCGACGGGTTGGAGGCGGCCGTCGCAGCCGGCGCAACCGCGGTGATTCAGCCCGGAGGTTCAATCCGGGACGCGGAGGTGATCGCGGCGGCGGACGCAGCGGGCGTGGCGATGGTATTCACCGGTATGCGACATTTTCGCCATTAGGGGCCTTGTTCGCCTCACCGGGGATCGTATGGCCCGCTCCTTGCGTCACGGCGGAGGGCGACCTTCACGCGTCCCCGTGTCACGGCCTCAGGCGCCCCCCGCGTCATGGCGGGGCAACCCTCATGCGCCCCCCGGTGCCACGGGCCGCCTCCGGTGCCACGGGCCGCCCCCGGTGCCACGGGCGGACCCCGGCCCTTGACCCCGCGCCCGGCGTCATGCCCGGGCTGCGGTCCCCCCCGCGCCCCCCGCGTCATGGCGGGGTTGCGCCCCCTCACGTGCCCCCTGTGTCACGGCCTCCCGTCCGCGCCTCCGTGTCATGGCCGGGCGCCGGCCCGGCCGCCCACGTCTTGGAGGATTTCCAAAGTTCAAGTCGGGGATCCTCGAACCGGATCCTCACCGGCGTGCCGGCTCGCCCTCCGACACCAGGCGGTTCACGCAGGCGAGCGGCGAGGACCGAGGTGAACCCGCGCCCTCCGCGTCATCCGGCCCGAACCGCGCGCTACAGCGGGATCGCCACCAGTGTGTCGAAGTGCGAGGAGTCACAGATCACGATCCGCTCCTTGAACCGCAGGCTGCCGTGTTCTTCGCGCAGCCGGTCCCGGTAGCGGCCGGCGACGAACAGGTCCATCTGGCCGCTGCGCATCGTCCGCACGACCAGAAATGGTGTCTCGGCTGCCAAATCCGCCGCGCTGTCAGCCGGCATAAGCCGCGGCGTCCCGACGATGTGCCGGTAGGTCTGCCGCTCGTAGATATTCGCCCGCCGCAGCGCCAGGACTCGATCGGCCAGCATCGCTCGGCTGTCGGCGTAGACAATACCAGCCTCGTTACCGTCCCGCAGGTTGTCCGCCGAGGTGATCTTGTAGAGGCATTCGTCGAGAAAAAATCCTGGCCACGCCTCGAGCCGATCGTCATCGATCGCCGCCGCATAATCGGCGTTCAGAGCGGCGAGGCGGAACAAGGACCCGGCATCAGCGACGGCGGTCATTGCCCCATGATCCGTCGCCACGTCTTCCAGAAGCCGCGGATCGCAGTCTCGGTCGCCCGCGTCTCCTGGCTCTCGGAGCCCGCACCGCCCATTTCCAGCAGCGACACGCCCTGGGGAGCCGCGGCTGCCCCGCGCTCGACGAAGTTGCCGATGCAGCCGTCCTCCATCGACACATATCCCGCCGGTCCGGCCAGATTGAGCTGCTTCAGACGCCGGCGGCGCAGGTCCGGCGGGTCATCGGCGTAACCCAGGTAGATCCAGTTGAGATCGGTCCGGTCCACGCCGCGTGGGATGAACTGGCGGATCGCCATCACGTTGTATGTCCGCTGCATGGCAAAGCTGGGAAACACGGACAGAATCTGCTGCCGCACCCGATCACCGTGCTCGTCCTCGGCATCCAGCATGGAAGGATCGGACAAACGCAGTCCGTCATCCACCGATCGCATGCCGTCGTACGCGGTGTCCGGCTCCTGCGTCGGGGCGAGGGTGGTGGACACGTGGCACGCCCCAGTATCGCTGACGCTGACCCCGCCGCCCTGGCTGAGACGGTTGATGCGGAACGTTGCGAAAAACACGTGCAACAGGCTGGCGTGATACGTGTCGCGGACGTTCTCGGCGTAGAGCTTCCAGTTGTTCGGCAGCGCCTCGGTGAACCGCCCGATCACCACCAGTTCGCGGCTGGCGGTCAGACGCAGGGCAGCCGACACGTCGGGACCCATGAAGTCCTCGATATCGGGCGCCGCGTCCGACAACGTGCCGAATACCAGGCCACTGATCGTCGTGACCCGCAACTTGCGTGTGGCATGGTCCTCGAGACGGAAATCCCCTGGCATGCCGCCGCGGCCGTTGACGCCGTTACGGAAGGAGATCGACCGCAGGTTGCCGGACAGATCATAGCGCCAGGCGTGATAGACGCAGCTGAAGTCCCTGGCATTTTTGCCGGCGTTATCGAGGCAGATCAGCGCGCCACGGTGCAGGCAGCGGTTTTCGAAGGATGCGATAGGTCCGCTTTCCGTCCGTACCACAACGACCGGCATGCGGCCGACGAACGTCGTGCGCCAGTCGCCTGGGTTCGGGATGTCGCTTTCGAGGCAGAGGAAATTCCAGACTGGACCTTCGAATAACAGATGCTGCTCCTGATCGAGCAGCACCGGGTCCTGATAGACCTGGAACGGCACCTGGGTGAGGCCCTTCGGCCATGGACCCCGAGCCTCGCCGATGGACACCTGATCCATGCGAACCTCCCCTTGGTTGACCGGTGACCGCTCTGCCTGGTCTGAAGATCGCCGTCACAGGCAATCCCGCGGTTTCGCGCCGCCAGCTCTTTATTGTGGTAACTGTCCGTTCATCCCGCACCTTCGTCGCCTGGCACGAGCAAGGCTTGCATAAAGACGCTAGCGGATGCAGGCGGGACTGACAAACCCGCCTGGTCGTACGGATAGAGCTGGGATCGTGTCCGCGCCATTGATCGGCAACATCGAAATCATGGCATTGGTAGATGATACCAGCATCACGCCAGCAGCTTGTCGAACGTGATCGGCAGATCCCGCACCCGCTTGCCGGTCGCATGGAAGATCGCGTTGGCGATGGCCGCGGCGGTGCCGACGATGCCGATTTCGCCGAGACCCTTGACGCCCAGCGGATTGGCCTTGTCGTCGTGCTCCTCGACGAAGATGACCTCGATGTCGGGAACATCGGCGTTGGCGGGGATATGATACTCGGCCAGATTCCGGTTCATGATTCGGCCCAGCCGGTGGTCCGTCGAGGTTTCCTCGGTGAGCGCCATGCCCATGCCGAACACCACGCCGCCGATGATCTGGCTGCGCGCGGTCTTCGGGTTGAGGATCCGGCCGGCGGCGATGGCATCGAGCAGCCGCGTCACCCGCACCACGCCGAGTTGCTCGTCCACACGGACCTCGGCGAACACGGCCGAGTGGGTGTACTGGGCGTAGTTCTGCATCGTCTCCGCATCCGGTTCGGCGGTCTCCTCCGCCTCGATCCGTTCCAGGCCGGCCGTCTGCATGACCTCGGCGATGGTCATCCAGCAGGACGAATCCGTGATCAGCTCGATCTTGCCATCGGCGAATCGGACCTGCTGGATCGCGGCGTTGGCGAGCGGCGAACCGTCGAGGCCTCTCGCGCACGCCAACAATTTCTCCTGCACCTTCCGGCAGGCCAGCAGCACCGCCGATCCTGCCGAAGCCGCGGTCCATGAGCCACCCTCGACCGGCGCGCGCGGCAGCGTGGAATCGCCGATGCGTGCCGTGACCCGCTCCATCGGCAGCCCCAGCGTATCGGCAGCGATCTGCGTCAGGATCGTGTACGTGCCGGTGCCGATGTCGGCCGTCGCGCTCGCCACCTCAAGCCGGCCGTCCGCTGTCAGGATGGCGCGTGCGCTATGCGGCATCATCATAGCCTCCCAGATGCCCGTCGCCATGCCCCAGCCAATCAACTCCCGCCCTTCGCGCATCGACCGCGGCTCAGGCCGGCGCCGTGACCAGCCGAAGCGCTCCGCCCCCTGCAGGCAGGCCGCACGCAGTTCGCGGCTGCTGAACGGTTTTCCCTCGGTTTCATCGGTTGCCGCCTGGTTCTTCAGTCGCAGCTCGAGTGGATCGATCCGCAGCGCATAGGCCAGCTCATCCATGGCCGATTCGATCGCGAACACGCCCAGTGGCGCACCAGGTGCACGCATGTCGGCGGGGGTATACGTGTCCAGCTTCACCAGCTTGTAGTCTAATGCTACGTTATCGCAATGATATAGCAGGCTGGACCAGTTGACCACGACCTCCTGGTAATCCTCGAAACGGGAGGTGCCGGCCACTGCCTCGTGCTGGATCGATTGCAACAGTCCGTCGGGTCCGGCACCAAGCGCGACGGTATTGATCGTGCCGGGGCGGTAGCCGAAGGTGAACATCTGGTCGCGCGTAAGCTCGACCCGCACGGATCGTCCAAGATCCAGCGCGGCCATTACCGCCAGGAACAACTGGTACTGCGGCCGGAGGCCGATGCCAAACGCGCCACCGACGAATGGCGACAGCACGCGTACATCGTCAGGTTTCAGGCCGAACACGCCGGTGATGTATTCCTTTGTGTTCATCACCCCCTGGATTTTGTCGTAGACGGTGATCCTCCCGTCGCCTTCCCACCGGACGGTGGAAGCGTGGGGTTCCATCGGATTGTGATGCTCGCTCGCGATACGGTATTCGTTCTTGATGCGACAGGGTGCCGCGGCGAAGGCCTCCGCCGCGTTGCCGCGCTGTTTCGGCGGCGGGGTGATGCCCTGTCGTTTTTCGGGCGGCACATATGCCTCGGGGCGGGCATGATCGAGGTCGGTCTCGTGCGGTTCGATGGCCGCTTCGACGCGGACCAGCGAGGCCGCATAACGGGCGGTTGCGTAATCCTCGGCGACAACCAGGGCGACCGGTTGCCCGCTGTACAGGATCCGGTCGTTGAACAGCGGGCGAAACGGCCGGCCCGGGGGTGCAACGGTGTCCTGGTAATCTTCATCATCGGGGGGAAGGCGCGGCCGAGCCAGGTGGGTGAAGACGCGAACGACCCCGGGCACGGTCTGCGCGGCGGCGGTGTCGATCCGGAGAATACGGCCTTTCGCGATGGTGCCGGAAACGACGGCGCCGAACAGCAGATCGGGGGCAGTGAACTCGGCGGCATACTTCGCGGCGCCGGTCACTTTCAGCCGGCCGTCCACACGGCTGCGCGGGCTGCCGACATGCGTGTCGAGGGTGATGGACATGGCGGTTCCTATCGGATGCGCTTGTCGGTCTGTGACTGTGGGGTACCGGCGGCTGCCTGCTCCAAGGCGCGTACGATGGCATGGCGAGCGAGGCCGATCTTGAAATCGTTGTGGCCGTATCCTCTGGCTTCGGCCAGGATCACGTCTGCGGCGCGGGCGAAGCTGTCGGCGGTTGCCGGCCGGCCGCATAGCAGCGCCTCGGCTGCGGTGTCGCGCCAGGGCTTGTGCGCGACCCCGCCCAGCGCCAGGCGAGCCGTCCGGATGCGGTCCCCGTCGAGGTCCAGCGCCGCGGCGACCGAGACGAGGGCAAACGCGTAGCTCTGGCGATCGCGCAGCTTCAGATAGGTGTAGTGGGATGCAAACTCCTGCGCGGGCAATTCGACCGCGATGACGATCTCGCCATGGGCGAGCGTCGTGTCGTGCTGCGGATGATCCCCCGGCAGCCGATGGAAGCGGTCAAACGGGATCACGCGGTCCCCATCTGGGCCGGTCACAAGCACCGTCGCCTCAAGCGCCGCGAGGGCCACGCACAGGTCCGACGGATGTGTAGCGATGCAATGCTCACTGGTGCCGAGGATGGCATGGATCCGGTTGACGCCGGTCCTGGCAGGGCAGCCCGAACCGGGATCGCGTTTGTTGCAGGCGGTGCCCGTGTCATAGAAATAGTGGCACCGCGTACGTTGCAGCAGGTTACCGCCGGTGGAGGCGGCGTTGCGCAGCTGCGGCGATGCGCCCGCCAGGATCGCAGCGGCCAGCAACGGATAGTGCTCAGCGACTCTGTCGTCATAGGCAAGCGTGCTGTTGCTTACCAGCGCACCAATCCGTAGACCGCCACCCGGGGTTGCCTCGATGGCATCAAGTCCGGGCAGGCGGCTGATGTCCACCAGCCGCGTCGGCCGTTCGACGTCATATTTCAGCAGATCGACGAGATTGGTGCCGCCCGCGATGACCCGTGCCGCAGGGTCCGAGGCGATCTCCTGGATCGCGCCGCGCACATCGCCGGGCCGGAGGTAGGAAAAGCGGTTCACCGCACGGCCTCGCCAAGTTCGATCCGCTCAGCGCGCCCTGGCTCATGTGGTTCAGCGCGCTGCGGTTTGCGCGCCTTCGCGGCTCCCTGCTCGACAGGTCCCGCGAGCGCCTGCTCGACAGGTCCCGCGAGCGCCTGCTCGACAGACCCCGCGAGCACCTGCTCGATGGCAGCGACGATGTTGGGGTAGGCGCCGCAACGGCACAGGTTGCCGCTCATGTGCTCGCGGATTTCCGCAGCCGAGCAGGCATGGCCTTCGCGCAGCAGGCCCACGGCAGAGCACAGCTGGCCCGGGGTGCAATAGCCGCACTGGAAGGCGTCATGCTCAATGAAGGCGTCCTGGAGGGGATGCAGAACACCGTCCCTGCCGGCCAGACCCTCGACAGTCGTGATGCTGGCGCCATCCTTCATAATCGCCAGCGTCAGGCAGGCGTTCATCCGCACGTCATCGATCAGCACGGTGCAGGCGCCGCACTGGCCATGATCGCAGCCCTTCTTGGTGCCGGTCAGGTCGAGGTCCAGGCGGAGCAGATCCAGCAGCGTGGTCCACGGCGCGACATCGAGCGTGTAAGGCGTACCGTTGATCGTCAGGGTAATCGGCTGGATCGCATTAGGCGGGGCATGATCGGACATTCGGCACGTCCTCCGACAGGGCAATGCCGTACCAAACGACGCTTCGTGGCGCGGGTTCAGTTCTCTTGTCATAACCCCTCGCCGCTTACGCGAAGGTGACCGGCGCGGACTGCCCGAACCGATGTGGCCGCGGTCATGCGCGCCGGCCCGAATGGCGGAGCCGGTTCCCGAAGATGCCCGAAATGCGGCGGGATGGGTGAACGATGGCAGCAACGACGAAGCCCGGCACCCGAGCGCGCTGCTTCACGATCGCCGTGCGTCACCCCGGGTATGCGGCTCGTGGCGTGCGGGCTTGGGCGCGTCGGCGCCGCCGTCCTGGGAGTGATCAGCCGGTAGCGTGCCGACACAGCAGTCGAACGCCGAACCCCACGGGCTCTCACCGGCGGGGTTCGGTTCCTGGCTTGGCGTCAGTCGGCCTTCCGGCGACGCGCCAGGCCCATGCCGATCAGGCCAGTTGCCAGCAGCGCCAGCGACATTGGTTCCGGCGTTTGTACCACGTCATTGGCAACCGACTGGATCAGCGCATCGTTGCTGATATTGGTCAGAGTGACAGTAAAACGGATTCCATCGACCGGTCCAACGTAGTCCTCACCTGACGAACTGGTGGTGGTCGACATAGAGCCGAGCGCGCCGGCCACGGTGTAGATCGGGCTGCCGTCGGAATTATACCCGGTGATGTCCAACGCCGTCAGGGTAGTTGTCAGCAGCGCCGATCCGCCGGCGAGGGTCATGTCCTCCGACGCCATGGTGATCGCCAGACTGTCGGCGGACGCCAGCAGAACGTCGAAGCTGTAGGAGTACGTGTGCCCCGCCAGAAAGTTGATCACGCCCATCGGCTCCGCGGTCACGACGTGAATGTTTGGAAGGGCGTTGGCTGAGGACATATCGAAGTGGATCATGGTTTCTGCGGGCAATGCGGAGTCACCAACGATGCCGGCACCCAGGTCGGTGAAGTTCGTCCAAACCAGGCTCTGCTGGAGGCAGCCGTAGCTGCTCGAGGGAAACCCGATCGCGGTCCCGCCGGTAGCGGGGCACGACGTCAGAGTGGCCTGTGCGGGTGAACTCGCCCCGGTTATCATCGCGAGACTTGCCAGGCCAGCCATGCTGATAATCGCCGCAGAGCGGCAAAGGGTGGAAATGGTGGTCATGGGAATTGTCTTTCAGATTGTGTATGCAATCACACGCCAATAACAGTGCAAGGCACATGCCATTCCAGAAAGTGTAGGCGATTACGTTGCTTACGGTCTGCTTGCCGAGCCTTGGCAAGCCGGTCCATGTCATACTGTAAGGGATTTGGCTCTTCTTTTCTTTGTTGCGAACGACGTGAGCTGCGGGCCAGATGAATAACGCCATGGAAACATGTAGAAATATTCGGAAAGCTGAGATGGTGGCCGAAATCGATGCTTGAAATGGGGTGCTCGGCAGTAGAGTTTGAATACGAGTGTAGTATAATACGTCAAGACATTAACTAAATTGCAATATTTCCATCCATGATAAACAAACCACAACAAAAACTGTGATGGTCTTGATTTGAATCATATGGATCGACGGCGTAACGCGACAGAATGCAGATCGCATTCCGGCCACAGCCTTTGCTTGCAGGCACGGTGGAAGCAGGAGATATGACTTTCGCCCAACCACAGAATACTATCGAGTTCGGAGAATTGGTCCGCAGGATCCTCGTCGATGAAAAGCGACATGCCGTGAAATCGATCGCCGCGGCGCTGTCGCTGAACCCCGCCGCGTTGTATGCCCGCTTGCGCCAGAAGGCCCGCTTCAGCCCGGCGGAGATCGCCATCCTTATCCGCGAAGTCGCCGATGACCGGTTGCCTCACTGGGTGTTCGTGGGCAGCACGCTCGCAGTCGTTCGGCGCCCACTGCCCGTGACGGTCGGTGCCGGCGCGCTGAACGGTTCGGCCGATCGTGATTCGATGGTGCTGCTCTGCGCGCTGCAAGCGGAGGAGGCGCTTGTCGCGGCTCTCGCCGGGCTGTGCGACGACAGTGACCGTTTGCGGCCGGATCATGCGCCGCGATTGATGGACGCCACGGAATGTGCGCAGTCGGCGTTGCTGTCGATCCGCCTGCACCTGATCCGACGCGCGGCGGCGGAGCCTTTGGACGCCAACCGGGCCGGTAGTTTTGAGCGGCTGGTACGCCAGGTCCTCGTGACGGAGGGCGGACTTCACCTGCGGGCCCTCGCGGAGGCCCTTGGCATTGGTTACACGGCCTTGCATGCGCGCATGAGCGGACTGACGCCGTTCACGCCCGCGGAACTCAGGCGGCTGTTCGTATGCTACCCGGATCCACGGCTTGCCGACGATCTGCTGGCGGGGACACCTTACGTTGTGATCCCGCGCCCGCTCCCGGATCGCTCCCGCACCGGGGATACCCCGACGCGAACCGGGTTTAAGGCGCTGCGGGCGATCATCGACCTGCAGCGGGCACTCGCCGCTCCTGCCAGTGCTGAGCAGCAGTCGACGCTCCGCCGCACCCTGGAGGGCGCGCTCGGACTCGTCGCCACGATGCGTTGGAGCATGACCTATTTCGGCGGTCGTGGGAGTGGATCGCCGCGCCCGCTTCGCTTCGCGAATGGCGGCGATCGAAGCCTGGCGCAGCAGAGCGATGCCGCCCGGTCAGCCTGAAGCCGCTGCCGAACCTGGCGCCGCGAGGAAGGTAGATGCGCCGGGGCCGGCTTCGATCCCGCCCGCGGCTGGCCGTCAGCGGCTGGGTTGCCCGTCCCATGAAAGCCCCGGCGCCGGCGCGCCCGGCCGCGAGATCGCCCGGTGGCGCGACTTCTGGCCGCGCGAGCCCGAGCCATGAGACGTCAGGTCGACGGTCTATGGCGTGATCAGATGCCGCACGGATTGTCCTGTCTCACCGGCGATCATCTCGGCGACCAGCCGGCGATGGCAGGTATGATAGTCGCGCTCGAAGCACAGCAGGCAGGCTGGTCGCTCACCGGCCAGATGCCTGGCCTGCGCCAGGTCCGCCTGCGCCCGATCCGACGTCATGTGTTCGAGGTAGATGACCTCCATCCGTTCCGGATGGCCGGCGCGCACCGCGTCCCGTCCTGGTTTGGGGGTGCCGAGGCCCTGCAGATGCACGTAGGCGATCCCCGCTTCGTCGAGCGCCGCCGCCAGCTGGCGCTTGGAGAATCCCGGCTTGCGCGACTGCGGCACCGCCCGGACATCGATCAGCAGCCCGACCCGGGCCTCCCTCAACGCAGCCAGCACCGTATCGATGGTGGTGCCTTCGTAGCCGATGGTGGCGAGGCCCGGCGCCTCGGACCTGGGCCGGGAGTCAGGCATCAGCCGTGCGCCAGCCAGTCTTCGATCAGCCGCCGGGCGATGCTGTCGGCGCGGGGCAGGGCAAAGCCGTGCTGCTCGCAGTTGCGCATCTCATCGCGGCTGAACCAGCGGGCGTCCTTCAGTTCCTCGGGGTCGATCGTGATCTCCTCGCTCAACCCCTCGGCGTAGAAACCCAGCATGATGTTGCCGGGAAACGGCCACGGCTGGCTGGAGTGGTAGTGCACGTCGCCGACGACGATGCCGGACTCTTCCAGCACTTCCCGGCGGACCGCCTCCTCCAGAGTCTCCCCCGGTTCAACGAAGCCGGCCAGCGTCGAATACATCGTGGCGCGCGGGAACCGGGTGGAGTGGCCGAGCAGGGCGCGGTCGCCGCGGTGAACCAGCATGATGACGGCGGGATCGGTGCGCGGGAAATGCTGCGTCTTGCACACGGTGCATTGCAGCATGTGCCCGGAACTCTTCACCTCGCAGGCATTGCCGCAGACGCCACAGAACTTGTGCCGCTGGCGCCAGTGCATCAGGCCGCGGGCGTGGGCCAGAACGGAAGCCTCCGGCCGGGGCACACCCCAACCGACGGAGCGCAGATCGACGAACGTGCCGAGGGATTCCGGCAGCAGCGGCACAGGGTCGTCGGTCGCCGAGATGTCGATGGCGAACACGGCGCGGTCGTCGAGGATACCGAGAAAGGCCCACGGACCCTCCTGCATGCGCAGCGTATGGGCCATCTCGCCGGAGACGTAGACAGCCTCCGGGTTGCCGTCGGCGGTACCGCGGACGAGGTTCCTGGTGCGCCAGACCGGGACGAACAGAGTGTCGGGGTCGGCGAGTTTTTCGGCGATCCAGTCCGGGTCCTCGCGCCGTGTGGCGATGCGGTCCAAGGGGGAGGAAGAATAGACGTTGGGGCGGCTGGCCAGGATCAGGGTCACTTGAAAAAGTTCCGAACTCGAGGGGTTGCTTGGTCGCGGACCGTGCCACGGGCGGGGGAAACGGGCAACTCGGCCGCGTGGTCCGCCAGGTTCAGGACGTGGCCGTGGCAGGGGCCTCGACCGATGTCCCGACGCGTGAGGTGGCGCGCGCCGGTGTGTCAGCGCTGGCGCCGCAAAGCCAACGTTTCCGGTGTCTCCCGCGGGTTGGCCCGAGCCGCCGGCGTGAGCGGCTCGGCCGAGCGGCCTGGACGCGGCCTTCAGAACATGGCGTCGCCGCCGTTGATGTGCAGCACCTGGCCCGTGACGAAGCCGGCGCCGGCGAGATAGGTGCAGGCGTCCGCGATCTCATCCACGTGACCGACACGACGCACCGGGATCTCCTGGATCCGCTCCGCGTAGCCGTCGCGGAAGTGCGGGTACTGGGTCAGGTCCCGTGTCGTGTCGATGACGCCGGGCGCCACCGTGTTGGCGGTGATCCCGAACTCCCCGAATTCCACCGCGATCGCCTTCGACAGGGCGAACACCCCGGCCTTGCAGGTCACGTTGTGCGCGCGGTTCGGGATCACGGCGAAGCCGTCGCGACCCGAGATGTGGATGATGCGGCCCCAGCCACGCTGCTGCATCAGCGGCAGGACGGAGCGCGCCAGATAGAACGACGCGCTGAGGTTGGAGTTGATGATGCGCTGCCATTCCTCCAGCGAGATATCGAGGAACTTCGTGTGCAGCCGCGTCGAGACGTTCGATACCGCGATATCGACGCTGCCGAAGGCCGCGACCGCCTGGTCCACCATGGCTTGCACCGCCGCCGGGTCGCCGACATCGGCGAGCACAGCGATCGCTCGTGCGCCGAGACCGCGCGCTTCTTCAGCCACCCCCTCGATGGCCGCCTGGTTACGATGGCCGTTGATGACGACGTTTGCTCCGCCACGGGCGAACGCCAGAGCGATGGCGCGGCCGATATTCTGGCCGGAACCGGTGACGAGCGCGGTCCGGCCTTCAAACGGCCGCGGTGAGACGACGTCGGACATGATGTGGAACCTCCTGGTCTGAACTGGTGCCGATGAGCGGCAGGACTGATCCGGCGTCGCATGAACCCCGCGTCATCGCGACGGGCCGGCCGATCTGATTATCCGCGGGCGGCCGGATAGGCGTCCCCGATCATGGACCATAGGGGTCACTGCCATACCGCGAAGCACAGGCCGGTGCCCGTCCCGGCAGGGGTCCGATATCCCGGCAGGTAGTTGATCCGCTCGATCCGTAGCGAACGCAACGCGCCGGCGGCGCAGATCCAGTTGCGGATCTCCGCATTCCCCGAGTTGAGCTTGTGCAGCGGCAGGGCGGCCAGCGCCGCGTGGTCCGGTTCCGCCAGCGCCCGCACCACTTCGCGATCGAGCGGCTCGTCCACCACGAAATGGCTGAGGCCACCGGAGGCGACCACCCCGATCCGGTCGTCGCCAGGAAACCCGGCGACGGCGCGTGCGATCGCCTCGCCGATTTTGAGGCACTGCGCGGGCGTCGGCTGATCAGGCGGATACAGCGCGTTCAGCAGGACCGGGACAAGAGGGATCGTTGTGGCGCTCATGAGTTGCGAGCAGACGAACGCGAACGCATGCCCCATGGGGACGTCGTCGCGCTCGAACGTGGCAACGTCGAACCCCTGGCCCCTCAGATCCGCCGTCAGGTGCTGCCCGAGGGCCTGTGCCACCGGATAGTCGCGCGGGCCGTCCGAGGGATAGTAGCGATCCGATCCACGCAGCACCCATTCGGGCCGGCCCGGTGCGTGTGGCGGACATTGGCTGCGCATCGTCGGACGGTCGTAAACCAGCAGCGGCGGGGGACGGTCGTCCCGCAGCATCTCCTTCTGGTCGTCGCCGATCACGATCAATGCATCGAGGTCGGCGGTGGCAAGCGCGTCCGACAGACCTGCGATGGCCTGCCGCGCCGCCGCGTGCCGCGCTGACAGTTGCTTGGCCGTTACGTCCTCGCTCAGGCGGGTCGCTGTCCGGTGCAGCAGCGCATCAAAGGTAATCGGTGCACCGTCAAGGTCGAGCAGGGGCAGCCGCCGGTCGTTTTCTTCATAGCGTGGAAGATCGGCCGCATCGACCAGCAGCATCGGCGTATGCGACGTTCCGACGCCCAGAACGATTGACCCCATGATGATTTCCTCCCGGCAGCCCGTATCCTTTGTCCATGCGGCGCGCTTCGTTTTGCCCGCGGGGCGCTTCGGCGCATCGTAGGAGGCGCCGTCAGGAACGGTCAAATCTGGCGACGGTTGACCGGAAGGCCCGCCGGCTTCTAGCCTCCCATACGACCGCCGCAAAGGCAGGACGGGAAAGAACACCGCCACCAGGCGGGCTGGGAGAGAAACATGACCAACGCCATCGAGAGCGAGGAACTGACCCGCGTCGGTTCTGGTTCGGCTATGGGCGAGCTCATGCGTCAGTACTGGATTCCGGCCGCCAAGTCGTCCGAGGTGTCGGCCAAGGGCGAACCCCTGCGACTGATGTTGCTCGGCGAGAAGCTGATCGCCTTTCGTGACGCCGCCGGGCGGCTGGGTGTGATGGACCACCGCTGTCCGCACCGCTGCGCGTCACTGTTTTTTGGCCGCAACGAAGAGGGTGGTATCCGCTGCGTCTACCATGGCTGGAAGTTCGACGTCGATGGCAACTGCACGGATATGCCCAATCTGCCCGCTGATCAGGATTTCAGGCAGAAGGTAAAGGCCAAGGCCTATCGCGTGGCGGAGCGGGCGGGGCTGATCTGGGTCTATATGGGCTCCCGCGCGGAGGCGCCACCGCTGCCGGAAATCGAGGCGACTTTGGTCGAGGAGGCGGAGCTGCAGCCGATGTTCGTGCAGCGCGCATGCAACTGGCTGCAGGCTTTGGAAGGCGATATCGACACCTCGCATTTCGGCTTCCTGCATGTCGGCAGTGTGCGTCCCGAGCAGGTCGGGGATGACAACATGCTCAAGTATCAGGTTGGGAACCGCGCACCGGCCTATCACGTCGCCGACACCGACTGGGGCACTATGTACAGCGCCTATCGACCGGCAGAGGATGGCAAGACCTACTGGCGGTTCGCGCATTTCGGCTTCCCGTTCTGGACCTGGGTGCCGCAGGGCGACATTACAGATCGCGTTCAGGCGCGTGCCTGGGTGCCGATGGACGACACCCATACAATGTTCATCAGCCTCACCTGGACCAAGATGACCCGCATGCCGCCACTGCTCGACGGCATGCCAATCCCGGGTGCGAAGCCGGAGCTCGACTACCTGCCGACGAGCACCGATTGGTACGGACGATGGCGCCCCGCCGCAAATGCGACGAACGACTATCTGATCGACCGCGATGCCCAGCGCGACGATGTCATCTATACCGGGATCAGCCACATCCACATGCAGGATCAGGCGATCACCGAAAGCATGGGACCGATCGTCGACCATGGCTTCGAACATCTCGCTCCCAGTGACCAGATGATCACGCGCACCCGCCGGCGACTTTTGCTCGCGGCCCGTGCGCTGCGCGACAGGGCTGTTGTGCCGCCGGGTGTGGACACGCCGGAGGTGTACGCCCGCGCGCGCAGCGGCGAATGCGTGATGCCGGGGACCGACTGGCAGGCGGTGTATGAGGCGCGGCTCCAGGACGTCGTTCGTCCGGCGGTGCTGCGCGACGCGGCCGAGTAAGCCCCGGCCGAACAACGACCGAATCGTCCGCGGCGCTGCATCGCTTGTTCGGCCCGCGCAGGCGCGGCACGCCACCGAACCAAGCCGCGGGCGAGAGTGACCGGTGAACTGGACCCAGGCCTGCCCTCAGGCCCGGTCTGTCGCGATCCAGGCCCGGATGATCCCGAGCGTCGTATCCGGATGCTGATCCACCAACTGTGTGACCTTGCGGATCGCCGACGCCCGCATCTGTCCCTGGATATTCGACAGCGTCAGCGTGTCTTCGTCGTCACCGGCGGCCTGAACACCTCCCGGCCCGGTCCCGCTGTGCGCGATTCCGATGGAGCCGCCCGGCGCGCCGAGTGCCGGGGCCGCGGTGCCGGCAATCTGTGCGGTGGCGTCGGCGGCAAGCGAAAGCTGCGTCGGCGCCTTGTTCAGCGCCGCAAGGATGGAGCGCGTGGTCAGGATAACGATCCCGAAGCCAACGACGCCGAATGCAACCATCTGCACGAACGTCACCAGATCGCCGTTTGCCTTGCCCGCGCGGGCGGGAGGCGCTGTCTCCGCCGCCTCGACCGTGGTGACGAACGGCATGCTCACCACATCCAGCCGGTCACCGCGCTTTTCATCATACCCGATCGCGCTTCGCACCAGTTTCTCGATACGATCCAGTTCGGCCTGATCACGCGCCTTCCAGACGCGCTTGCCATCGAGGCCGACTTCTTCGACACCGTCGACCATCACCGCCAAACTGACCCGTTCCACCTGCGGCTGATCATGCACGATCGCCCGGACCGTCTTGCCGATCTCATAGTTTGTCGTCTCTTCCTGGCGTCCGTCCTGGCTGCCGCTCACCGGCGCGCCCGCGTCCGCATTGGGAAGATTGTTCTGCAGTGATACCGGGCCGGTCTTGTCGGTTGTCTTGCTGTTCGACGTCACGTTCTGCGTGCTGCGCACCACCGATCCGTCGGGGTCGTATTTTTCCTGGGTCTCGTTCACCTTATCGAAGTTCATACGGATCGATGCTTCGGCGTGCACACGGCCTGGCCCAAGGCTGCGCTCCAGCATCATCTCGACTGCCTGCGAGAGCCGCATTTCGGTTTTCTGCCGGATGTCGTCTTCCGTCGCCGACCTGGAACGCGGGTCATTGGCGTCGCCGGCCTGGAACAACAGATGCAGATTGGAATCAACCACCGTCACGTCCTGTGGACGCAGGCCCGGCACACCGGCGGCAACAAGATTGACCACAGACTGCACCGCCTCCTGCGACAGCGTCTGGCGTCCGGGGACGGTCAGCATGACGCTCGCCTGGGCGTGCTGATGGTCGCGGGCAAATGGCTCCCGCCGCGGCAGCACGATATGGACCCGCGCATGAACGATGCCGCGAACCGAGACGATCGTGCGGGCCAGCTCGCCCTCAAGTGCACGGGTCAGCTTTACCTGCTGGTCGAAATCGGTGACCGCCAGATCGTTGCCGCGGTCGAAGATCTCGTATCCGGTGTCGCTTCCGCCCGACGGACCCCGCACGCTCAACAGCGCCCTGGCGGCGGCAAGCTGTCCATCGGGAACAAAGATCTGGCCGCCGTCCAGCCGGTAGGGAATCTTGCGGGCGCTGAGGTCGGTCGCGATCTGCTGGGCGCTTTGCTGGTCGAGATCGGACGCCAGCATCGTCATCCGGCCGCGGCTGGGTCCCTGCAGTTCCAGCCAGACGAACGCTCCTATTATTCCTAGCGTCACGCCTGTCAGCATGGCCACCCGGACCATGCCGAGCTTGCGGATACTGTCGAAAAGCCCCTTCATGCCAACAACTCGAATTGCTACGCCGAGCAAGGGTTTAGCTCGGAAAACTTACCGTTCAATTAACGAACGGGGCTTGCATTCCCCGTGCCGGTCGGGCTTGCTGCTGGACAAGGAGGAAATGCAGGCGTGGATGGATCCCAGACTCAGGTCGCGGGTGGCGAGATGATCGCGGTCAGGCGTCTGACCAAGCGGTTCGGCACCCCCGCGTCGCCGGTCATCGCGTTGAGCGACATCGATTTTACTGTCAATGAGGGGGAACTGGTCGTCGTCGTCGGCCCCTCCGGCTGCGGCAAGTCAACGCTGCTGCGGATCCTCGCCGGCCTGTTGCCGCAGTCGCAAGGCGAAGCTTTCCTGCATGGTACCCCGATCAGCGGCCCGCGCCGCGACATCGGCGTGGTGTTTCAGGCACCTGTGCTGTTCCCGTGGCGGAGCGTGCTGGGCAACGCCCTGCTGCCGGTGGATGTGCAGCGCCTCGGCCGCGAGAGGCTGCGGGCACGGGCGATGGAGTTGCTGAAGCTGGTCGGGCTCGAGGGCTTCGAGCACCGCTTTCCCTGGGAACTCTCCGGCGGCATGCAGCAGCGCGTTGCCCTGGTGCGGGCGCTGATCCACGATCCCGCGCTGCTGTTGATGGACGAGCCGTTCGGCGCACTGGATGCCATGACGCGCGAGCAGATGAACCAGGAACTGCAGCGCATCTGGATGGAGCGGCGCAAAACGGTTCTGTTCATCACCCATTCGATCGGCGAGGCGGTGTACCTCGCCGACCGTGTGCTGGTGATGACGCCGCGCCCGGGGCGGATTGCCGACATACTGAAGATCGACCTGCCGCGGCCGCGTGGGCTCGAGGTGATGAACACGCCGGAGTTCGGCGCCTACGTGAAGCGCATCCGTACCGGCCTGAACGCTTCGGGAGGCATCGAGTGAACACCATCGGCAATTTCCTGCTGCGCCTGTTGTTCATCGTGCTGCTGCTGGCGGTGTGGGAGGCGGCGGTGCGGCTGCTCGAGATTCCGGCGTTTCTGCTGCCGGCGCCGTCCGCGGTCGGCATGGCGCTGTACCGCGGCATCGTGTCTGGCCTGTATCAGGAGCATATTGGCGTCACCCTGAGTGAGACGGCGATGGGGTTCGTCGTGGGGTGCGTGGGCGGTCTGCTGCTGGGCACCTGCGTCGCCTTGTCTCGCCGTTTCGACTACTTCATCTATCCGATCATCGTGATGTTCCAGGCGATGCCGAAGGTCGCGCTCGCGCCGTTGATCATCGTCTGGTTTGGCCTCGGCATTACCTCGAAGGTCGTCAACGCCGCGCTGGTTTGCTTCTTTCCCCTCATGATCAATACCATCGTCGGTCTTCGTTCGGCCGACGAGGACCGGATCAGCCTGATGCGCTCGTTAGCTGCCTCGCCGCTGCAGATCTTTGCCATGCTGCGGGTCCCCAACGCGCTGCCGTACATCTTTGCCGGCTTGGAGATCGCGATGATCTTCGCACTGATCGGGGCCATCGTCGGTGAATTCGTCGGCGCCCAGGCCGGGCTGGGCATGCTGATCCAGAGCATGAACTTCACCATGGATGTGGCCGGTCAGTTCTCGATCCTGCTGATCCTCTCGGTCATCGGCCTGCTGCTGAACATGTCGGTGACGCTGGTGCGCAAGCGGGTGCTGTTCTGGGACCCGGCGAGCCGGCAGGCAGGGATCAAGCCGGACAGGCTGTAAGTGAGAGGGTCGCCTATGCGGTTGATGAGGCTTTGGAGCGTAACGCTGGTTCTGAGCGGCTGGCTGGCCGCGGTCTCCGGTTCGGCGTCGGCTGATCCGATCCCGGCCGTGCAGGCATCGAGCAACATGCAGATCATCGGCCACAGCGACCTCAACGGCGCTGGCAAGGGTGGCGAGGGCCTCGCGTTGCGGCAGTACCCCGATGGCAGGCGTGTGCTGTTCCTCGCCCACGAATCCGGGCCGATGTGCGTCAGCCTGATCGACGTGACGCAGCCCGAAGATCCGAAAGTCATCACCCAGATCCGGGTGCCGGCCTCGCAGGTCCGCTGCAACAGCCTCGGCCTGTCCGGAACGACACTGGCGGTGGCGCACCAGACCGATCAGCAGGCGCAGCCCGGCGGCGGCATGGAGGTGTTCGACGTCGCCGATCCGGCGCACCCGAAGAAGCTGGCGTATTTCGATACATCCGGCCCGCATTCGCGCGGCGTCCACTATCTTTGGTTCACCGATGGCCACTATGCCTATCTGACCACCGGCGCCAAGGATTTCGCGCCCCGGATCCATCTGGACGACCAGTTCTTCATGGTCGTGGATATGAGCAATCCTTCGCGCCCGAAAGAGTTCGGTCGGTGGTGGATGCCGGGAACCAGGGTCGGCGACCGCGACGCGCCGCCGCCCCGGGTATCAAACGATTCCGGCATCCGGATGCACACGCCGATCATTACACCGGAACGGCCGGATCGAGCCTACGTCGGATGGATCGACGGCGGCTGGGTTATTCTGGACATCTCAAACAAGGCGCATCCGAAGCTGGTGGCGCACCGCTCCTGGCAGTCGCAGGATGTCGGCTTCGCGCACACCGTCCTGCCGATCCCTTCGCGCGGCCTGGCGATCCAGACCGAGGAAGCCGTTGAGCCCAACTGCCGCGACTGGCCGAAGCGCGACTGGGTGTGGGACATCTCCAACGAGAAGGCGCCCGTCGTGCTGTCCGTCCTGCCGCCGCCGGCGGATTTCGCGGCCCTGTGCAAACAGGGAGGCCGGTTCGGTGCCCACAACGTGGCACAGAACCGGCCGGACCCCACCGCCCGCAATCTGAAGCAGACGGTTGTCGGCAGCTTCTTCAACGGTGGCGTCAGAGCCTACTCGATTGCCGATCCGCATGATCCGAAGGAGATCGGCTTCCTCGTCGAGGCGCCTCCGAAGGAGAACGCGACCCGCAGCATCCAGATCAACGACGTGTATGTCGATGAGAACGGCCTGATCTACGCGAACGACCGTTTCAGCGGCGGTCTGGACATCATCCGCTACACCGGCCCTGTTCCATTGGAGTGATCGCATGCGTCTGTTACTTGCCGTCGTGCTGTCTGGCCTCGTTGGGTCGGCGGCGCGCGCCGAAACCACCATTCGGGTCGGCTGGTGTGCCAGCACCATCAGTGCCGCCGCCGCGCCCTATGCAGTCGCTCAGAAGCTCGGCTGGTTCGGTGAGCGTGGCGCCAAGGTGATCGTCACGCCGCTGCCGGGATCCACCGACTGCGTGAAGGAGGTCGCCACCGGCGATCTGCCGTTCAGCGTGCCATCGATCGAGCCGGTGCTCATCATCCATCCCCAGGGGGTGAAGGCGAAGACCTTCTACACCGCGTACCAGAGTTTCGGGTATGGCATCGCGGTGCCGGCCGACAGCCCGATCAAGGACTTCGCCGACCTGAAGGGCAAGACGATCGGGGTCACCTCGATGGCCTCGGCCGGGGTGGTCGTAGCCCGGGCGCAGCTTTCGATCGCCGGCATCGACCCGACCACGCAGGCCCGCATCGTGGTGGCCGGAGAGGGCGCGCAAACCGCGTCGCTGCTGCGGGCGAAGCAGGTCGACGCCCTGTCGCAGTTCGACACCCAGTACGCACTGGTGGAGATCGCCGGGCAGAAGCTGCGGCAATTGCCGCTGGGCGACATGGCGCCCTATCCGGGCAACGGGTTCTTCGCGTTGGAGAAGACCCTGGCGGAGCGCCGGGCCGACGCGGTGACCGTGGCGCGCGGCTTCGCCATGGGTGAGATCTTCGCCTTTGCCAACCCCGAGGCAGCGATCCGCATCCTCTACGAGGTCTATCCGCAGACCAAACCGCTGGGCAAGGATGAGGACACCGCCGTCCGCGACGACACCAAGGTGATCAAGGCGCGCATGGCGCACTGGGACCTGGCGTCTGGCGGCGTTACCAAATGGGGCCAGAGCAACCTCGCCAACTACAACAATTACATCGACTTCCTGGTGAAGTGGAAGCTCGTGCCGGTGAAGGTTTCGGCCGATGAGGTCGTCACCAACGACCTGGTGGACGAGATCAATGCCAGCTTCGACCAGTCGAAGATCGAAGCTCAGGCCAAGGCCTGGAAACCTTGACAAAAGGCAGGCTGGCCTGGCGGCCGGTGCTGGCTCCCGGGCCAGCCTGATCCGGGCCCACTACGACGTTGCCGCGGTGCGCCGTCCGTGGGTGCCGAGGGCGCGGCCTTCGCCGACCAAGACGATGTGTTTCCGGTCAGGCGGCTCCGGTGTGCGCGTTTGCCGGCTGCATCCCCGCCGGTCTCCGATGGTTTCCCCAGCCCAGGCTCCTGGCCGACGCCCGATCGCCATACAGATCAGACCATTGCCCTCGGATTGCCTCATTCGGTTGCTCCCGGCGCCGCTCGGGGATAGAAACCGCCGCTCGTCCGCACAGCCTGCCACCGCCCGGGAACTCGAACATGTCTCTCACCGCCGAACGGCTCGACCGTATCCAGCCCAGTCTGACCATCGCCATTTCCACTGTGGCGCGACGCATGATCGCCGAGGGCAAGAACGTGATCAGCCTGTCGCAGGGCGAGCCCGACTTCGATACCCCCCGCAATATCAAGGACGCCGCGATCCGGGCGATCGAAGCGGGGGAGACGAAATACACGGACGTCTCGGGGACCCAGGCACTGCGCAAAGCGGTCGCGACCAAGTTCGCCCGCGACAGCGGGATCGAGTACAAGCCCGAGGAGGTCATCATCTCCACCGGTGCCAAGCAGGTGCTGTTCAATGCCATGCTCAGCACGCTGAACGCCGGCGATGAGGTCATCATCCCCAGCCCGTGCTGGGTCAGCTACCCGGACATCGTCACGCTGGCCGACGGCAAGCCGGTCCTGGTGCCCTGCAGCCAGAACAACGGGTTCAAGCTGCGCGCCGAGGATCTGGAAGCGGCGATCACCCCGAAGACCCGCTGGTTCATGCTGAACAATCCGTGCAACCCAACCGGCGCCGCGTACAGCGCGGAAGACCTCAAGCCGATCTGCGAGGTGCTGATGCGCCATCCGCATGTCTGGGTGCTGACCGACGATATTTACGACAAGCTGGCGTATGGCGGTTTCAAGCCGGGCACCATCGTTGCCGTCGAGCCCCGTCTGAGGGATCGCACCCTCACGGTGCACGGCGTATCAAAGTCCTATGCCATGACGGGCTGGCGCATCGGCTTCGCCGGCGGCCCGGTCGCGCTGATCAAGGCGATGGACAAACTGCAGAGCCAGTCCACCTCCAATCCCAACTCCATCGCCCAGGCCGCCGCCGTGGAGGCTCTGCTTGGCCAGCAGGACACGGTGGAGGAGATGCGCCGCGTGTTCGAGCAGCGCCGCGACCTTGTGGTCGAAATGCTGAACCGCGCGCCCGGCATCAACTGCAGCAGGCCGGACGGCGCGTTCTACGTCTATCCCTCGATCCATGGCTGCATCGGCAAGACCAGCAAGGGCGGCGTCCTGATCAAGGACGATGAGGCGTTCGCGCTGACGTTGCTGGCCGAGGAAGGCGTCGCGACCGTTCACGGCGCCGCCTTCTGCTATCCCGGCTACATCCGCATCAGCTACGCCAACGCCACCGATGAGCTGCAGGAAGCCTGCACCCGTATTCAACGCTTTTGCCAAGGCCTGCACTGATATGTCCGAGCTGAACCAGGCGGCAGGGCCCGCGCTTTCGCACCGGATCGGGCTGGTTCAGCTCGCCGCCAGCGTCCAGATGACCATCAAGGCGCGCGAACTGCGTGCCGCCGGCAAGCCGGTGATTACCCTGACAACCGGGGAGCCCAACTTCGCCAGCCCGCCGCACGCCACCGAGGCGGCGCACCAGGCGGCTTTGAAAGGGGAGACGAAATACCCGCCGCAGGATGGGACGCGCGCCCTGAAAGAGGCGATCCAGCGCAAGTTCAAGCGCGATTCCGGCCTCGACTACGCGCTCGACGAGATCACCGTGGGCAACGGCGGCAAGCAGTGCCTGTTCAACGCCATCATGGCGACGGTCGATCCCGGCGACGAGGTCGTCATCCCGGTCCCGTCCTGGATCGCCTATGCGCAGATGACGCAGCTTTGCGAGGCGGTCCCGGTTCTGGTGACATGCCCGCAGAACAACGGCTTCAAGCCACGCGCCGAGGATATCGACGCCGCGATCACGCCGCGCACGAAATGGCTGGTCCTCAACAATCCGAACAACCCGACCGGCGCCTGCTGTTCGGCGGCCGAGATCGCTGAAATCGCCGCGGTGATGCGCAAGCATCCTCACGTCTGGATCCTGTCGGACGACATGTATGAGCACCTGGTGTTCGACGGGTTCCAGCACGCCACCTTCGCCCAGGTCGCGCCGGACCTGAAGGACCGCACGCTGACCGTGTCGGGTGTTTCCAAGACGTATGCCATGACCGGCTGGCGCGTCGGGTTCGCCGGTGGACCGAAACGGCTGATCAAGGCGATGACGGTCATGCAGGGCCAGGCGACGGCGGGGATCTCCACCGTCGGACAGGCCGCCGCCGCCGCTGCGCTCGATGGGCCGCAGGACGGCGTCGATGAGCAGATCAAGGCCTACCAGCGCCGCCGCGACCTGGCGGTCGACATGCTGAACGCGGCCAAGGGCGTCAGCTGCCACAAGCCGGAGGGCGCGTTCTACGTCTTCCCGAATGTCGCCGGGTGTCTCGGCAAGACCACCGCCGGCGGCCGGAAGCTGAACAATGACGAGGATGTTTGCCTGGCATTGCTGGAAGAGAACTACGTCGCGACGGTGCACGGTGCGGCCTATCACATGAGCCCGTTTCTGCGGATCAGCACGGCGACGGCGGACGAGGACCTGGTCGAAGGGCTCAGGCGGATCCAGATCTTCTGCGAGGGCCTGCGTTAGTGTCCCGCCCCCGAAGTTCGCCGCGCTGTGCGGTGGACGCCGGGGATCCGCGGGCCGCTGAACACAAAGAGCAAGGCATGAATCCCGGGAGCCCCGGGTATCGCGGATTTCCCGGTAGGGACAGCGTCGCGGCGGTCCCGGCATGAGCGGTATCAATGCTCAGGCGGCCCGGATCCGGCGCCGGGGGGTGCGGCCGAGCCGACAGGCGCACGGGCCGGCAGGCAACCGCCGCATCGATTGCTTGCCTGGCCCAGCGCGGCATCAAACGCCCGCGAACGAGTCGGGGTGGCCGTCGGCCGGCACGCGCGGGCCGTGATCGCGGGGATCGGGCCATCTGCCGGCAGCCCGCGCTGGCTGATCCGGCCTGGACGCGACAGCGACGGGCCCGCGATGATCGCGCTGATCTGGGCGTGCTGGTCAAACTACCCGGGCATCAGGATGGACGTCGACCGGGAGATGCCGGAACTGCACGCCCTGGCGGGGTACTACGCTGGCCATGGCGGCATGTTGTGGGTCGCGGAAGTCGACGCCAAGATCGCCGGGATGATCGCCACCCGTCCGACCGGATCCGGCACCTGGGAGATCTGCAGGGTCTATGTCGATCCGGCGCTGCACGGTTCGGGTCTCGGGCACGTCCTGCTCGACCGGGCAGAGCGGCACGCCATCGCAACAGGGGCTGAACGTCTGCTGCTCTGGAGTGACACGCGCTTCGACCGCGCGCACCGGTTCTACGAAAAGCGCTCCTATATAAGGAGTGGTCCGATCAGGGTGCTGAACGATATCTCCGGTTCGCTGGAGTACGGTTACGCCAAACCCGTCAACGGCGTCGAAGCACTGGGTATCGCCGCGGCGACGTCGGCTGAAACCCGGCTGGCGGATATCCTGATCGCCTGTGTCGAAGCCGGCGCCTCGGTGTCATTCCTGCCGCCGCTGTCGCGCGAGCGGGCGATATCGTTCTGGCACCGCGTCGCCTCCGATGTTGGAGCCGGCAACCGGGTCCTGCTGGCGGCCTGGAAAGATGGCACGATGGTCGGAAGCGGCATGCTGGATCTGGCGACGCCGCAAAATCAGCCGCACCGTGCGGAGGTGCAGAAGCTCCTGGTGCATCCGTCGGTTCGACGCGGCGGCATCGGGCGGCAGCTCATGGCCGCGCTGGAACGCATGGCGACGGCGGCCGGGCGCACCCTGCTGACCCTCGATACCCGGGCGGGGGACGCCGGCGAGGCCCTGTATCGCAGCCTTGGCTGGCATGAGGCAGGTGTGATCCCGGGCTATGCGGTGGACGCCGCCGGGGCTGCCCGCGACACGGTGATCTTCTGGAAGCGGCTCGACAGGACGCGGGCGTGATTCGCCGGTCCGGCCGCCGCTGCCGCCTGCTCGGGGTTTGCAGCACTCGTGGCAGGCGCAGAAAACGCGTGCCACGAAGTTGGGACTGCTTCAGTTTGTTACTTATTAACAATATCCGGCAGCTGCCGGTCACCGCGGCAAATGATTTCGGTTCGCGCCGCTAAGTGTTCGGCTCAGGTGACGCCTGAGCATCTTGCCAGCCGGCCCCGGGGCGTGACGCATGGCCGGCGTCGAGCCTGTCCTACGCGACGACCGCGTTGTCGGCGGATTGCCTCGTGCCGGCCAGCGTCGGTCTGATCATCGACTGGCTTGGCAGTTCACCTGATGGCACCCGTTTTGCCAATGTGGTTCATGATTCTGAAGTCCGCCCTGGCGCGGGGCCACAGTGTGGCGGACTCCAGAAACACCACGCTAGCGGAAGATCGTGTGTGGCCGCGAGGATGTCAGCATACCGCCATTAAGGGCCCAGCCAGCCGGGGTCGTGGCATCGTCCCGCAGCAATCCCGTCTGGGTTGACTTGGCGGCAGCGCCCAGCGCCTGCGACAATTTCGTCGCGGCATCGACGACCTGCGGCAACACGTTGCGTGGGCGCGGCGGCCGCATCCGCATCGACGGCGAACTTATATGCAGCACGGCAACCACCGTCCCGCCAGCATCGCGTACCGGGGCGGCGATACCGACCGCCCCCGCGACGACCTCGTCTGACGTGATGAGATACCCGCGGGTGCGAATGCGCTGCAAATCGGCCGCGATCCAGGTCGTGTCGATGCGCGTGGCCGGCGTGTAACGGTTCAGCCGCTGGGCCAGCAATTGTGTCTGCACCGCTTCTGGCGCGAAAGCGAGCAGGATGCGACTGCTGCCAGCGTGCAGCGGGCCACGCTTGCCCACCTCGGAATACATACGAATGGTCGGATCGGTCTGGTAGATCGCGACGGTCTCGCTCTCCATGCCATCGCGTACGCGGAGATAGACGTTCTCACCTGTCGCCTTGCCGAGGGCCGCCAGGAACGGCATCGCCGTCGCGGCGAGCGCACCCTGGTCGGACGCGGCGCGTCCGAGGGCGCTCCATCGTGCGCCCAGGCGCCAAAGGCCCCGGGCCTCATCCTGGATCGTGAAACCGCGCGCCTGCAGAGTCCGTAACAAACGGAAGGCCGCGGTGCGTGTACACCCGGCACTTTCGGCAAGTGCTGCCAGAGAGGCCGGGCCAAGGCGCGACAATGCCTCCAGCAGGTCCAGCGTTCGATCTACAGCCGCAATATTGTACTCGCGTGGGACGGTGTCGGGAAACGGATCTGGCAGAGTGGGGGGCGCCTTGAGCTTTGGTTTGGAAGTTCCATTGCTGCTCTTGGCTGTCCCCATCGTTCGACTCCCTCTTGCCCCAAGGTGACCGGTAACCGCCGACGCACCCTCTTCACACGAATGCCGCTGTACCGCACTGAAATTACTTATCGGTAGAGTTACATCCGGAGGGGTTTGGGACAAAAGGCCTCTCTGCATGGGTGCTATGCATCCTGGCAGCTCTGATGAAATATGCAGCAGGATCTGCATCGCCGCCACTTCGGCGATCCGCCTTGCAGCCGGCGACGGCGCGGCGCAAGCTGGCAGCAAACCAAATTGGAGGAACGCCATGCCAAACCTGCTGTCCCGCCCGCCTGAGCGGCTGCATCATCACGCCTACGTGGTGAAAGATCAGGAACGAAACCGCCACTTCTTCGAGGACGTCCTCGGTATTCCTCTGACCGCAACCTGGTGTGAGCGTCACCTCAGTCCGTGGGTCAACCGCGAAGTCGCCTTCTGCCATACGTTCTACAGCCTCGGAGACGGCGGCGCCCTCGCCTTCTTCTCGTTCGCCGACGACGAGGTCTATCAGAAGTGTCAGGCTGAGCGGCCACCCGAGATCGGCAGTTTCGATCACGTCGCCTTCAAGGTCGACGACGCGGTGTACGACGAACTCGTCGCCCGGGTGAAGGCGGCAGGGGAGGCGGTGCGCGAGACCGACCATGGCTACTGCCGCTCAATGTACTGCACGTCGCCGGATGGGTTGATCGTCGAATTCACCGTCGATCCGCCGAATGCCGCCGAAATCGATGCCGTGCGCCGTGCCGATGCGCACAGTGAGCTCGCGCGCTGGATGGCGGGGGATCATCGGACCAACAATGAACTGCGGAGCCACGAGGCGGCGGCCTAGCGCCGCGGCCGCTGCATGCACGGCCGAGCGTCCGCTGCGCCGTCGCTTGTTGCTTGTCGCGCCGCGGTACCTGCGCTAAAGCGCCGCGTTCGGGTCGCGCTTGACAAGATCCGGCTGGCCGGCGCGGGCGTGGTGAAATGGTAGACACGCCAGATTTAGGTTCTGGTGGCGAAAGCCGTGGGGGTTCAAGTCCCTTCGCCCGCACCAAGGCGAGGATCGAAGGCTTCGCGGGCGAGACTGTCTGGCGCCCGCCGTGTTGCCGGCCCACTCGGACCAGACCGCCGGCCGCATGGCCGGCCGCGATGGCCGACGCACCGGTCCTGCCGACAGGCCGGGTTGGCGGTGAGCTGGGCTGGGCTGGGATGAGCTGGGCTGGCCGGCATAGGGGCTTGAACGAGCGCACTGGGCTTGAACGAGATTTTTGTTAGGATTGGCTGAGACAATGCACGTTACCGAGACGCTTTCCGATGGTCTGAAGCGTAACTACACGGTGGTTCTCCCGGTCGCGGATCTGGAATCGCGCCGCACCGAGCGTTTGACGACCCTGGGGAAGACCCTGCGTCTGCCGGGGTTCCGACCGGGCAAGGTGCCGATGCCGATCGTCAAGCAACGCTATGGCACCGCCGTTTCTGCCGATGTGCTCGAGGAATCGGTCTCCGAGGCCACCCAGAAGGTCCTCAGTGAGCGTGGCCTCCGCCCCGCCCAGCAGCCCAAGGTCGACATGGTGACGGAGAATCCGGTCGCCCTGACGAGCGATCTGGAATTTACCGTCAGCCTCGAATTGTTGCCCGATATCGTCCTGCCGGACTTCGGTGCCATCGAACTGACGCGTCTGAAAGCCGAGGTGACGCCGGAAGCCGTCGACAAGGCGCTGGAACAGATCGCCAAGTTCAACCGCACGTTGGAGCCGATCCCGCCGGAGACGATCGAGGCGCGGGGGCACGGCGCGGCGGCGGGCGAGGTGCTGACGATCGACTATGAGGGCAAGATCGACGGCGTGGCGTTCGAAGGCGGCACCGCTCAGGACGCGACCGTCGAGCTTGGCGGCGATGGCTTCATCCCGGGTTTCGCCGAGCAGCTGGAAGGTGCCCGTCCCGGTGAGACCCGCACGATCAACGTTACGTTTCCGGAGAATTACGGCAAGGCGGAGTTGGCCGGCAAGCCGGCAACCTTCGATATCACCGTCAAGCAGATCAGTACCCAGATCATCCCGCCGATCGACGACGAACTGGCCAAGAAGCTGGGGGCCGATGATCTGGCGACGGTCCGCCAGATGGTGACCAGCCGTCAGCAACAGGAACTCGACGGCATATCGCGGACGCGGCTCAAAAAAGAGCTGCTCGACGCGTTGAGCAAGCTTGTGGATTTCCCCGTGCCGCCGTCGATCGCCGATCAGGAGTTCGACCAGATCTGGCAGCAGTTCGAGGCCGCCCGGAAGGCCGGCACTGAGGATGAGGAAGATAAGACCAAGGACGACGACACGCTGAAGGCTGAATACCGGGCGATCGCGGAACGCCGCGTGCGGCTCGGTCTGCTGCTGGCGGAGATCGGCCGCGTCAACAACATCACGGTCTCCGATCAAGAACTCGACCGGGCGCTGTACCAGCGGGCGATGCAGTATCCTGGCCAGGAGATGCAGATGCTCGAGTTCTTCCGTAAGTACCCGCAGCTGACGAACAGCGTGCGCGGGCCGCTGCTGGAGGACAAAGTCGTCGATTTCGTACTCGAACTCGCCAAGGTGACCGATACCGTCGTGACCCCGGAGGAACTGGCGAAAGAGCCTGAAGCTGAAACCGCCTGAGCCTGGTCAACTGGCCGATCGACCGGGTTGCTGGAATTCGCACTTGGCGCACTTACTTAAGAACAGAGTTTGTCTTCGACCCTTGCAACCGTAGGTGATCACGATGCGCGACCGCGACCCCGTCGAGGTATATGGCAACAACCTGGTGCCGATGGTGGTCGAACAGACCGCCCGCGGTGAACGGGCCTTCGATATCTATTCGCGTCTGCTGAAGGAGCGCATCATCTTCCTCACAGGGGCGGTCTACGATCAGGTCAGCGCTCTGATCTGCGCGCAGTTGCTGTTCCTGGAGTCGGAGAATCCGGCGAAGGACATCTCCTTCTATATCAACAGCCCGGGCGGCGTGGTGTCGGCGGGTCTGGCGATCTACGACACGATGCAGTACATCCGCAGCCCGGTCAGCACCGTCTGCATCGGCCAGGCTGCCTCCATGGGAAGCCTGCTGCTGACCGCAGGCGCCAAGGGCAAGCGGTTCGCGCTGCCGAACGCCCGCGTCATGGTGCACCAGCCGTCCGGCGGCGCCCAGGGTCAGGCGACCGACATCGAGATCCAGGCGAAGGAAATCCTGACCCTGCGCAAGCGGCTGAACGAGATCTATGTGCGGCACACGGGTCAGCCGATCGAAGCGATCGAGCGTAAGCTGGAGCGTGATAGCTATATGTCAGCCGAAGAGAGCCGCGATTTCGGCTTGGTCGATGAGGTTGTCGAAAGCCGGCCGCTTCCGGAGTCAGGCGAATCCTCCAAGAGCTGATTAGTTATCCACAGGTCACCAGGCCGGGGCGGCCCAAAGCCGCCTCGGAATCATGTTTCAGTTCAATTCATTGTGGTCTGCGCGGCCGGTTTCGCCGTATGATTTGCGGCGTTTCCAGGGTTTGGCTACCGCGGTTCTTGTCCCTGCCGCCTTTCGGGAGCTATTATTCCCCATTGTGCCCCTGTGTCCGGGGGAGGAGTACGCATGAGCAAGTCCGGCGATTCGAAAAACACCCTCTACTGCTCGTTCTGCGGCAAGTCGCAGCACGAGGTTCGTAAACTCATCGCCGGTCCGACGGTCTTCATCTGTGACGAATGCGTCGAGCTTTGCATGGATATCATCCGTGAAGAGCACAAGACGCATCTGGTGAAGTCGCGCGACGGGGTCCCGACCCCGAAAGAGATCTGCAAGGTGCTGGACGATTACGTCATCGGCCAGGATCATGCGAAGCGCGTGCTGTCGGTAGCGGTGCACAA
>DASWON010000290.1:0-22732 GCA_036398735.1 Rhodopila sp.
GAGATCGACCGTTCCTGAGGCCGACGCCGTGAGTGCCCCGGCTGAGACCCCGACCTGCGTGGCCATCGCACTTTTCGGGCCGTCGACTGACGCCTGGATGGCGATCGCACCCAGGTCCGGAAGCTTGGCGATGCCCGAGATCAAGCCCTTCGCCGGTTCATCGGCTTTGATTGTGGCCCGGATGGCATCGGGCGTGATCTGACCGGCGACGGCATAGTGGCCGGGGTTGTCCAGGCGGTTGGCATCAAGCTGCACCGTTCCCTCGGTGAGGGTGGGAAGGTTCCCCGATCCGTCGAGGGCCAGGGTTGCAGCGACCCCGGCAACGGGTTCGCCAATGATGGCCCGGTCGATGTGCAGATGGCGAAGATCCACCCGGACCGGCAGGTCGAAGGACCCGCTGCTGCTGCTCGTCTGGCTGGCGCCGGACTCGGGCAGGCGTGCGACATCCACCGCGGCCGCCTGAAGCTGGTCGATGACCGCGTTTCGCCGCAACAGTTGCAGCGGTGACCAGTCGAGCACCAGGTCCGAGATGGTCACGTAGGGGCCCTTGGCATCCGACACCTCGATCCGACTGGCTCTCAGGTGATCGGGGAACCGGCCGGAGAGGCCGGCGATCCGTACCATGCCGCCGGTCACGCTGGCCGTTTCGGTCTCGATAAACCGGCGGCCGGGATCGACATTGGCGACGATCAGCACAAGCGCGATCGCCGCGATCGGGACCGCCAGCAGGATCAGGATCGTCACGCCGATCCATTTCAATAGACGCCGTGTCAAAATGCCTGTCCGATACCGATATAGACCTCGAAAGTGTCGCCGCCCGGCAGCTTGTCCAGCGGGACGGCGACATCCAGCCGGATTGGGCCGATCGACGTGTAGTAGCGCGCACCGACGCCCGCCCCGGCATGCCAGTTGCTCGTGAACGGCGCCCCGTTCGCGCTTACCTGCCCGACGTCCATGAATCCTACCACGCCATAGCTGCCAAGAATACGCTGCCGCACCTCCACGGTTCCGGTTGATATGGCGGTGCCGCCCGTCGGGATACGATCCGGGAATTGCGGACCGAGCGTCTGGTACCGGTAGCCGCGGACGGTCGCGCTGCCGCCGGCGTAGAAGCGCTGATCAGGTGGCAGTGCGAAGACGCCCGCGCCGGACACCTGCCCGACCAGTCCGCGCAACGCCAGAATGCTGCGGCCGTCGTTGAACATATCGATGTACGTGGAGCCGGAGAGCTGCACGATAAAGAACGTCGCGTTCGGCTTGCCGAGCGATGCGGTCGGCGTGACCGAAAGGGTGGCGCGGATACCCTCGGTCGGATCAAGCAGGTTGGTCGTGCTGTCGTACTTCAGACTGGCAGGAATGCCGACCAGGTCGTAGTGGCGCCGGAGGCCTTCCTGCAGGATCGACTCCTGCTCGCCGGAGAGCCCAAGGCTGGCTGTCCAATGCGCCGCCAGCTTTCGGTTCAGGGCGATCTTTTCCAGCAGCGCGGTCTGATCATAAGCCTGCAGCGTCTGCTTGACCGCGTTCAGATCCAGCTCCAGGGTCTGATCGCGCTGCAGAAAATCCGGCTTCAGGAACTGCGCGCCCACCGAATAGCCAGGTTTTGTCACCGCATCGCCACCTGCCTGATAGGCCGCCGTCAGATTAAGCTGCTCGGCATTGCCGAACAGATTGCGGTCATGCCAACCGGTGGTGAGGTTGATCCCGAGATCGGTCGAATAGGCCACACCCATATCGACAGCATGCAGGGGTCGTTCCGTCAGGTCGAACGTGATCGGGAGTTGCCCGTTGGGATCAAGCGCCGTGGCCGGCTCTGCCCGCACGACGGAGAATACGCCGATCGAAGATAGATCCTGGCGGGCCGCCTCGATGGCCAGGGGGCTGAACGGATCGCCTTGGTGGATCAGCACGCGTTTTTGGACAAAGGACTCGTTCATATCCTTCAATCCGCTGAAGCTCACCGGACCAATATCGGCTTTTGGCCCGGCATCCGGCTGAAACTCCACGTCCAGCACATTTTGGTCGGGGCGCAGGATGGCGATCGGCGTGGGGACGCTGGCTAGCGGGTAACCGTCCGATCGAAGCGCATTGAGCAAACGACCCTGGGCTGCGAGAACATCTGCGGCCATCGCCGGCTGGCCGGGTGCCAGATCCAGGTGAGCCGGGATGTCCGACGGCACCTTGGTCGAAATAGTCACTGAACCCAGCTTGAACCGTGGACCGAGATCGAACGCCACCGTGACCTCCAGCGGCGGGTCCGCCGGTGCCTGATCGATGGTGGCCGGTAACGATGGATCATCCAGCTGATGCCCGCCGATCGTTGTGTTCACCGTTGCCTTGTAGTAGCCGAAACTGTGCAGGGCGGTTGCGAACCGGTCGGCATCCTGACGCGCCCGTTCGGTCAGCGCAAAGCCCGCGACGGGTGCCGTTTTCTGCAACGAAATCAGCGTCGAACTGCCCTGCAGGGCGGCATCGAGTGCGCTGTCTCCGGTGGGCTTCAGGGTCACATTGTAGGGCTGTGGATCAGCGGCCTGAGAACCCCTCGTGAGTGTTATCGTTGCCGAAAAAACAACAAGAAGGGCAAGCCACCGCGCGCAGGCGGGCATCTGGATCCGGAGGCAGTGCATTGCGTAAGGTTACCCCAGAATTTGTGCTGTTGGGTTTCGCTGAACGGTCACGGTTACGCCATTGTTCCGTCGCTTCTCCGGGATTATCCCCATTGTCATGGGAAACGAGTCGCACATGGGCCGAACCAATCAGACGGGTCGGGCAGGTCGGCGGTCCAGCCTGCTGCCCGATCCAGATCGCACGCCTGGCTTTCTGCTCCAACTGCCTAAAGGCCGGGAGGGCTGGCTGGTTGCCCGTCGTGTCCGGGTTGCCCGCCGGGGACTCGCGGTATTGCTGTGGACGCTTCCCGCGATGTTGATCCAGGCGCTGTGCCTGATCCTGCCGGGCTCCGCGAAGGTGATGTTCGCACGGCTCTACTGGGCAACCTTCGCCCGCCTGATCGGGGTGCGGGTCCGGGTGATCGGAACCGCGGTCAGGCGCCGCGGCGGACGCCCTGTGATCTATGTGTCGAACCACTCTTCCTGGGTCGATATTCCGGTGGTCGGCGGGGTTCTCGACGGATGTTTCGTTGCCAAGGGCGACGTCGCCAGGTGGCCGATCATCGGGACGATTGCAAGGCTGGGGCGCACCGTGTTCGTTTCCAGAAATCGGGCGTCGACCGGGAAGGAGCGTGATGCCATGCGCGCCGTCCTGAAGGCGGGCGACAATCTGATCCTGTTCCCGGAGGGAACCAGCTCCGACGGATCGCGCGTGCTGCCGTTCCGCACCTCGTTCTTCGCCGTCGCCGAAACAAGGTTCGGCGAAGACCGCGCCGAGCTGCCTCTGATCCAGCCGGTGTCGGTGGTTTATGACCGGCTGGGCGGGCTGCCGGCAGGACGTGCAAGCCGGCCGGTCTTTGCCTGGTACGGCGATATGGACATTGCCTCGCACTTCTGGCGGCTGACGCAGCATATCGGGCTGCGCGCGACGGTGCTGCTCCATACCCCGCTCGATCCGGCTCGCTTCGAGGATCGCAAGGCGCTGTCCCAGGCGGTTTGGCAGATCGTCGCCGACGGCGCCTCGACGCTGCGGCAGAACCGACCGGCGCACCCGCTGGCGTTGCCGGAGCAACGTCCGTCCGGGACGCCGGCAACGGAACCCGCGTTTGCCTGAACGGCGTCATACCCTCGGCAGCAACAGCGACCCGGCGCACATGGCAGCCGGCTGTGTCAGTCCGCCGATGTCATTCCTCGGTTCGCAGGACGTCGAACAACGGCGTCCCTGACCGCGGCGGCTTCAGCTCGAGGTGCTTCCAGCCAGGCTCACCGAGCATCCGGCCTCGGCTGGTGCGGAGAATGAGGCCCTCCTGGATGAGATAGGGCTCGATGACGTCCTCCAGCGTGTCGCGAGCCTCCGCGAGGGCAGCGGCCAGCGTTTCGACACCGACCGGGCCACCAGCGTGATGCTCCGCGATCCGGCGAAGATAGCGGCGGTCCATCGCGTCCAGACCGAGACGATCGACTTCCAGCCGGTTCAGCGCGGCATCGGCCACCGCACGATCCACTGGAGAATCGCCCTGAACGGCGGCGAAATCGCGCACCCGGCGGAGCAGGCGGCCGGCAATGCGAGGGGTGCCGCGGGACCGGCCGGCAATCTCGGCGGCCCCTTCATCGGTCAGCCGCAGGCCGAGCAGGCGGGCCCCGCGGGCGATGATCTGGCGCAGTTCTTCAGGTGTGTAGAACACAAGGCGCAGCGGGATGCCGAAGCGGTCGCGCAGCGGCGTGGCCAGAAGGCCGGCGCGGGTGGTGGCGCCAACGAGGGTGAACGGTGGCAGATCGATGCGGACGCTGCGTGCGGCCGGCCCCTCGCCGATGATCAGGTCGAGCTGGAAATCCTCCATCGCGGGATAGAGGATTTCCTCGATCGCCGCCTGCAGCCGGTGGATTTCGTCGATGAACAGGACATCCCTGGGCTGCAGGTTCGTCAGAATCGCGGCAAGATCCCCGGCCTTGGCGATGACCGGGCCGGAGGTGGCGCGAAACCCGACACCAAGCTCACGCGCGACGATCTGCGCCAGTGTCGTCTTGCCGAGGCCGGGCGGGCCGTGCAGCAGCACATGATCGAGGGCTTCCCCACGCGACTTCGCCGCCTCGATGAACACGGCGAGGTTTTCGCGTGAGGCCTGCTGGCCGGTGAAATCCGCCAGGCTTTGCGGCCGGAGCGACGCCTCGGCGGCATCCTCGGGCTGGCGGGCGGCAGAGATGGGGCGATCGTCCGGGTCACTCATCCGGAGGCTCTTTGCGCCAGTTCCTTCAGGCTGTCACGGATCAGCGAGTCGAGGGTCGCAGTGTCGCCCAGGCGTTCGAGGACGCGGGCGATCGTCTGCTGAGCTTCCGGCCGGCGGTACCCGAGGTTGAGCAGGGCAGAGAGCGCGTCGTCCGCCGGCGTCGGCAGTGCCGCGGCAACCGGGGAATACGTGACGCCGGTTGCCGCGGGCATGGCGCCGGTCTTGTCCTTGAGTTCGGTCAGCAAGCGGACGGCCAGCCGCGGTCCGACGCCCTGTGCCCGGGTCAGGCTCGCCTTGTCGCCGGCGGCGATCGCGCCGATCAGGTCACGTGGCGACAGTGACGACAGTATGGCGAGGGCCACCTTGCCGCCCACCCCCTGGACCGTGGTGAGCAGACGGAACCAGTCGCGTTCGGCCGCATCGGCAAAGCCATACAGGACGATTGCGTCCTCCCGGACGTGGGTCTCGATCAGCACCTTGGCGACGGCCGGCGCCTGTGGCAACGCCGACAGCGTGCGTGACGAGGCCTGCACCAGATAGCCCACGCCGGCCACGTCGATGATGCATGTGCCGTCGGAGAGTGCGTCCACTCGTCCGGTCAGTTGGGCAATCATGATGGTTCCGGTCCTGCCCAGGGGCATTGCGACAGTTGCCGCGAATCGGGCGGCAACTGATCATAGCCGATCGACGCATCGGTGTGGTGCCGACGTGAGGCTGAGACCGGGAAGCGGGATCAGGTGACCGCGGGCCGAGTGCTCGTGCAGGCCGGTTGATTGCCGCAGGTCGGGACGATTGCCGCAGGTCGGGCCGATCATCGCGGGTCGGTCGATTGCCGCAGGTCGGTTGATTGCCGCAGGTCGGTTGATTGCCGCAGGTCCGGACGATCGCGACAGGTCCGGGCAATGGTCGCAGGTCCGGGCGATCGTTGCGGGCCGGTTGATCGCCGCAGGTCGGTTGATCGCCGCAGGCCGGTTGATTGCCGCAGGTCCGGGGCGAGCGTTGCCGGTCGGGGGGACGGTCCGGGAAATCACCTGCGGGGGCCCGCGGAAATTCCGCTTTGCCGGAACCGGCCTCACCGCCCATCATCGCGGTTCACCGCGCCGCAGGAAGCCATCTTGACCGAGTTTACCATCCGACCGATCGGCACGCTGCATACGCCCTGGCATTCGATCACCGATTGTCCTCGCAATGGGCGCCAACCCGACCCGGCACCCGCTTGCCGGGCCCAGGTGCTGCCGGAATTTGTCGATGGGCTGCAGAGCCTGGGCGGCTTCTCACATCTGATCCTGCTGTACTGGCTTGGCCAGGCGACGCACCCGAGGCTCAGCTTCAGGCCGCCGTTCGATCCTCAGCCGCGCGGCGTGTTTGCCACCCGGGCGCCATTTCGTCCGAATCCGATCGGTCTGTCCGTCGTCGCCTTTGACGGGTTCGATGGTCCGGAGACGCTCAAGGTTCGTTATCTGGATTGTCTCGACGGCACGCCGTTGCTCGATATCAAGCCTTACCTGCCGACGACCGACAGCGAGCCCGATGCCGCAATGGGCTGGCTCGATCCGCATGCCACGCGGAACCGCAATACCACTGCCGGGGGATGACCGCAGGACGCAACATCCCCGAGGTCGTGCAATGGTGGCAGCCGGTCTTGTCCGCCGCTCGCCCGACCGCGGCGCCAGTCCGGCAGTGGCGGTTATCCGCCCTCGCGCGGTATCGGCGCCTTGGGGGACGCTGTCGCCCGCGTGCGTGCGCGCCCCGCATCGGCTCCCCGCGTGTGCGGGACATGCCGGACGGTGCGTACGGCACCCACCGGCCTATGCGTGAGATACGCCTAAGCACGGGAGGCGTGGCGTGCGCCGGATCGGCGTCAACCTGGCAGAGCCGGAGGCACCTCATCGCCTTTGGCCGGCGGCGACGCTTCGCTGTCTTATCGCGGCTCAGGCGCGATTCCCGGTCGCAGCTCGGCCAAGTTCAGGCTGGCGTGTCGCTTCCCATATGCTCGACCGCCTGGCGCACGAGCGGGTCGAGCTCAATCCTGCCTTCCGCCAGTTGCGCGAGGATGGCCCGCCGCATCCGCGGGTCCCAGAACTTCATCATATGGTCCTCGATCGCTGCGACCGCCGTGTCCTGCTTCTGCGACTGGAAGAAACGACCGATCTGGTTCGCCATGTAGGCGAGTCTGTCATGCGACATGGAGTGCGGTCCGTGTGGTGATCCGATTGATGTGGGTGAACACTTCGAAGCCGTCGGGGCGGGCCACGCCAATCAGGGTGATGCCGGAACCGCTCGCCACCTCGATAGCCAACGAGGTCGGGGCCGAGATTGCAACGACCACGGGCGCTCCCAAGGTCGCCGCTTTCTGCACCATCTCGACCGACACGCGGCTGGACAGCAGAAGCAGACCGTCCGAGGCCGACACGCCTGCACGCACCAGGGCGCCCGACAGCTTATCCAGCGCGTTATGCCGGCCAACGTCTTCGCGCAACGCCACCAGTCCGTGTTCAGGCGTCCAGAACGCCGCCGCATGAACCGCTCGGGTGGCCGCGTTCAGGACCTGCGCCGGCTGCATGGACCGCATGGCGTCCTGGATCATCTCGGGGGAAAAGATGCGGCCAGGCGGAACCGACGGCGCCGGTCGCACCGCCGCTTTCAGACTGTCGAGTCCACACAACCCGCAGCCGCTTGGTCCCGCGAGCCGTCGCTGTCGTTTCGTCAGCGCGTCCAGCCGGTCGTCCGCGAGGTCCATGCGGCACTCGATGCCGTCCGGAACCTCCACGATTTCCAGCGCGAGAATATCGGCGGCTTTCTCGACGATGCCCTCGGACAGGCTGAAGCCGATCGCGAAGTCTTCCAGATCGCCGGGGCTTGCCAGCATCACGGCATGGGTCGAGCGGTTGTAGGTCAGGGCTATGGGCGTTTCCCGCGGCACCACGCGCACGCCATTCTCCCCGGCGCCGCCACGCCAGGCGATCCTTGCAACCGCGGTCGACGCTTCAGGCATGGGCTGATCCTGTCTCTGTCGATCTCATACCGGTCGGCCGAAATGGCGACGCTTCAGCGACGGGCGGGCGGCTGGTATATGGTTGATTGCTTGCGCAGCCGTCTCGCCAACCACGGCGCGCATGTCGGTCAGCGTCGATGATGACGGACATCGGCGTCCCGGAGGAGGAATCGCTAGGGCTTCTCTGCGCCACGTCCCGCCGCAGGCCAGCCGAATTCCACCCGGCCACGACGATGATGCAGTCGCCGGATGGCGGGTTGCCCACCGACCGGTCGATTTTCCCTGTCTCATTCACCGGCCGGCACCGCCTCGACGCGGCGGTTCTTCGCCGACAGGGTGCGGTACTCGACCTGCCAGTCCGACGGCCCGTTCGACGGCGACACCTGCACCGCGGTCACCTTGTATTCCGGACAGTTGGTCGCCCAGTCGGAAAACTCGGTCGTCACCACGTTGGCCTGGGTCAGCGGATGATGGAACGTGGTGTAGACGACACCGGGAGCGACCCGTTCCGTGACGGCGGCCCGCAACGTCGTCTCCCCCGCTCGGCTGCGCAGGCGCACCCAGTCGCCGTCCTTGATGCCACGCTCCTCGGCGTCGTGGGGGTGGATTTCCAGCATGTCCTCGGCGTGCCACACGACGTTGGCGGTTCGCCGGGTCTGCGCCCCTACGTTGTACTGCGACAGGATGCGCCCTGTGGTGAGCAGCAGCGGGAAGCGCGGGCCGACTTTCTCATCGGTCGGCACGTATTCGGTGATGACGAAATTGCCCTTGCCGCGCACGAAGTGATCGATGTGCATGATCGGGGTGCCGTCCGGCGCCGACTCGTTGCACGGCCATTGCACCGCGCCCTGGTCCAGCTTCTCGTACGACACACCGGCGAAGGTAGGCGTGGTCCGCGCGACCTCGGCCATGATCTCGGACGGGTCGTTGTAGTGCATCTTGTAGCCCATGGCGTTGGAGATCGCCTGGGTCACCTCCCAGTCGCCCAGCCCGGCGCGCGGCTCCATCACCTTGCGCACGCGATTGATCCGGCGTTCGGCGTTGATGAAGGTGCCGTCCTTCTCCAGGAAAGTCGCGCCGGGCAGGAAGACGTGGGCGTAATTCGCCGTCTCGTTCAGAAACAGGTCATGCACCACGACGCATTCCATCGCCGACAGGCCGGCGGTCACGTGCTTGGTGTCCGGATCGGACTGCGCGATGTCCTCGCCCTGCACATAAAGCCCGAGGAACGTTCCTTCGACCGCGGCGTCCAGCATGTTCGGGATGCGCAGGCCGGGTTCGGGGTCGATCGCGACGCCCCACTCGGCTTCGTAGATCGCCCGCACGCCGGGCAGGCTGACGTGCCGATAGCCCGGCAGTTCATGCGGGAAACTGCCCATGTCGCAACTGCCCTGCACGTTATTCTGGCCGCGCAGGGGGTTCACGCCGACGCCCCGACGCCCGATGTTGCCGGTGGCCATCGCGAGGTTGGCGATCCCCATGACCGCGGTGCTGCCCTGGCTGTGTTCGGTCACGCCCAGGCCATAGTAGATCGCGCCGTTGCCGCCGGTCGCATACAGACGCGCCGCGCCGCGCACCAGGGCGGCCGGAACGCCGGTGGTCGCCTCCAGTGCCTCCGGGCTGTTGCGCGGTTCGGACACGAACGCCGCCCAGTCGGCGAATGCCTCGGTGTCACAGCGCTCGTCGATGAACGAGCGCGCGACCAGTCCCTCGGTCACGATGACATGCGCCAGCGCCGTCAGCATCGCGACGTTGGTCCCGGGGCGCAGCGCGAGATGGTATGCCGCGGCGACGTGCGGCGTGCGCACCAGGTCGATCCGCCGCGGGTCGATGACGATTAGCTTGGCGCCTTCGCGCAGCCGCTTCTTCATGCGTGACCCGAACACCGGATGCCCGTCGGTCGGGTTGGCGCCGATCACTACGATGACGTCAGACTCCTCGACGCTGTCGAAATCCTGCGTGCCGGCCGAGGTGCCGAACGTCTTGCCCAGCCCGTAGCCCGTCGGCGAGTGGCATACCCTGGCGCAGGTGTCGGTGTTGTTGTTGCCGAACGCGGTGCGCGTCAGCTTCTGCACCAGATAGGCTTCCTCGGCGGTGCAGCGTGACGACGTGATGACGCCGACCGAGTCCTTGCCCGCCTTGGCCTGGATGCGCTTGAACTCCGACGCGACGCGTTCGATGGCGACATCCCAGCTCACTTCGCGCCACGGGTCGCTGATCTTCTCGCGGATCATCGGCTTCAGCACGCGGTCCGGATGCTGCGCGTAGCCCCAGGCGAAGCGGCCCTTGACGCAGGAATGGCCGTGGTTCGCCTTGCCGTCCTTCCATGGCACCATGCGCACGACCTGGTCGCCGCGCATCTCGGCCTTGAAGCTGCAGCCGACCCCGCAATAGGCGCAGGTGGTGACGACGGAATGTTCCGGCTGGCCCATCTCCACGACCGATTTTTCCATCAGCGTCGCGGTCGGGCAGGCCTGCACGCAGGCGCCGCAGGAGACGCACTCACTGGTCAGGAACGGCTCGTCCAGGCCGGCCGCGACCTTGGAGGCAAATCCGCGGTCCTGGATGGTGAGGGCGAAGGTGCCCTGGACCTCCTCGCAGGCGCGGACGCAGCGGGAGCAGACGATGCACTTCGAGGGGTCGAAGTTGAAATACGGATTGGACTGGTCGACCGGAGCGGACAGGTGGTTCTTGCCGGCGTAGCCATAGCGGACCTCCCGCAGCCCGACTTCGCCGGCCGCCGTCTGCAACTCACAGTTGCCGTTGGCGGAGCAGGTCAGGCAGTCCAGCGGATGGTCGGAGATATACAGCTCCATGACCCCGCGGCGGATGCGGCGCAGGTTGTCGCTGACGGTATGGACCTTGAGACCGGGTGCGACCGGCGTGGTGCAGGACGCGGGCGTGCCGCGGCGGCCCTCGATTTCCACCAGACAGAGGCGGCAACTGCCGAAGCTGTTCAGGGAATCGGTCGCGCAAAGGCGCGGAACCTTGACCCCGGCTTCCATCGAGGCCCGCATGATGGAGGTGCCGTCAGGGACCGTCACCTCGCGTCCGTCGATCGTCAGGGTCACCATTGCCTCGGCGGTGACGGCCGGTGTGCCGTAGTCGATCTCCCGCACCATGGTCATTGGCGGTGTCTCCTTCTTGTTCTTATGCGGCGGCCAGGGGTGGATTGGCACCCGGCCTTCCGGTCATCGGTGTGCCCGCGATCGGCGTGCCTGTGATCGCTGCGCTGGTGCCCGGTACGTTGGTCACCCTGGGGCCGCGCCGGAAATCCTCGGGAAAGAAATTCATCGCGCTTAGCACGGGGTAGGGGATGAACCCGCCCAGCGCGCACAGCGACCCGGCCCGCAGCGTGTGGCAGAGGTCGCGCAGCAGTTCCAGGTTGGCGTCCACGTTCTGGCCCGCCATGATCTTGTCCACCGTTTCCATCCCCCGCACCGAACCGATGCGGCACGGGGTGCACTTGCCGCAGGATTCGGCGACGCAGAACTCGAGCGCAAAGCGGGCCTGCTGCGCCATGTCGACGGTATCATCGAACACCACGATGCCACCGTGGCCGATGAGACCATCTTTAGCGGCGAAGGCCTCGTAGTCGAACGGCGTGTCGAACAGAGCCGGCGGAAAATAGGCACCCAGTGGCCCGCCCACCTGTGCCGCACGCACCGGTCGGCCGGACAGGGTGCCGCCGCCGATGTCGTAGACCAGTTCGCCCAGGGTGACGCCGAATCCGGCCTCGAACAGGCCGCCGTAACGCACGTTGCCGGCCAGCTGAATGGGCATCGTGCCGCGCGAGCGTCCCATCCCGATCGCCTCATAGGCTGCGGCCCCGTCGCGCAGAATGCACGGCACCGTGGTGAGGGTGATCATGTTGTTGATCACGGTCGGGCAGCCGAACAGCCCTTTATGCGCCGGCAGCGGCGGCTTGGAGCGGACCTGGCCGCGACGGCCCTCGATGCTCTCCAGCAGGGCGGTTTCCTCGCCACAGACATAGGCTCCGGCGCCAGGTCGCTGCTCGATGTCGAATGCGCCGCCGAGCATCCCGGCGGCACGGGCAATTGCCAGAGCCTTGTCGAACGTGGCGATGGCGTGCGGGTATTCGGACCGCGTGTAGACATAGCCTTTAGAGGCACCAACCGCGAAACCGGCGATCGCCATGCCCTCGATCAGGCTGAACGGGTCGCCCTCGAGCAGCATGCGGTCGGCATAGGTGCCGGAGTCGCCCTCGTCCGCGTTGCAGACGATGAATTTGCGACCGCCTTTGGCGGGGACCCTATGACCGCCGTGGGCGGGAAACTCGGGACCGCCGTGCGCAGGATCCGTGGGGGCGTCGGCCACGGTCTTCCACTTGACGCCGGTGGGGAAGCCGGCGCCGCCGCGACCGCGCAGCCCCGAGGCGAGCACCGCCTCGATGGTGGCCGCCGGTCCGATCTCCCAGGCCTTTCGCAGGCCATCGAGACCGCCATGCGCGTGATAGTCGTCCAGCGACAGCGGATCGACGATGCCGCAACGGGAAAAGGTCAACCTCGTCTGACGTGCCAGGAAAGGGATCCGTTCGGGCGAGCCGAGGCGAAGATGGCGTGCCGACCCGGTCAGCAAACCATCGGCCAGCAGACCGGGTATATCGGCCGCTTCGACGGGCCCGTAGGCGATGCGGCCCTGCTGGGTTTCCACCTCGATCATCGGTTCGAGCCAGAACAGGCCACGCGAGCCGGTTCGCACGATGTCGGCATGATCCGCCAGCGCCGCCGCGACCTCATCCGCCCCGACCGCCAGCGCCGCTGCATCCCGGGGGACGAACACCCGGGTCAAGACAACGTCTCCAGCAACCGATCGACCCGCGCCGCACTCAGCCGGCCGATCGGGTGGCCGTCGAGCAATGCGGATGGACCTGTCGCGCAGAGGCCGAGGCAGAAGACCGGTTCCAGGGAGATCGACCCATCCGGCGTCGTACCGTGCCAGTCGATACCCAGGGCATCTCGCACGTATGTGGCCAGCGCCACTCCGCCGACTGCCTGACAGGCCTCGGCGCGGCACACGTACAGTACATGCCGTCCGGGAACCGTGCGCCGGAACTCGTGATAGAAGGTCACAATGCCATGAACCTCAGCGCGACTGATATTCAGGGCCAATGCGACAAGCGGCTCCGCTTCCAGCGGAACGCAGCCGAACGCAGCCTGCAGAGCATGTAAAACCGGCAGCGAAGCGCCCTCGAGACCTACGTAACCACTGATAATCTCGCGCGCCCGATCCTCACTCCATGGCTCGTAATTCGCCACTCGGACCTCCCGGACCAAAGCCAATTTCTATTTATGCACTATCTAGAGGCGTTCATATGGGCGAATGCAAGACACGCGATCCGTCCGGCGATAGAAAACTTCTATCGATAGGCCGCGCCGTCACCCCTCTCCATGATCATCAGCGCGCTGCGCAGCCGCATGATCCCGCCGCGGGTCTGTCCATGGGCGCACATGCGGTGGCCCTCGGTGGTCAGATCAGTCACTTCCCGCGGAACCGGAACGGTTGCCACGCGCACCATTTCGCTCACCCGGTCCAGCAGGTGAAGGCAGTATTCCGGTGTGTCGCTGGTGACTTCCATTGGATTGGCCTGGACGATCTGGTCCTGTGCGGAGACCGATTTCGGCGACATCAGTGGAAAAATGCCGAGACCGACCAGGATACCGGCGGTGGCAAGCGAGCGGGCAGGGAGCATGGCCTCGTCCATTGCCATATCCTGCCTCTCTTTGTCCTGTGTTACACGTGACATGATAGTAGGGCGCGGGAGGGACCTCGGCTGCGGCGCGCGCTACCCGCGTGGATGCGTTTTGCGCCAGACCGCCAGCAAGGCCGTATCGTCCACAGCGGTATAGCGCTGCGTCGTGGACAGGCTTGCATGACCCAGCAGATCCTGGATCGAGCGGAGATCGCTGCCGCTGGCCAGCAGGTGGGTTGCGAAGGAGTGTCGCAGAGCGTGCGGTGTCGCATGTTCCGGCAATCCGGCCAGGCGGCGATAGGTCCGCAGCACCTTCTGCGCCACGGCGGCGTCCAGCCGCTTGCCGCGTGCACCCAGGAACAGCGGGCTGCCCGGTTGCCGGTCCGGATGCAGCGCCAGCCAGGCATCGATAGCGCTTCGCACCGCCGGCAGGACCGGGACGATGCGGGTTTTCGCGCCCTTTCCCGTCACCGTCAGCGACAGGTTCGTCCTGAGGGCCGCGGCATCGCGGACGTTCAGCCCCAGCGCCTCGGCGATGCGCAGCCCGCTGCCGTAGAGCAGCGAGAAAAACGCAACGTCTCGTGCCTGCATCGCCGGGTCATCCGAGACATCGCCAACATGATCCGCAACGTCGCGGGCCTGTTCGATAGTCAGCGCTCGGGGCAGGGCCGGACGGGCCCGAGCAGTCGAGACCAGACGAACGGCAGTGATTTCGATCCCATGCCGGCGACTGAGATAGCGAAAGAAGCTGCGCAGCGCGGACAGATGTTGCGCCCTGGATGCGGCGACTAATTTCTCGTTGGCCAGGGCCGCAAGCCAGGCGCGGATGTCCGCCGCGCGAAGCTCCGCCAACGCGGCGAGATCGGGCTCTTGTCCCAGATGCTTCGTCAGGAACCCGAGGAAACCGGCGAGCGCATGGCCGTACGCCTCGACGGTATTGGCCGCGGCGTGGCGTTCCTGTTCCAGCCACGCGAGGAAGGCCGCACGGGCTGCATCGGCGGTCAGAGCGGGCACTGGCTGCGAAACGCGAACCAGTGCCGGCGGTCGTGCGGCAGGTCGTCGCGTCATTGGCTATCGGCCAAACGCCGCTTGCTGACGTTGGGGGCGGCCTGTCGCCGGCCGCACCACAGATCGCCGCCGGTATGGATCGCCCGTGGCCCGCATTGCCCGTGACCGGTCTTGTCAGTGGCCCTAATCCCCCGTGGCCCTAATCCCCCGTGGCCACAGTCCCCCGAGGCCCAATCGCCCATGGCCCCAATCGCCGGTGGCCCCAATGCCGGTGGCCTGTGTCGCCCGTGGCCCGTCGTTGCTCGCGACCCGTCGTTGCTCGCGGCCATGGCATTCAGAATGGCTTGTCGCCCGCGACGGTCACGCGGAACCCGGAGCGGGTGTTCGGCCAGTAGTCCCACATCGCACGATGCTGGACGCACCGGTTGTCCCAGAACGCGAGCGAGTTCTCGCGCCAGCGGAACCGGCACTGAAACAGCGGGTTCTCGGCATGGTCATAAAGATAGGAAAGGACGGCCGCACTCTCGTCGCGCGGTACGCCGAGCAGGCGCCGGGTGAAGCCTCGGTTGACGTACAGCGCCTTGCGGCCGGTCACCGGATGGGTCCGGACCACCGGATGTTCGGCGCGCGGATAGACCGGTTTGTCCTCGATCCCGAGGTTCCTGTAGGTGCCGCGATAAGCCTCCTCACCGTCGTGCACTGCGATCAGGCCGTCGAGATAGGCCTTCATCCGGTCCGACAGCGCCTCGTAGGCCGCATACATGTTGGCGAAGAGGGTGTCGCCGCCTCGGGGCGGGCACTGCTTGATATACAGGATGCTCCCCATCGGCGGTTCCGGATCGCAGGAGACGTCGCTGTGCCATCCCTCGCCATTGGCCCGCGGGCTGTTCTTGTCCGTGTGGATGATCATCAGGTCCGGATGGCCGGGGGCGTGGGGAGCGGCAGGATGAACGTGCAGGTTGCCGAAGCTGCGCCCGAACGCCAGGTGCTGGTCCTGCGTCAGATGCTGGTCGCGGAAGAAGATGACGCAATTTTCTGCCAACGCCCGATGGATCTCGTCCATCTGGTGGTTCGGCAGGGGTGCAGACAGGTCGACCCCCCCGATCTCCGCCCCGATGATCGGCGTCAGCTTGTCGATTGTGATGGTTTCGTACGGCGCCGACTCGTCCGGCAGGTGGCGGTAGCGGGGCCCGTTGTTGCCACGCAGAGCACTCATAATGAAACCCTCTCGCATTGGACGTTCGGCCAGATCATCGGCCCCGGCTCGTTGTGTCGCAAGCGTTCCCGCGCACGTTCAGGCGGGCCCGGTGTCGTGGTTGCGGTCGGCCAAACCGCCAATTCGCCCCAGTATTGACGTCGGAACCACGAACCATGGTTAAATCAATGGCTTATCGGCGCCGCGTCGATCCAACCGTCCATCGGAGCGGCGTTGCCCCGAGTGGCATCGTATCGCTCACCCCCTGTCGCGGCCGGGCGAACGAACCTGTCAGCGGAGCTGCACCGGTCACCCGCATCTTGCGGCGCCGCGGAGTCCGAGGTCTTAGGTTCGCGTGTTCGCTCCGGCCTTTCCGGCGGCGAACCGCACCGCCTCCTCGGCCGCACGCACCAGTGCCCGCGCCTTCTGCCGCGTCTCCTCGTACTCGGCCTCCGCCACGGAGTCCGCCACCACCCCCGCGCCGGCCTGGACGTACATCATGCCATCCTTGACCAGCGCCGTGCGCAGCCCGATGCAGGTGTCCATCGTCCCGTTTGCCGCGAAATAGCCGATGCAGCCGGCGTAGATGTTGCGCCGGTCGGGTTCCAGTTCCTCGATGATCTCCATCGCCCGGACCTTTGGGGCACCCGACAGCGTCCCTGCCGGGAAGCCGGCTGTCAGGGCGTCCAACGCATCCAATCCGTCGCGTAACCGGCCCTCGACGTTCGACGAGATATGCATCACGTGGCTGAACCGCTCGACGATGAAGCTCTCGGTCACCTTGACCGATCCGATCGCCGCAACCCGCCCCACGTCGTTGCGCCCCAGATCGAGCAGCATGAGGTGCTCCGCCCGCTCCTTCGGATCGGCCAGCAATTCGGCCTCCAGCGCCTGGTCTTCTTCGTACGTGGCGCCGCGCCGGCGGGTTCCCGCGAGCGGGCGAACCGTGACGATGCCATCGCGGAGCCGTACCAGAACCTCAGGCGAGGAGCCCACGATCGAGAACCCGCCGAAGTCCAGATAGAACAGGAAGGGCGCCGGGTTAATCCGCCGCAGCGCTCGGTACAAGGAGAACGGCGGCAGTGCGAACGGCACCGAGAAGCGCTGCGACAGCACGATCTGAAAGGCATCGCCGGCCGCGATGTACTCTTTGCACCGCGCCACGCCCGCGATGAACGCCTCCTTCGAGAAATTCGAGCCCGGGGCCGGCGGATCCGGCAGCATCACCGGCGGAGGCTGATGCGGCAGCGGACGCTCCAGCGCCGTTTCCGCGGCGTCCAGGCGGCTCAAGGCCCGCTGCCAGGCTGTCTCAGCCGACACGTCGCCCGCGGGATATGCCGGCGTCACCAGGGTGAGTTCGTCGTTCACATTGTCAAAAATGGCAAACAGGGTCGGCCGGACCATGATGCCCTCGGGCACCCCGATTGTGTCGCGGTTCTTGGCGGGCAGCTTTTCCATCTGCCGCACCATGTCGTATCCGAGGTACCCGACCAGTCCGCCCGCCATCGGCGGCAGGTGCGCCGGCACCTCCAGCTGGGTTTCGGCGATCAATGCCCGAAGGCTGTCCAGTGGCGCTTTGCTCTCCGCCACGAATGCGTGCGGTGCGGACAAGGTGTGCCGGTTGACCGACGCGCGCCCGTCCTGGCAGCGCCAGATCAGGTCCGGCTGGAGGCCGATCACCGAGTAGCGCCCGCGCGCCGCGCCGCCCTCCACGCTCTCCAGTAGGAAGGAATTCGGCTGCCCGTGTGCCAGCTTCAGGAATGCCGCAACCGGAGTTTCCAGGTCCGCCACCGTCTTGCGCCACACCAGGCTGCCGCGCCCTGCTTCGTAGGCCAGGCGAAAGGCGGCGAAACCCGGAGTAACCGACACGTTCATTGCACTCTCTTACTGCGGTTGGATGACACTGTCGAAAGCCTGCTGGTTGATCTGCGGCCTGGCTCGCAGACGCACCGCATCGATGAACACCGTCGCCACGTCGTTGCTGAGCGACTTGGCGATCGCGGTGCGCGCCTGGTCATAGCCGGCCTTGTCGGTCGCCGCATCCGGCTTCACGATTTCGGCCAGCTGCGCCACGACGAAACCCTCGGCGATCTCGACCATCGTTGCCTCGCCCTTCTTCAGGCCGAACATCACGCGCTGCAGTTCCGGCGGGACCTCCGGGCTGCTCTGGTTGCGTGTTACCAGCGGACTGAGCTTCGGCGTCACACCGGCAATGGTCGCCGCGTCAGAGAACGACTTGCCGCCTTGCACCGCGGTCATCATCGCCGTCGCTGCCTGATCCTGGAAGCGGCGTCGCTGGTCCTGCTTCCAATCCTCCGCAACCTGATCCTTCACCGCGTCAAATGGCTTCTGCCCCGGCGGGATGATGCTTTCCACGGTCAGGGCATAGTACGCCGAACCGCCGGTGGACGGGGTCTGCACCTCGGTCAGCTGAGGCGGATCACCCTGACGGGCCTGGAAAGCGGCAGCAATGATCGCCGATTTCAGCTCCGCCGGCGCCGGGATGGGAGCAGGCGTTCCCGCCTCGGTGTTCCCGTTCGCGTCCAGCGTTCCCGCCACACCGATCAGTCCCAGGTCGCTCGGCAGGTCGTCCAGGCTCGTGCCGTTGCCCAGCGTCTGGTCCAGCTTGTTCGCCCGGTCGTACATCAGGTCCGCAGCCTTCGACGCGAGCACCCGCGCGCGTAGCGCGTCCTTCGCCTGCTCAAACGTTGTTGTCGTGCCGCCTGCGATCTTGGTCACCTTCACGACAAACCAGCCAAGCTGGCCTTTCACCGGTTCGGACACCGCGTCCTGAGGGGCCAAAAACACGGCCTTCGCCAGATCGGGATCGGGGAACTGCACTTCGGTTGCATCATCCTGCATGATGCCCGACGCGCCGTCCGCCTTTGCCGCCGCCTGCATCGCCGCCCAGTCCGCTCCGCCGCGCCACTTGTCCGCCAACGCCCGCGCCTTGGCCTCGTCCGGCGCCGAGATCACCTGAGCCGATCGTTTCTCCGGTGTCTGATATTCGGCCTTGCGCTCGTCATACGCGGCCTGCAGTTCCGCGTCGGTGATGCTGACCTCGGACGCAAGAGACTGCGGCGACAGTTCGACCGCCTTGATCCGGCGGAACTCCGGAGTCGCGTAACGCTCAGGATGGTTCTGATACCAGCGTGTCAGGGCCGCATCATCCGGAGGGGTCGGCTCCGGTGCGGCGGACAGCAGGAAAAGGGCGGTATCGGCGGCGCGCTTTTCGAACTCCGATTCGTAGAGCGGTTTCACCTCGGCATCCGGCGCCGCCACCGACCCGTTGACGGCGGAGAGCAGCTGGCGTTGCGCGATGTCGGCCCGCAGCTGGTCCAGAAACCGGGCCTCGGTGTAGCCGTTGTTCTGCAGCACCGAGGTGAAGACGGCCCGGCTGAACTGGCCGTCCGAACCCTGGAAGGCCGGCATCGAGCGCACCACCGCGGCCAGCGCTTCGTCGGGCGTGACGACGCGCAGGTTCTGCAGCTCCAGGCCCAGTGCTGCCTGGGCGATCATGCGGTCGATCGTCTGCTGGCCGACCCGGCGGCGCAGATCGGCGGTTGCCTCCTGACCGGCGGGCAGGTTGCGGGTCTCCTGGGCCATCGCTCGCTGGTATTCAGTCTGGAACGCGGGGATTTCGATGGTCTGGCCGCCGACTTTCGCCACCCAGGTCGGCGGGCCCATCAATCGGAATATCTCGCCGCTGATCCCCCAGCCAACGAACGAGATCGCCATGATCACGAAGAACAGGCGGGCGATCCAGGAATCGGCATAGCGGCGGAACTGGGAGATCATAAACGGCTACAGGCCCGGAAATCGGAGACAGGGGGAGCGTATACGTTGCCCACCTGCCCCTGGCCAGCCATCGTGTCATCCGGTCTTGCATTCCAGCGCCCCATCCAGCCACCCCATTCGGGAGCCCCATCCTGGCGCCCCCTTCTGGAGCTCCGTCCCGGCGGCGAACTCCGGTGCCCGTTTCTTCACGGCGCCATCATCCGCCGCGGACGGCTACTGGCCTACCAGCGGAGAACCTTCGACAGCGGGATCGCCGAACGGGCCCGGGGCGCCGAACGGCGCGGTCCAGACGACGACGTTATAGCCCAGCGTGCGGGCGAGCCGTTCAATGTGCTGCCTGGCCTCGAACCCGGATCCGCCCAGCTGATAGCGCGGCAGGTCGAGAATGCCGGGGTCCACGGGGTCGCTGCGATAGGTGACATGAAAGAGGCCGCGTTCCACTTCGCACAGCGTCGCGCAGAGCGTGCGATCCTCCGCGATTATGGTTCTCATTATAATGACGCTCCTGCTCCCGGAACCGATGGCCGCCCGGGCATGCGCGCACGGGGGGGATCGGCGGTGCCAGAACGACCGACAGCCCTCAGCGGCCATGGCGGATCATGGTCACAAATCGGTGACGCGGACAAAACCGCCGAATTTCACGCGATCGCCCTCACGTGGCTCCGGCGGTCGCCGCGCTTATGCCCGGCCCGGCCGGGCCGTATACCCGTTTTCGCATTTCGAGGGCAGTGAGCGGAGACCCTGTTGATCCTGGTCTCAGGGCGGCAAACGCGGTTCGCGGGTGCGCGCAAGGTCCCGTCCGGCACGGCCCAACCGGGATCTTCCGCGCACCGGGACGATGCGCCCGCTGACCATGCACCCGCTGACCATGCACCTGCTGGGACGATGCACCCTCTGACCATTCACCCGCTGGGACCATTCACCCGCCGGGTCTATTCGCCCCCGGGATCCTTTACCCCCGCGGAGCACGCCCAACACGCAAAGGACGGCGGTGCCTTACAGGCCCAAAACGATGCGCTTGATCTTCAGGCGAGGGCCGCCGACGTTGAGCGGCAGGCACAGATGCAAGGCGGAGGCTTTCAGATAATTCAAGCACTGTGCACGATGGATCTCGTCCAACGCCTTGGCAGCCCAGCGGGGCCCCGGGAATGAGGGAGGAGGTGTTACCCGTAGAGAAACGTCCCGTCATCGAGGTCGATGGCCGGGAACTCGTCCTTCTCGGCCCAGTAGTCCTGGGTATGCTGCCACTGCGGCTTGTCGCCGCGTTTCGGCAGCAGGTGCATGCCGCGCATGATGTATCCCGGATTGAAATTCTCCGGATCAATCCACGGCTGCAGCGGCATGTCCTTGTCCTCCGCCCGCAGCGCCGGCACGACCCGCTTCGCACCGATCGCGTCCATGTGGTTGAGCAGCCGGCACACGAAATCACCCACGAGATCCGCCCGGAGCGTCCAGCTCGCTCGGAAATAGCCGAAGACCCAGGCCATGTTCGGCACGCCGGTAAACATCATCCCGCGATAGGTCACGGTATCGGAGAACACCAGCGGCTCATCGTCGATCCTGAAATCGATATCCCCGAGGACATTGAGATGAAAGCCGGTGGCGGTGATGATGATATCGGCGTCGAGCGTCTTGCCGGACTTCAGCAGCAGTCCGGTCTCGGTGAATCGCTCGATCTCGTCGGTCACCACCGATGCCTTCCCTGAGCTGATCCCCTTGAACAGGTCGGCGTCGGGTACGAACGCGATGCGCTGCCGCCACGGCCGGTAGCTCGGGGTGAAATGCGTGTCCACATCATAGTCCGAGATGCGCCCGCACCGCGGACAGCAGTTCCTGCTTCACGGCCTCGGGTTCGGTGAACGAACGGCGGGTAAACACGTCCTGGTCGTGCAGGATCTTCCGCCGCACGATCTCGTGGATCCACTCCTCCTGAATGCCGAGTTCTCGCAGTTCCTCGGCCAGCGCGATCGCGTTGCGGCCGGTGCGGAAATACGTGGGTGAGCGCTGCAGCATCGTGACATGGGCACAGTCGGCCGCGATCGCCGGCACCAGCGTCGCAGCGGTCGCGCCCGAACCGATGACCACGACGTTCTTGCTTTTGTAGTCCAGATCCTCGGGCCATGTCTGCGGATGCACGATCCGCCCCTTGAACGATGCCATGCCGTCCCATTCCGGCGTGTAGCCGACCGAGTGCCGGTAGTAGCCCTGGCACATCCAAAGGAAATTCGTGGTGATGCGAACCGTCTCGGCGGTGTCCGTCCGCGTGGCCTCGATGGTCCAGAGGTTGTCCTCGGTCGACCAGCGCGCCGCGCTGATCTTGTGGTGATAGCGGATGTGCCGGCCGAGATCGTTCTCCTCGATGACCTCGCCCATATAGGAAAGGATCTCGGCGGCGGTCGCGATCGGCGCGCTGGTCCAGGGCTTGAACCGATAACCGAAGGTGTGCAGATCGCTGTCGGAGCGAATTCCCGGATAGCGGTGGGTCCACCATGTGCCGCCGAAATGGTCGAGCGCTTCCAGGACCACAAAGCTCTTGCCGGGGCATTGCTGAGTGAGGTGGTATGCCGCACCCACCCCAGAGATCCCCGCCCCGACGATCAGGACATCAAAATGTTCGGCCGCCTGTGGGGGCGTGCGGGTCAACGTTGCAGCTTCGCTCATGTCTTCCGATCTTTTCGCGGTTTGGTGCATGACAGATGGCCCAGGCGCCGTTTCCACGCCGTCAGCCACTGAGGTGGCACGCCATGATATCGGGAGTGTTAGGATTTGGGAATTGCCATCGATCAATGCGCAGGTTGCCGCCTGCATGCGCGTGGAACAGCCGGGATGGTGCCGGCAGCCGCGCCGTCGCGACCACGCGGCACCCGCCATTCCAGCGGCACCCGCCATGCCAAACGAATGTTCCGGCCGGTCTCCGGGAGGCTGGGCCATCAGCCCTTGCGTAGCGCGGCCGGGGTGTGTGAAAGCGAGGCCGATGGATGCGGACGCAAAGCTGGGCCAAATGCCTCGCCTTCTTGCTTGACGCGCCTCGCCAGTGCGCTAGCAGCATGTAACAGCAGGGAAGGGAGACGCGCCGATGCCGCAACTGATCGCCGGGAACTGGAAGATGCACTGCCTTGCGGCTGAAGCGCTCGCGCTCGCCCGCGGCATTGCGGCAGGCGCTCAAGGGATTGCCGCCGAACTTCTGGTCTG
>DASWON010000291.1:0-9106 GCA_036398735.1 Rhodopila sp.
CATCACCATGAACTCTTTGATGCCAAGATGCTCCATGAGGCCCAGTTGATCGTCGGTATAGGCGTCCCATGGGCGGTCGATCTCAAGCGGACCCGAGGATTGGCCGCCATTGGCGTTCCGCAGGTCCGCGGCGATGCAGCGGTACTCGCCCTTGAACGTCTCGATCGCGTTGAACGGCCCCTTCTCGGTGACGAAGGAAATGGTCGAGTTCAGGCCCCCTCCGGGGATGAGCAACAACGGAAAGCCTGAGCCGGCCTCTTCGTAGTGAATGCGGACGTCGCCTTTCTCGTAGAACGGCATGGCAGTGCCTCCTTGCCAATGTGGTGTCACGCCGACCCGTGCGTCTCGACCGATCGCGTGCGGCCCCCGGGGTTCTGTCTTTTACAGCCATGAGTTGAGCTCAAATTTCGAATCGACTCAACCCGGTTGTGGCCCCGGCGAGCCCGCGGCGGTTGGTATTTTAATTACTTATCAGGATTGTTATGACATCGCGATGCACCCGTTCACGCACCGGGGTTGAGCAAGGGACGCACCTCCTCGGCAAGCAGATGCAACTGATCCAAGGCGAGGCTGTTCGGCATCCCCGGCCAATGGACCGAAGCAATCAGGTGATTGACCCCAAGACGTTGGTTGAGGCGATTGAGTTGCTCCGCGACCTCGGCCGGCGAGCCAAGCAGAAATCGATCCTCCAGCAGCGCATCGAATGCGTGGTCGAAATCGTCGCCCGCGGGCATCACCTTGTCCTGACCCCACGCCCGGTAAGCCTTGTACTTCTCCTCGAGATACGGCTGCGCGAGACGGATCCCCTCGGTTCGGCTGTTCGCCACGAAAACCTCCCGACGCATCGGCAGTTCGTCGGGAAACGCCCGGTCGTACTCCTCCAGTGCGCGCTTATACAGGTCCATCTGCCGCTCGATCGTTGCGAGTGAGTTATGCGGATTGATGTACCAGCAGTCGCCGAGCCTGGCTGCGCGACGGATGGCGACGTCGGCGTTGGCGCCGATCCAGACTGGCGGCATTGGTTTCTGTACCGGTTTGACCGAGCAGGAGGCGTGGTCGAGCTCGAAGTCCGCGCCTCGCATGTTGACGAAGTCCTCCGTCCATAGCCGGCGGATCGCGGTCAGGCACTCTTCGAAGCGTGCGCCGAGTTGGCCACGCGGCACGCCGAACGCCTTGAACTCCACGTCGCGGTAGCCGATCCCGGCGCCGAACACGAGCTTGCCGCCGCACAGAAGGTCCAGCGTCGCCAGTTGTTCGGCGAGATCGAGTGGCTTATGCAACGGCACCAGAACGAGACCGCAGATGATCCGAAGGCGCGGCGCGATCGCCGCGCAATGCGACAGGAACGGAATCTGCTGCACCGCCTCGAACGGCTGCGCGCTGTAGTGCGACCCCTTCACGATACCGTCAAAGCCAAGCCGTTCGGCAGTCCGCACAAGATCGAGGTCGTCCCGCAGGTGCTGCGCCGGATCACCCGGCGGGTGCTGACCGCGGACCATCAGGCTGAGTTTCATCGGCCGGGACCCTCCGCCATGCCCTTGTCGGCGAGTTCGCGCCTGGCCTTTTCATTCTTGTCGAGGGCGAGGCCCATGCCGCGCAGGACCTGTGGCGCCTTGGTGAACTGGATATTGGCGTACTCGATGATCTCGAGCCGGTTGCCCCATGGGTCGAGGAAGTCGAGGAACGGGCCTTCGACGATGCGCGCGCCGGCTGCCTGCGCGAGTTCCAGGATGCGCGACCGGTCATCGACGACGAGCCCGATGTGGCGGCGCTCGACCTGCTGGCTTGCCGCGCCGGGCACCAGCGTCAGATTGATGAACTGGTCGCCCATATCGATGAAGGCGTTACGCTCGCCCTTGCCGCGCAGGGTGAACGCGAACAGCCGGCCATACCATTCCAGAGCCGCATCGATGTCGCCGACTTCGAGCGCGACGTGATTGATGCCGACAAGCCTCGGTTTGCTGGTTTCGGTCATACGGAACCTCCTGGAAAACGCGTTGCCTCCATCGCACGGATGCTTCGCCGATCGCGCGCTTGCCTCAGACCGGCAGTCGCAGCAGCCGGTCGGCGTTGCCGTGGGCAATCTTGATACGATCCGCCGGCGACACCGGCAGCGCATCCAGAAATGCCCGGGCGCGAGCGTTCGATGCGAACGGGTAGTCCACCGAGAACAGGATCCGGTCGACGCCGAACGACATCAGCGCCGCCATGAACGGCACCATGGTGAAGAACCCGCTGGTGGTGATCCAGACCTGATCGAGGATCGTCTGGCGCACCGAGCGCTTGAGCCGTGCCTTGGCCTCGGCGGCGGTGGTTTCATCGATCCGGTCGAGCATGAACGGCAACGCCTCGCCCATGTGGCCGATGACGATCTTCAGACCCGGATGGCGGTCGAGGGCGCCACTGAGCACCAGCCGCAGCGTGTGGATCGCGGTCTCGGCGTGCCAGCCCCAGGCGGACAGCGCCAGGGTGAAACCGAAATTGCCCGGCAGGCCGTCGTAGTAGGCCTGACGCACCTCCGGCGCCGGAATGCCGGGATGGATGTAGATCGGCACGTCGAGTTGTTCGGCTTTCGCCAGGACCGGCTCGAACGCCGGATCATCGAGGAAGCGCCCGTCGGTGGGGCCGTTCACCAGCACGCCGTGAAAGCCAAGGTCCCTGACGGTGCGGTCGAGTTCATCCGCGGCCGCCTCGGGGACGAGCAGCGGCAGGTGAGCAAAGCCGCGGTAGCGGGTCGGGTGGCGGGCGCAGGCTTCGGCCAGCGCATCGTTGTAGGCGCGCGCCATGTCCACACCAGCCTGGCCCGGCACGACGTCAGCCCCTGGACCGGCAACCGACAGCACCTGCACGGTGATACCGCCGGCGTCCATATCGGCGAGCCGGGCGTCACCGAGGTCGGCAAGTTCATTACGCTTGATGGTCTGCGACCAGACCGCGTCGGGTCCGGGAAAGCCACGGCGGGCAATCGCGTCGGGCGCGATGCCGGCGACGATGCGGGGGACTGTATAGTGCTCTTCCAGGGCGACGACGCGCATGAGGCTTTTCCTCGCAAGGGGTTCGGCGCTGGATGCTCGCATGCCGGCGCGCCCGGCGCCATGACCGGGGTCGGTCGGGAACATCGTCGCCCGCGACCGGGGACCGATCAAGTACTGGGCGGGAGGCGGCGCATTCCCCATGGCCGGGCCGCGGCACCGATTACCAGCCAGCAGTGCCGAGCGCGGAACGCTGGGCGATAATCGGCCGCATCGCGTTCAGTCGCAGTCGGCGTGGCGGCCCGCGCGGGGGCCCAAGCGCCGGTCGGCGGGCAGCTCGACCTCGCCGATGTTGTCGCATTCACGACGTCGACCGGAGCCCTCGCACCCGGTCGACACCCCCGCGAGGACCGTAAAGTTCAATAGTGGAGATGTTCACCATCACGGTCCTTCCGGACCGACGCGACGTTATCGCGGGTCAGATCCACCGCATGCCCCGAGATTTGCTGTGCATCGTCCCAGGAGACGCCCGCGACCTTCGGCCCCAGGCGGGGAACACCATTCCGGCCGGGGCGCTCCCGCACGGCTGCTTCTCGGGTATTTCGTAACCAATCGCCTTTGAGGCCCTACTGCCCCTGGGGCCCGGCTGCCTCTGAGGCCCGACGCCCCTGAGGCCCTGCTGCGAAACTGCCTGCGGGATAGCGACATCGCACATGCGGTTGGCCCCGGTGACGAGCGATCCCGGCACCGGCGACCGCCGCGTTCACTCGGCAGGGGCGACCTCATTACGCTGCTGCACAGGCGCCATGGTCTCGAATACGCCGTCGCGCCGCACGAGCGCATGGAACAACGCCGCCGCCAGATGCATCAGGATCAGCGCAAAAAACAGGAAGGCGAGATAGAAATGCGCGTCCCACAGCAGGCTGTGCAGACTGTCGCTCAGCGGCAGGATCGGCGGCAGATACAGACCGCCGAACACCACGACGGGATAAGCTGCAGCCGACAGCATTGCCCAGCCGATCAACGGCATGCCGATCATCAGCGCATACAGCGCGTAGTGCGACAGATGTGCCGCCAGTTGCATCGGCCCCGGCAGGTCGGGCGGCAACGGTGGCGCGCCGTAGCGCAGGCGGACCGCCAGACGAATGATCGCCAGCACCAGGATGCCGATGCCGAGTGATTTGTGAATGGTGACCAGTGGCAGGTATTTCGGCATGACGGTCGACACCATGCCGACGCCAATGAAGAGCATCGCCAGGATGCAGACGGCCATCAGCCAGTGCAGCAGGCGCTGGAGCGGCGTGAAGCGCTGTCGGATCATGGCTTGGCACCCGTTGCGGTTCGTGGATAGTCCTTGGCCTCGGCTGTGCGAAGATCATACGACACCCGATAGGCGGACGACCGCGCGGCGGGGAACGGATCGTCCGAGGTGGTTATACCGGACGGCAGCACCGTCGGGTCGAAGTTGATGTCGCGGCACGGTCCATCCGGCTCAGCCAGGACCTGCTGCACGACCAGCGTGCCCACGGTGACGGCGCGGCGATCCTCGGGCCAGGCCTTGCTGGGGTCCGCCGTCTGGTCGCCCGGATTGGCCACGGTGACCACCATATTCCAGCGCAGCGGTCCCCCATGCACCCGCTCGGCAATCTCCTGCTCGAGGTAGTCAGGACCGCGCTTGCCCAGATCCTCAGGCGAAATCGAAACCGGCTGAACCGTCGGCAGAAGCGACCAGCGCACCGCATGCTGGGCGCCCGCGTTGTCGACAAAGATGAAGGCGTTGAGGCCGTGGAACGGGTCTTCGGCGTAGCTGCCGGTCCAGGGAGCGCTCTTGGCCCATGCGCCGAAGGCGGCGATCTCCGGATGAGCGGCGACGACTGTCTGCATCGCGTGCGGGTCCTTGCTCGCGGAGGCGTGCAGCAGGTCGTAAAATGCCTGCGGCGTCGAGACCGGGAAGAACGGGGGATCGATCATGGCGGCGCGCCACTCCTGACCGTCGGGCGTCGAAATCCGCAGCCCCATCCCGCGTACCCGGACCGTGGCGTCGGGTGCGTTCGGGTCAGCCGTTCCGAGGTTGAAGCGTCCGAGGGCCGGGTACTGGCCACGGGTGAACACCGTGGCGCGCGAGAGGGCGGCCCCGTCGCCGTTGGCTTCGAACACGCCGGTGAAGCAGACGCCCTTGGCGTGGTTCCGGCGATGACCGAGCGGGGCGCCGGAAGGGGGCGTCAGCGCCTCGATGAGCTTGCCCGGCGTGAGACGCTGGGGCGAAAGCCACCCCCCGGTGTAAGCGAAGGCCGCCGCGCCGCAGGCGACAACGACTGCAATCAGCGCCATTGGTCCAAGCGCGGAACGCGTGGGTGACGGAGGAGGCTGGGGCATTCAACTCTCACTGTTACGGAGGGCAGGCCTTGAGAACGACCTCACCCTCCTGTGCATCATGACCATGTTGCCGCCCGTCTGGCCACCCTCGGTCGGAGGCGCCTCATCCGGGCCATGGCAAGGCCGAGGCCGCCGCCCATGGCGCGTGTTCCTGAAGGGATGCCGCAACTCAACCTGGCCTGCGGAACGAACCATGGTTTCGAGCGGGAACACCGGCACTTGCCAGCGCGCTGATAGCCTCGTCGTCTCCGGATCGTCTTTTCAATCCTGCCCTTCAATTGCTCAATCGCACGGTGGCAGGAGGGGTGCACGGCCGCAGCACGGGTGCATGGCGGCAGGAGGGGCGCAGGGCGGCAGGCGCGCGCACGGCGGCAGGAGGGGCGCACAGGCGCAGCAGGGGTGCATGGCTAGGTCCGGCGGTTCCTCGGACATCCCGCAGGCGGACCGGGAGCAGACGAGCGCAGGATCAATCCCGGGGCACCGCATGATGCCCCGAACGATCGAAGCAGGCAGGCGACCATGGCGCAGCCGCCCATGACAGGCGGCGACGCCCGGCCCCAAACGCACCGAATGTATACCGATGGAGGGGACCGCGCATTCTGGCTGTCGCTTCCCGGCTTGCCTCGTCCGCCGGTTGGGTCACACACTCCGCATCGACAAGGGAGCGCGCCAGGAAGCAACCGCGCAGCCCGAATGCGGGAGACAGGCACATGGACCTCAGCGGCGCGGTGGCACTGGTGACTGGCGGCAACGGCGGGCTCGGGCAGCGCATCTGCCACGCGCTGGCGAAAGAGGGGACGCACATCGCCGTCATGTATGCGCAGAGCCGCGATCAGGCGGAGGGCGTCGCCCGCGAACTGGTCTCCCGCCACCAGATCAACGCCGCCGCGTTTGCCTGTGACATCACCGACGCCGCGGCCGTGGCCACGCTGATCGCCGACGTCACGCAGCGTTTCGGCCGGCTGGATATCCTGATCAACGACGCCGCCTACAACAAGTCGATCCCGTTCACCGACCTCGACAACCTGACGGAAGAGACCTGGGACAAGATCATGGCGGTCAACCTCACCGGGCCGATGCGCCTGACCAAGGCCGTAGCGCCGGTGATGAAGGCCCAGGGGCAAGGCCGCATCGTCAACATCGCGTCGGTGGCCGGCCTGTCCCCCACCGGCTCCTCCATCGCCTACGCCGTGTCGAAGGCCGGCCTCATCCACCTCACGCGCTGCATGGCGGTGGCCCTGGCGCCCGAGACCCTGGTCAACTGCGTCGCGCCCGGCCTGCTGGAAGGCACGCGTGCGACCGCGAACCTGCGGCCCGAGTTCATCGAGCGCTCCGCCTCGGGCTCACTGCTCAAGAAGGCCGCGGACAAGGATGACTGCGCCGACATGGTAGTCACGATGTGCCGGACGGAAACCATGACCGGGCAGACGATCGTCATCGACTCCGGGCGCGTGTTCCACTGAGGCCCATTGGTTTGCGCTCCCCGTCGATCTGCGCCCCCCGCTGATTTGCGCTCTGTTGAGAACCGGATAACCTACTGTCCGGTAGCAGTCGACACGATCGACCGCACGAGACAGAAGGCAGGAAGCAGCGTATGTCGGAAACCAAGGAAAAGGCGCCTCCATCCAGAGTCCGGGAAGCCAATGCCGTCCCCGGCCGGGTGGTGTTCAACCCGTTGATCCCGACCGAGAAGCCGCAGGACTACTACGACGATATCAAGCAGAAGTTTGCCGAGGCGCGGGATCTGCGCCTGAGCTACCGGCCGGACGGCAGAGCGCAGTACACATCGGACCTGACCGGCGAACTGGCGAAATACGAGATCGATCCACACGTCGAGGCGCCGACCCCGCGGGAGCCGATCAACGACACGGTGGAATGCCTGCTGATCGGCGGCGGTTTCTCGGCGCTGCTGACCGCGGCGCGGCTGCGCGAACGAGGCGTCCAGAGCATCCGTATCGTTGAGCGGGGCGGCGACGTGGGCGGCACCTGGTACTGGAACCGTTACCCCGGTGCGGCCTGCGACGTCTCCGCTTACGACTACCTCCCGCTGCTGGACGAATTGAACTATGTGCCGGGCAGCTTCTACGCGAAGGGGCCGGAGATCTTCGCGCACTGCCAGGCGATCGCCCGCCGCTACGATCTGTATGATTTGGCCGTGTTTCAGACCACGGTCACCTCCACGGTGTGGGATGCGGAGGCGAAGCTCTGGCGCATCGGCACCGATCGCGGCGACACGATGTCGGCGCAGTTCGTGATCTGCGCCAACGGCACGCTGTCAAAGCCGAAGCTGTCGAAGATCCAGGGGATGGAGACGTTCAAGGGACACGCCTTCCACTCGTCGCGCTTCGACTACGCCTATACCGGACAGGATCTCTCCGGTCTCAAGGACAAGGTGGTCGGCATCATCGGAACCGGCGCGTCGGCGGTGCAGATCATCCCGCGCGTCGGCAAGGCAGCGAAGGAGCTGTACGTCTTCCAGCGCACCCCGTCGGCGATCGACATCCGCGACGACGTGCCCACCGATCCGGACTGGGCGGCGGGCCTGAAGCCTGGCTGGCAGCAGGAACGCCGCATGAAGCATATGCGCGGGCCGGTGCTGACCGAGGCTGAGAAGATCGAACTGGCGAACCTGCCGCGCGACGAGAAAATCCGGCGGCAGGAAAACCAGAACATCGAGCACATGATGTACATCCACCGGCGCGTGGAGGAGATCGTGCAGGACAAGGCCACGGCCGAGGCGCTGAAGCCATGGTACATGCATCGGTGCAAGCGCCCCTGCTACGACGACGAATATCTGCCGGCCTTCAACCGGCCCAACGTCCACCTGGTGGACACCAACGGCAAGGGTATCACCGAAATCGGCGAGAATGGCCCGGTCTTCGAGGGGCGTGAATATCCGGTGGATGTGCTGATCTACGCCACCGGCTTCGAAGTGCAGGTAACCGGCATCTACAACGATATCCGCGGCGAAAACGGCCTCGAGCTGAACGAGAAGTACGCCGAGGGCATGCGCACCGTGTTCGGCATCCACTCGCAGGGCTATCCAAACCTGTTCATTATGGGCGGGTACCAGGCGTCGTTCCAGTTCAACCTGACGTTCATGCTGCAGACCCAGGGCGATCACATCGCCGAATGCATCAAGTATGTCCGCGAGCACGGCTACAGCACGATCGATGCCAAGCCGGAGACCGAACAATGGTGGGTGGACGAAGTGATCCGGCACCGCGGCAAGACCAATCGCAACAAAGAGTGCACGCCCGGATACTACAACTTCGAGGGTGAGTCGAACCGTCGGCAGGACGGCAACTACAATGGTGGTTTTTACCAGTATTTTATCCACCTAACGGACGTGAAGAAGAACATGGAACAACACTTCAGCTTCGGCTGACAATGCGCGATGCCGTGCGGAGGCAGCCGACCGCACGGCATCCGGCGCGTTCAACCCACGTCTATACTTGAGACCTCATTCGACGGCGCGCCCTGCGCAAACGCAAGCGAGATGCGGCAACGGTCTGCCTGAGGCATCGGGGAGAACGTCTCCGTCAACCGCGACACGAACAGTCCGGCCTAGCCCGCATTTCTCACGGACCTGCGGATCGCGGTTCTCTCGTTATGAGATCTCATCATAACGAGGCACGTTGGCATGTCCCGGCCCGGCGTGGGCAAGCCCGAGACATGGCTTCCCCGCCGCGGCGTCTGAACCGAGTCGGCGAGGCGATATGGCAGCTTGCGATGTCCGTTTCGTGCCGGCTCAGGCG
>DASWON010000292.1:0-17692 GCA_036398735.1 Rhodopila sp.
GCGAGCGCGAGGAAGCGTTGGCGCAAGTCCACGAAATGCAGAAAATGGAGAGCCTGGGCCAACTCACGGGCGGTGTTGCACACGACTTCAACAATCTCCTGATGGCCGTGCTGGGCAACCTGGAGTTGCTGAAGAAACGACTGCCCGACAACCCGCCCTTGACCCGCCTGCTGAACGGCGCGATCGCCGGGGCGGAGCGTGGCGCCTCCCTGACCAGACGCATGCTCGCATTCGCACGCCGGCAGGAACTGAAGCCGGCGACCGTGCAACTCAGCAGCCTCGTCGAGGGCATGGAAGAAATGCTGCGGCGATCGCTGGGGCCGACCATCAACATCGACGCCGATGTCAGTGCGAGCCTGCCGCCGATCCGGGTCGATCCGCACCAGCTGGAACTGGCGCTGCTCAATCTGGCGCTGAATGCCCGCGACGCGATGCCGGACGGCGGGCGGCTGACCATCGCCGCGCATCGCGAGGAGGGCAATCTTCTGGTTCCCGGCCTTTCGGCGGGGGAATTCGTCAGCATCCTGATTACCGACTCCGGCTCCGGCATGGATGAGGCGACCCTGAAGCGCGCGACGGAACCGTTCTTCACCACCAAGGGTGTGGGCAAGGGCACGGGTCTCGGTCTGCCGATGGTGCATGGGCTGGTCGTGCAGTCGGGCGGCGCCATGCGGATTGCCAGCCAGGTTGGCCAGGGAACCTCGGTCCGGCTGTGGCTGCCGGTCGACCGCACCGGCGTGGTGCTGCAGACCCACGTGCCGGAAATACGGTCTCGAACGACGGTTCCGGTGCACGTCCTGGTGGTCGACGACGACCCCCTGATCTCATCCAGCACCGCGGCGATGCTGGATGACCTGGGGCATGTCGTCACCGAGGCCTCCTCGGCCGCGAGCGCATTGGACATACTGCGGGCGGACAGCAAGATCGAACTGGTTGTCACGGACCACGCGATGCCGCATATGACCGGCCTGGAACTGGCCAGCCTGATCCGCGAGGAGTGGCCGTGGATACCGGTCATTCTGGCGAGCGGCTATACGGATCTGCTGGAAACCGACACGGTTTCGCTGCCGCGTCTGACGAAACCGTACCACCAGGCGGAACTGGCTTCGTGTATCGCCGGCGTGCTCGAGGCGCAGAAGATCGTGCCGATCGACGTCGCCCGTCGGAGCACCGGCTATCGGAATGGCACCTCCGCCTGACCTCGGCGTCAGCATTTGCACCCGTCGCTGCTGATGCGGTCGGCCGCGGGCGCGGCATGCTCGCGTCCGTCAATCGGCTGGACCGTTCACCGGGGAAGGAGCCCCCGCTTCGTCCGCCCCCCATGACGGTCGACGTGATGCATCGACCGGACCCGCATCGAGGCAGGACCACGCCGGAACCATGACGACGAAGATCGAACATGCGTCGCCATCCCGCCAGCGCGAGAGCGACCTTTACCTCCCGGTGAAGCGTCACCTTGAGGCCCTGGGCTACACAGTTCGGGGCGAGGTCGGGAGCTGCGACGTCGTCGGGCTGAGCGGCGATACGCTCGTCGCCGTTGAACTGAAGCTGACCTTCGGGCTTCCCGTGCTGTATCAGGCGCTGCGCCGCCTGCCGTCGGTGGATCTGGTCTATGTCGCCGTTGCCGTCCCCGACGGGCGGGCGGCGCGGAGAAATTGGGACGCCAGGATTCCGGACGCTGTGCGCCTGTGCCGTATGCTCGGCGTCGGGCTGCTCTCCGGCCGGAACGGCGAAGTCGTCGTACACGCCGACCCGGCGCCCTATCAACCCCGCAAACGGGCGCGGCACCGGGCACGCCTGCTCAGTGAGTTCGTTCGCCGTACCGGCGATCATAACCTTGGCGGCACCACGAAACGTCCCCGGGTGACTGCCTACCGTGAGGACGCCCTGCACTGCGCCAGCGTTCTGGCGGACGGCGGTTCGATGACGGGCGCGGCGGTGCGGGACGCCACAGGGGTGCTGACGGCGACGAACATCCTTCGCGACAACGTCTATGGCTGGTTCGCCAGAATCGCGCGCGGAACCTATGCCGTTACGCCGGCGGGGGACAGCGCACTGCAGCAGTACGCCGATGTGCTTGCCGCACGCATGCACGCTAAGGACGCGCTCTCCGCACGAATACCCGAAGACGCGCTCCCCGCACGAATACCCGAAGACGCGCTCCCCGCACGAACCGCCGCCCCGGCCAGGGCCCTCACCATCAACACCCCGGTGCCCGGCCCCGGAAGCTCGACTCGGACGGCCGAAGACGGCGATTAAAGCGAAATTGCCCCGTGCGGGATCTGATTGCCCCCCTTCGCGTTATCCCCCGTCGCGTTGGCCATCCGTCGCGGTGCCCGTCCGTCACGCCATGGGCGAGCGAGCGAACCGGCGCGCGAGGTCTGGACCCGCCACCCACCATCCGCTTACTCGAAGTGCATGTCGCGGCTCACCGGGCCGGCGCCGCGTGATGATACAAAGATCGGGCTGCCAGCCGTCTCCGGTCACGGTGAAAGGGCTAGCCTGCCGCGGATCAACATCGATCGGCGCGAAGTCGGGTTCGTCCGCCCGTGGCAAATCGCTGCCTTGGGACACCGGACGCCTTTCAGGCGAAGCCCCCGCACATGAAAGCCGCCGGGCGCAGAAATACCGATCTGGCGGTCGAACCGCCTCACATTGCCGAACCGTAGCCAGCCGGCGCCCTGGCGCAACGTCCACCTCCTCCTACATGCAACGCGTACCAAAAGGGACCGCCCGTGACCCAGGCCTGGCTGAACCGGATCGGCACCGTGGTTCCTCCGCACGACATCCACGACGCGTTTGTGGAATTTGGCCGCGACACCGTGCAGGGGCCGCACAAGCGCGCGCTGTTCGACCGCATGGCGAAGCTGTCCGACATCGAGCACCGGTACGCGATCTTCGAGCCAGGACCAAAGCCGCGCGACAAGATGCTCGACAGCACCGGGTTCTATCGCCGCGGAGCCTTCCCCTCGACCGCCGCCCGGATGGCGTTGTACGAGCCGCACGCACTGGACCTGGCGATGCGTTCCATCCGCAAGCTGGACATCGAACCGGCCTCGATCACGCACCTGATCGTCGCGAGTTGCACCGGCTTCACCGCCCCGGGCCTCGACTTCCAGATCATGCGGGCTGCCGGGCTGCCGGATGAGACCCAGCGTACCATCGTCGGCTTCATGGGCTGCTTCGCCGCCGTCAACGCGCTGAAGCTCGCGGACCAGATCGTGCGTGCCGACCAGGATGCCCGCGTCGTGGTTGTCAACGCGGAGATCTGCAGCCTGCACCTGCAGGAGGATTTTCAGGATGTGCCCAAGATGCTCAGCTTCCTGTTGTTCGCGGACGGCGTCTCGGCCGCTCTCGTCACCGCGGAACCGAGCGGCATCGCCCTTGGCCGGTTCCGCGCCACCGTTATCCCGCGCAGCCACGACCTGATCACCTGGCATATCGGCGACGGTGGTTTTGAGATGCATCTCTCCGGCCAGGTTCCCGGTCGCATCCGCCGCTGGCTGCCCGAGCACGGGTGGAGGCTGCTGCCCCCGGAGCCTCCAGTGCTGTGGGCGGTGCATGCCGGCGGGCGCTCAATCCTCGATGCGGTCCAGCAAGGCCTGCAGCTGCCGCCCGACCGGCTGCGCTATTCCCGAGCGATCCTGCGCGACTACGGCAATATGTCCTCAGCCACGCTGATGTTCGTGCTGGAGAAAATTCTGCTCGACGCTGACGGTCGCGGCCCGGGTATGGCGATGGCCTTCGGTCCCGGTCTGTCGGTTGAAACCTTCGGCTTCGTGCGCCCATGACCCTGGATCGGCGCAGCACACGGTCGGAGCGCATGGACACCGACTGCATCGACTTCGCGGATTACCGCCGGTGCCTGCGCGATCTCTCGCGGGTCAACACAGCCACCCTGACGCATCGCCCGATGCTCTCCTGGTTGGCGCAACGAGCCACGCCCGGCTTCAGCCTGCTCGACATCGCATGCGGCTACGGGGATGCGCTGCGCCAGATCCGCCGCCGCTATCCCGACGCCCGGCTCACCGGAATCGACCTGAACCCCTGGGCGATGCGGGCCGCTCGAGATGCTACCGACCCGGCCGACGGCATCGCGTTCGTCAATGGTGACGCTTTCGCCTTCACACCCGAAGGCAAATTCGATTTCATCATCAGTTCGCAGTTCACCCACCACCTGACCGATGATCAGATCGTCGGATATCTGGGCTGGCTGCGCGAGAACGCCGCCAGCGGCTGGTTCATCGGCGATCTCCACCGCCATTGGATCCCCTACTATGGGTTTCCGCTGCTCGCGCGCCTCTTGCTCTGGCACCGCTTCGTCCGGGAGGACGGCCAGATTTCAATCGCCCGGGGGTTTATCCGCGCCGAGTGGGAAGCGCTGCTGGGTCGCGCCGGCATCACCGACCAGCAAGCGGCCATCGCCTGGCACATCCCGTTCCGGCTGTGCGTCGCGAGCCGCTGATCATCGGCGCGGGCCCGGCCGGCGCGGCGGCCGCGATCACGCTCTGCCGCGCCGGGGGCCGGCCAACACTTGTGGAGCGGGCGACCGGTCCCACCCACAAGGTGTGCGGCGATTTTCTCGGTGTCGACGCGATCCGACAGGCCCGCGCCCTCGGCGTCGACCCCGCTTCCCTGGGTGCGGCCCCGATTGACCGCCTCCGCCTGATCCACGGCGAACGAACGGCGGAGACCGCCCTGCCGTTTCCCGCGTTCGGCCTCTCCCGCCGCGCTTTCGACGCCGCGCTGCTGCGCCGGGCCGAACAGGAGGGGGCCATCGTGCGGGCCGGCCTTGTCCGCCGCCTCACGCGCGCCGATCGCGCACCATGCGCCGAGGTCCTGCGCCGTCAGGTGCCCGGGTCCAACGATGCGACGGCCTCCGATGCGCCGGCGCGGCGCTTGCAGGAATGGACGGCGCAGACAGACGCGCGGACTCCGTTCGCGGCGGAGACGGTGTTCCTGGCGACCGGCAAGCACGATCTGCGCGACTGTCCGCGCGCCCACGGCGGACATCGCGCTATCGGCATGAAGATGTACTTTGCGCTCCGGGCCGGACCCGCAAGGACCCTCGGGAGCGCCGTCGAGCTGACCCTTTTCCCCGGAGGCTACGCCGGAATGCAGGCCGTCGAACACGGGCAGGTGGTGCTTTGCATCGCCGTCCAGCGGCGAGCTATGCAGCAATACGGCGGTGGCTGGGCCGGTCTGATCGCCGCGATCGCGCGGCACAGTCGCCGTTTCGGGGCGATGCTGGAAAGCGCCCGCCCGGTATTGCCCAGGCCCCTCGCGGTGGCCGGAATTCCGTACGGCTACCAGGCGCCGCCGGTTGCAGCCGATAGCCTGTACCGCCTGGGTGATCAGGCTGCGGTGATCCCGTCGCTGACCGGTGACGGCATGGCCATCGCGCTGTACAGCGGGCGGCTCGCAGCGGAGTCCTGGCTGGGCGGCGTCGGCCCGATCGCGTATCACAAGTCCCTCGCCCGGACCCTGGCGCCGCGGATGCGCCTTGGGGGACTGCTGCATCACGCCTGCATGAGCGCGGCCGCTCAGTTCGCCGTGGTTCATGCCACCGCGCTGTTTCCCGCCCTGCTGCGGCTTGCGGCCCGCCACACCCGCCTGCCGTCCGATTCGACCGCCGGGTCCTGGCCCGGGTCGGGAAGCTGACCATCTGGAAACAAAAGTCGGGTTGCATCCCGGCCGAGCCTGCCGCAGAAAGCCGCATGCGCTCCGGCAAGATGTTCACCCGGCTCGATAACTATATATTTCGTCAGGTGCTGTTCGCGCTGGTCGTGGCCACCGGCGGCCTGACCGCGCTTGTCTGGCTCACCCAGTCGCTGCGGTTCGTGGACCTGGTGGTCAACCGCGGCCTCTCGTTCCTGGTGTTCCTGCACCTGACGGGATTGCTGATCCCCAGCTTTGTAGCGGTGATCCTGCCGCTGACGACCTACGTCGTGATTCAGTTCGTGTACCAGCGGATGTCGACCGACCGGGAACTGACCGTGATGCGCGCCGCCGGGCTGTCCCCCTGGGCGCTGGCGCGTCCGGCGCTGACCGTGGCGCTGCTGGCCACCTTGGTGGGATACGCCCTCAGCATCTGGGCGGTGCCTGCCTCATTACGCGACTTCAAGCAATTTCAGTGGGAGATCCGCAACCGCCTCGCCGCTTTCCTGTTGCAGGACGGGGTCTTCACCCCGCTGTCCGACAAGCTCACCGTCTATATCCGCTCTCGTGACAATGACGGCACGTTGCTCGGCATCCTCGTCGATGATGCGCGCGATCCGACCACCCATGCCACGATCCTGGCAGAGCGCGGGCGGCTGATCGAAGGAGCGAACGGGCCGCGGGTGCTGCTGCTCGACGGCAGTCGGCAGGAGATCGACCACCAGACCGGGCGGCTCGACGTGCTGACCTTCAAACAGAATGAGATCGACCTGGCCGAGGCGACCAAGGATGACACCGCGCGTCCGCTGGACATGTCGGAAGTTCCGCTGCAGGCCTTGCTCGATCCGCGTCCGCTGTCCGAGAAGGACCGGCCGAAATGGATCGCCGAAGGACACAAGCGGCTGACCGCACCGCTGACCACGCTGTCGTACGCCATGGTCGGGCTATTTTCGGCTCTGGGCGGAATGTTCAGGCGCCATGGCGGCTTTGCGCGGCCCCTGGTTACGGTCGGCAGCATGGTCCTGCTGCTGGCGCTCGGACTGGCCTTCGGTAATCTGGCGGCGCGCGACAACAGTCTGCTGCCCTTGATGTGGGCCCATGCGATCCTACCAGGGGTGGTATGCGGCTGGCTTCTGCTCGGGCCGTCGATTCGCCTGTTCCAGACCCAGCCGGCGGAAGCCTGAGCCAATGACGGCGGCCGTAACGCTCTCACTCTATGTGGTCCGGCAGTTTGCCCTGGCTGTCACCGCCATGCTGCTGGCGCTGTCGGGCCTGGTCGCGATGTTCGATTTTATCGAACTGCTGCGCCGCTCCGCCAACCATCCCGAGGTTAGCTTCGGACTGGTGAGCCAGATCGCGGCTTTGCGTCTGCCCTACGTCGCCATGCAGATCCTGCCGTTCGCGGTGCTGCTTGGCGGGATTTTATGCTTCTGGCGCCTGACCCGCTCCTCGGAGCTGATCGTGGCCCGCGCCGCCGGCATATCGGCGTGGGAGTTCCTCACCGCGCCGACCTTGTGTGCTCTCCTGTTCGGTATCGTGGCCACCGCGTTGATCAGTCCCGTGTCCTCCGTGATGCTGGCGCGCGCCGAGGCGCTGGACAATGCCTATCTCCGCACCGGCGGCGGTCCGCTCGCCCTGAACGGTGGGCAACTGTGGCTGCGCCAGTCGGACCGGCAAACCTCACCGCAGGGAGTCGCGATCATTCATGCGCAGCAGGTGGAACTGCACGGCAAACAACTCACCGGCGAGCAGGTCAGCGTGTTCCGCCTGGACGGATCTGACCGGCTGCTGACCCGGATAGAGGCGGCACGGGCCACGCTGGGCAACGGCAACTGGGTGCTGGAGAGTGCACGAACGGTGCGCCCTGACCAGCTGCCGGAGCCGCCGCAACTGATGAACCTGCCCACCGACCTGACGGTGAACCGCGTGCAGGAGAGTTTCGCCTCGCCCGACACGCTGTCGTTCTGGGCGCTGCCAGGCTTCATCGCGCTGCTCGACCGTTCCGGATTTTCCTCCATCCGGCATCAGTTGCATTTTCAGGCCCTGCTCGCCCTGCCGTTGCTGGCGGCGACCATGACGCTGGTATCGGCTGGGTTCTCCATGCGGCCGGCCCGGCGCGGCGGGGTCGCCAAGATGATCGGCAGCGGGGTCGCAGCGGGCTTCGCGCTGTTCGTGGTCTCGAAGATTGCCGAGGAAATCGGCCAGTCCGGCGCTCTTCCGGTTGTACTGGCGGCGTGGGCACCCGCCGCATCCGGCCTTATGCTCGCTGTCGCCCTGCTGCTACACACCGAAGATGGCTGACGCGAAGGCGGCTGGGGGATGGATCGCTTGCACCGTTCACGACCAAATCGGCTCCTTGTGCCCGCCCTCCTGAGGCGCGGCACCCGCGACCGCCCGTTGCCGCCCGGACGTCGGCCCGGAAACGCCGTGGGCATCGCGACCCTGGGTATCGCGACCCTGCGTATCGCGACCCTGGGTATCGCGACCCTACGTATCGCGACCCTGGGCATCACTCTCGGGTGCCTCTGCGTGGCACCGGCACGGGCGCAGTTCAGCGCCCTTGGCACCGATCCGGGCAACCACCAGATCAACCGCAATGAGCCCGTCACCTTTACGGCGGACGAAGTGGACTACGACAAGGACAGATCTTTCGTCACCGCGACAGGGCACGTCGAGGCCTGGCAGAACGGGCACGTCCTGCGTGCCGACAAGATCACCTTCGACCGCAACACCGGCGTCGCTGCCGCCACCGGGCATGTGGTGCTGCTGGAGCCGGACGGCGAGGTGATGTTCGCCGACTACGCCGAAATGCAGAACAACATGAACGACGGCATCCTGAAGGATATGCGCGCGCTGTTGCAGCAGAACGGCAGGCTGGCCGCGAATGGCGCTCAGCGCACCGGTGGCCAGATCAACGAGCTGTCCAAGGTCGTCTATACGACGTGCAACCTGTGCGCCAAGGATCCGACGCGCCCGCCGCTATGGCAGATCCGCGCGCGTTCGGCGGTGCAGGATGCCGAACATAAGAAGATAGAATACACCGACGGGACCCTGGAGATGTTCGGCATCCCGGTCGCCTACTTCCCGTACTTCTGGCACGCTGATCCGTCGGTGAAACGTGAGTCCGGGCTGCTTCCGCCGATTCTTGGGAACTCCTCGAACATCGGGTTCTTCTACGGCCAGCCCTGGTATCAGGTCATCGACGACCAGTCGGATGCCACGTTCCTGCCGATGATCACCACCCAGGAGGGACCGCAACTCGATATCGAGTACCGGCGGCGGTTCAATGACGGCACCCTGCTGGTCAACGCCTCGGGGGGATATGTCGACAGATCGCCCCAGGGTTCGTTCATGTCCCAGGGGCAGTTCGCCTACGACGACACCTGGCGGTGGGGATTCAACATCAACCGCGCGTCGTCGACCGATTACGTCCGCGATTTCCATATCGTGCAGGGACTGGCGGGCGACCAGAATGTCCTGTCGAGCCAGCTGTATATCGAGGGGTTCGGCCAAGGCTCCTATACCCGGCTCGATTCCAAATTCTATCAGGGCCTGAACACGGCGATCAACACGAGCGCGCTGCCGACCGTGCTGCCGCGCTACCAGTACAGCTATTTCGGCACCCCGGATTCGCTGGGAGGCCGGCTCTCGGTTTCGGCGGGCGCCTTCAATCTGATTCGTTCCACCGGCACCAATACGCGACGCGGTTCGCTGACGATGGACTACGAGCGGCCGTTCGTCGGTCTGCTGGGTGACCAGTGGAAAATCACACTGCACGGCGATGCCGCGGCGTACAATGCGTCGGAGTTCAACGAGACGCCGAATTTCGGCCTGGATCACGACATCGATACCGCGCGTGCCTTGCCGCAGGTTGGGGTGGACTTCCGCTGGCCATTCGCGCGGGACAGCGGAGCCTGGGGCACGCAGGTCATCGAGCCGATCGTCCAGATGATCGTTGCCCCGCAGTCGGGCGACAGCCAGATCCGGCGGATTCCGAATGAAGACAGCCTCGACTTCGAGTTCACCGACGCCAATCTGTTCGGCTTCAACCGGTTTACCGGCGTCGACCGGCTCGATGGCGGCGTGCGCGCCAATGTTGCCCTGCACGGCGCCTGGTATCTCGGCGGTACCACGTTCGATGGGCTGATCGGGCAGGCCTACCGCACCAACAAGGACAACCTGTTCCCCGAGGCGTCAGGTCTGCATGACGAAGTCTCCGACGTGGTCGCCCGCGCCACGTTCGCGCCGACCCAGTGGCTCGACCTGACGTACCGCACGCGTCTCGACAAGAGCAGCCTGGCAACGCGCTTCGCGGACGCCGTCGCCTCCGCCGGGGTGGATCGGCTGCGCCTCTACGGCGGCTATGTCTACACGACGTTCGACCCGTACACCTATTATGATCAGCCCGCCCCGCCGCCGCTTGGGAACAACTACTATTTCCCGCGCAATGAGGTGACGGTGGGGCTGTCGTCGAAATGGGGCAACTACAGGTTCAGCGGCAACGCCCGCCGCGACCTCGCGACCAACCAGATGGTCGCCGTCGGGGCCGACGGGATCTATGAGGATGAATGCTTCATCTTTGATTTCCGGCTGTTCCGTCGCTATACCAGCATCAATGGTGACGATGGTGCGACAACCGTGCTGTTCCTGTTGACGTTCAAGACGATAGGCCAGTTTGGTTATCGCGCACTATGAGTTCGGGAGTGCCTGACATGCCGACCCTTCGCCGCAGCCTTCGTGGCGGCCAGCACAGCGGCCGTCCGGTAAGGCGTGACTTCGGACAAATTTCCTGGTGGATGGCGGGAGGGCTCGGCCTTCTGCTGCTGTCCCCGATGGCTGGTTTTGCCGCGGGTCCGCCGGCGAAACCCGCTGCGGCGACTCCGCCGGCATCCGCCGAACCGCCGCTGACCGGTGGCAGCCGCATCGCCGCCGTGGTCAATGGCGACGTCATCAGCGAGGCTGATATCGCCAACCGGGCGCGCCTGTTCGCGATCTCCACAGGGTTGCCCCTGTCGCCCGACGTCATCGACCGGCTGCGGCCACAGATCCGCCGCCAGCTGGTTGATGAGCGGCTGCGCGTGCAGGAGGCGCAGCGGCGCAAGATCGTCATCCCGGACCAGCAGATCGCCGCGGCGATCAAGGAGATCGAGGCGCGTAACAACATGCAGCCCGGTGCGCTGCGGGCGAAGCTGTCCGCCGACGGTGTCAGCACCCGCACGCTGATCGACCAGATCCGAGCCCAGCTCGCCTGGTCGCAGATGCTGCGTGAGGTCGTCGCAGACCGGATCAACGTCTCCGACTCCGACGTGGCGGAACAGCAGCGGCTGGCGGCGCAGCGGGTCGGTGAGGCGGAATATCGCCTGGGAGAAATCTTCATCCCGGTCGACGACCCCGCGAACAGCGCGGACGCCCAGCGCTTCGCCGAAACGGTGATCGCGGAACTGCACGCGGGCGCGCCGTTCGCACTTGTCGCGGCGCAGTTCAGCCAGACTCAGGCGGCGCTCGAGGGCGGTGAGCTCGGCTGGGTACAGACCAATCAGCTGGATCCCGCGGTTGCCCGGATCGTCACGCAGATGCCCATCGGGGCCGTCAGCAACCCAGTGCGAGTGCCCGGCGGCTTCTCGATCGTCACACTGCAGGCCAAGCGGGAGATCGGCCGCGACCTGGCGACCATCGTGACGCTGCGTCAGGCGTTCATGGCTTTTGCCACCCCGCTGGTCGATCCGCAGAATCCAACGGACCAGCAACGGCAGGCGCTGCTGAAGGCCAGGTCGCTGGAATCCACGGTGAAGGGCTGCGACCAGATGGAGGCCGCGGCGAAGGCGGTCAATGCGCCGAACCGACCCATCGATCCGGGCGAGGTTCGTGTCGAAGGTGTCAACCCGCCGGCTTTCAGGGAATTGCTGGCCACCATTCCGATCGGCAAGCCAACCCAGCCGCTGATATCGCGCGACGGTATCGCCGTGCTGACCGTCTGTACTCGCGACCAGAAGAATGTCGGTGAGATCACCGCGGCCGAAATCCAGCATCGCCTGGTGGAGGAGCGCGTCGACATGCTGTCCCGCCAGACGATGCGCGACCTCCGTCGCAAGGCCAGCATCGACGTGCGCGACCACCGGGTGTGACATCGGTGGCAAGCGACCGAAGCGGTGTCGTGGCTGTTATCCCCGGCCCGGACGGGTTTTCCACGACTGCCGGAAACGGTCGAAGCCACTGAACACGCATTGAGCCAGCCGCGAAACGGCCACGGCCCGTGACCGCGCCGCCGTCGTCCCCACGACCGGGCCTGCCGCCGTTGCGTGACGTCATCGCCCGCCATGGCCTAGCGGCGCGGCATTCCCTCGGCCAGCACTTCCTGCTCGACGGCAACCTGACGGACCGCATCGTGCGCGAGGTCGGTGACCTGGATGGCCGCCACGTCATCGAGATCGGACCGGGCCCAGGCGGGCTGACCCGCTCCCTGCTGGCGTCGAACGCGGCCAGCGTCACGGCGATCGAACTGGATCCCCGCGCGGTCGGGGCGTTGGCGGAACTGGCGGCCATCGCCGGCGAGCGGCTGCGGGTGATCCAAGGCGACGCCTTGTCGGTCGACACCGCGTCGCTGGTGCCGGCGCCGCGTCAGATAATCGCCAACCTGCCCTATAACGTGGCCTCGCCGCTGCTGGTTCGCTGGCTCCGTGATGCTCGGGCATTCGAGCGGCTGACCCTGATGTTTCAGCAGGAGGTCGCGGAACGGATCTGCGCCGAACCGGATACGCCCGCCTACGGGCGCCTGTCGGTGCTGACTCGGTGGACCTGCGATGCCCGCATCGTCATGCGCTTGCCGCCCGCGGCCTTCACACCGCCGCCGAAGGTCTGGTCAGCGGTGGTCAGCCTGACGCCGCACGCTTTGCAGCCCGATTCGGCGCTGTTCGCACGCATGGAAGCGTTGACGGCGGCGGCATTCGGTCAGCGCCGCAAGATGCTGCGCGGCTCGTTGCGCGCCCTCGGCGGGGAGACGTTGCTGGCGCGGGTCGGGATCGCCCCGGAGCGGCGTGCGGAGACGTTGTCGGTCGTGGAATTCGATCGGTTGGCCAGCCTGCTGCAGAACGACGGTCAGCACTGACGGGCCAGCCGCACCGCGCCCCAAACGCGTTCGGCCATCCGGCACGCCGCCAATCTTTGCGGCGTGCCGCGCCCCGCATGGCGCTGATCGAGGTGCGCGCCACCGCCGCGGCCGGTATCAGCCTGCTGAGTCCAAGCCTCTGGCGCAGGTGCGGCTGACGTTTTCATTCCGCGCCTGGATGGCTGGCTCGCTCCGGCAACGATCCGAGCAGGATGCAGCTACAGCCGCACCAGCCACGCCACCACGCCGGCGGCGATCGCCAGTGTCAGGACGGCCCACAGCGGGTTCACCATCCGTGGCGGGACCGCCTCGACCGGCATCAGCTTCGTTCCGGTCACCATCGGGCGCACGAGGTTTTGCCGCTTCAGTACGGCGTAGACCATGATCGCCAGCACATGCAGGACGATCACCGCCTCGATCAGTGTGAAATTCAGCGAGTGGATATGGCTCAGCCAGTCGCTCTGGTCCTTCTCGACGAGGTGCATCAGCGGTCCCTCGGTATTGGCATCGTCATTGGCGAACAGGCCGGTCCCCGCCTGGACGCCGATCAACGCCAGCATCACCAGTACCATCCAGCCGCCGGCGGCGTTGTGCCCGATCTCCCGGTCCGCTTCCCGGCGATGGATGTGCGCGAGATGCCGCAACGCCGCCACGGGACTGCGCAGAAACCGCGTGAACCGCGCCGTGTCGCTGCCGATGAAGCCCCAGATCACCCGAAACACCAGCAGGGTCAGAATCGTGTACCCGATCCGCACGTGCCAATCCATGTAGTTGAATTCCTGGCTCAGCCAGGCGAGGAAAATCAGCACCACGATTGCCCAGTGGAACAACCGCACCGGCAAGTCCCATACCCGCATTGGCCGCATACGCTCTCGCCTCCATACCGCACCGCACCATAGCATGGTCGGCCCCAGTTGCGTCGCGGCGGCGGATACGCTTCTCTCCCGGTATTCTTACCGGAGGCCGATGATGCGCGTCAGCGTGATGCAGATGAACCCCGGCGCCAACAAGACCGAAAACATCGCCCAGGCTCGCCGGCTGATCCAGGAGGCGGTCGAGCAGGACCGCCCCGACATCGTCAGCCTGCCCGAGGTCTGGGACTCGCTTGGCGGCGACCGTGCCACCCGGGCGGCCAATGCGGAAGTGCTGCCGGCCAGGGGTTCCAACGAGCCCGGTGGCGAGGCCTATGAATTCCTGCGCGAAACCGCCCGGGCCGCGAAACTCCACGTGCACGGCGGCTCGATCATCGAGCAGGGGCCGGAGAAGCTGTTCAACACGACGGTGGTGTTCAATCCGGATGGCACGGAGCTGGCGCGCTACCGCAAGATCCATCTGTTCGACATCGTCGCCCCGGATGGCACCGGCTATCGGGAGAGCAACAGTTATGGCGCCGGCGACGAGGTCGTCACGTACGAAGCCGACGGAGTGAAGGTCGGCTGCGCCATCTGCTACGATATCCGGTTTCCCGACCTGTTCTGGAAACTGCGCGAGGAGGGTGCGGAAGTCATCTTCCTGCCGAGCGCGTTTACGCTGGCCACTGGCCGGGATCACTGGGAAGCGCTGATCCGCGGCCGCGCCATCGAAACCCAGTGCTGGTTCGCAGCGCCAGCGACCTGGGGCAAGCATCTGGAGGGTAAGGGCGAGCCGCGCTTCACCTACGGCCATTCGATGGTGGTCAACCCCTGGGGCCACGTGGTGGCGCGTGTCTCGGACGGAATAGGCTGGACCACGGCGCGGATCGACCAGGACATGACCGCCAAGGTGCGCCGTGACATGCCGGTCCTGGAACACAGGAAGCGCTTTTGAGCGACCAGGTTTCCGGTCCTCCCGTCGCTGAGAACCATGCGTTTCTGGCTGGACAGATCGCCTTCGTCGCGGCGCCCACACCGATCGCCGCCGAGGCCCGCACCAGGCTGATCACCCGCTACGGCGCCTGCGAGTTGCGTCAGGCCGCCGTTGTCGTCGCGCTTGGCGGCGATGGCTTCATGCTGGAAACGATCCATCAGGTGCTCGCGCTGAACGTCCCGGTCTACGGAATGAACCGCGGTTCGGTGGGCTTCCTGATGAACAGCTACAGCGAGGATGACCTGCCGGCCCGGCTGTCCCGGGCGCAGGCGGCGGAGCTGCATCCGTTGCGGATGCACGCCGTCACCGCCACCGGTTCGGTCGAGGAGGCGCTCGCGTTCAACGAAGTCAGCCTGCTGCGCCAGTTGCGCCAGGCGTCGAAGATCCGCATTTCCGTCGACGGCCGGGTGCGTCTGGAGGAACTCTCGTGTGACGGGGTGCTGATCTCTACCCCCGCCGGCTCCACCGCCTACAATTTGTCAGCGCATGGCCCGATCGTGCCCCTGTCGGCCAACCTGCTGCCGCTGACCCCGATCAGCGCTTTCCGGCCCCGGCGCTGGCGCGGCGCGTTGCTGCCCAGCACCGCCGATGTGCTGTTCGAGGTGCTGGAGACGGACAAGCGCCCCACCGCTGCTGTCGCGGATTTCACCGAGGTCCGCGATGTCGTCTCGGTCGCCGTCCATGAGGACCGGTCGGTGACGGTGACGGTGCTGTTCGATCCCGATCAGGGGCTCTCGGAACGCATCATCGCGGAACAATTTACCGTCTGACAGGGTTGCCGTTCGGATCGCCGCGGCTGCCTCGTTTCGGGTTCCACGGCAGATGCGATGGATGCAGAAAACAAGCGGGACGATCGAATTCACGCCGGACTCACACAGGCTGCGACACGTGCTGACCAGTTCCATCGTTGAGAGTTCTTCATGTCCCCGTACGAACTGTCTCCCCACGACCTGCTGACCGAACTGAAAGCATACGAGCCCGAACTCATTGCGATCCGGCGGGATATCCACCGCCACCCCGAAGTGGGGTTCGAGGAAACCCGCACCGCCGCCCTGGTCGCGGAGCGTCTGCGGGCGTGGGGCCTGGATGTCACCGAAGGCATTGCCCGAACCGGCGTGGTGGCGACGCTCAAGGGCAACCTGCCGGGCCAGCGCGCGATCGGGCTGCGCGCCGATCTCGATGCGCTGCACATACAGGAAATGCCGGGCCGGGATCATGGATCCACCGTGCCGGGCAAGATGCACGCCTGCGGTCATGACGGCCACACCGCCATGTTGCTGGGCGCCGCCCGATACCTTGCGGAGCATCCGGATACCTTCGGCGGCACCGTCACCTTTATCTTTCAGCCGGCCGAGGAAGGCCTCGGCGGCGGCCGTGAGATGGTCGCACAGGGGCTGTTCGATCGCTTCCCGGTCGATGCGGTCTATGGCATGCACAATATGCCCGGTCTTCCCGCAGGCGAGTTCCGCACCCGCACCGGGGCCTTCCTTGCCGCCAGCGACACATGGACAGTGGTGTTCAACGGCACCGGTGGCCATGGCGGTGCCGGCGCACATCACGCGACCGACGTCACGCTGCCGCTGGCGCACTTCATCACGGCGTTGCAGACCATCGTCAGCCGTAACATCGCGGCGGCCGACACCGCGGTCATCAGCATCGGGTCGATCCAGGGCGGCGACGCCGGTTCGCCCAACATCATCCCGTCGCAGGTGACAATCACCGGAACGGCTCGATCCTATCAGCCGAAGGTGCGAGACCTGATGGAGAAGCGCCTGACCGAACTCGCCGAGACGCAGGCCGCCGCGTTCGGTTGTTCGGCCGAAGTGATTTACGATCGCCGCTATCCGCCGCTGATCACCCATGCCGAACCGACGGCGGTGTCGATCGCTGCGGCCACGGCGCTGGTCGGGGCGGACAAGGTGGAAACGGATTGTCCGCCGGTGACCAGCTCCGAGGATTTCTCGTTCATGCTGCAGACCCGCCCCGGTGGGTTCATCATGATCGGCAACGGAGCCACGCCGGACGGTGCGGTGCATCATGTTCACACCCCTGGCTACGATTTCAACGACGAGATCCTCGGCCTTGGAGCGGCATACTGGATCCAGCTCGTGCGGACCGAACTCGCGGCCGATTAGGCAGCGTCGGTCCCGGCGGACCAACCCGGCAAGCATTGTGTGTGCCGCATGATGCGCACCGATCTCACCGGCGACCGCGGGGCTTCCGCCATTGGCGGCAAGCGCCGCGGCGCGCGGCCTGGGCTCGTGCGCGCCATGCTGACAGCCATAGGACGGGCAATCTGGGTCGAACCGCCTGGAAGTGCTCTGCCTCTTCGATTGATCCCGATGATGGATGCTCTTTGAGCGTTCCGCTCACAACCTCCTGCCCCAATGGGTCGACAATGCGCGACGCCGCGGGACCCGAAGCCCGGAACGCCGCCTGTCGCAACCACGCCATGCTCCGCGCTGCGTCGCGCTCCCGGCCGCGGCTTGATCCCACGGCTCTTCCGGCGATACTGCGAGCCCTGCCCGCCAGGAAGGATCATCCAGATTACCGAAGCTCTGCCGACCGCCAAGCCCGAGGAAGTCGGCCTCAGCCAGGCCGCGCTCGACCGCCTGTCCGCGGCGTTGAACGATCGTGTCGCCAGCGGCCATATCCCAGGCGCCGTGGCACTGGTCGCCCGGCACGGCAAGGTCGCTTACCTGCAGAGTTTCGGCCGCCTCGACCCGGCCAGCGATCAGCCGATGGGAACCGACGCGATCTTCCGCATCTACTCCATGACCAAGGCGATCGTATCGGTCGCGGTCATGATCCTGTGGGAGGAAGGCCGGCTTCTGCTGGGCGACCCGATCAGCAGATACCTGCCGGCTTTCGCATCCACTCAGGTCGGCGTCGTGTCCGGTGAAGGCTACACCCTGACGGCCGCGAAAACCCCGATCACCGTTCAGGACCTGCTGCGCCATACCTCCGGGCTCACCTACGAATTCCGCGGCGCAACCCCGATCCACAAGGCCTACGCCCAGGCGCGCGTCGCCCGGTTGAAGCAGACCAACGCTGACCACGCGGACGAGTTGGCTGCCCTCCCGC
>DASWON010000293.1:0-4383 GCA_036398735.1 Rhodopila sp.
AGGGAGTGACGCGAGGACCGGAGATACAGGAGCGGACCCTCGGCAGCGCGCGGCAGTTGCTGGACCGCATCTTGCCGGATGCCGCCGAGCCCATTTCAGGGCGGAGACGGTGACCGCGGCGGGCAGCCCGCGTGGCGTACACGCTGAGTTGCCGCGGCGCGCCAGCCGTTACTCGCGTCGCCGAAGCGCAACGCGTGATCAGCGTACTTTCAGGATGACCGGAGACGCGGCCGGGCTGCCAACCTCTGTGCCATCACCGGGCGAGCGAGCACGCGCGTGACGGACTGGCCCGGGACCCACGCCTGCACTTGGCAACTCCCCGGGTCATGGCTGGTCCGGGCCGATGCCCAGCCATGACACAGGAGACAGGCAACCCGATTCCAGGTACCTGGAAACCGCGCCAGCGCCAAGCTCCTGCATCTTATCCGATAGGGCTACGTCTCGCGATCCACTGACAGCGGGTCCAAGCCGGCGCCGGGGGGGCGGCGCGGCGGCCACCCCCGGCAGCAATCAGACGCTGCCGTCAGGCCGCGATGAACTCATTCCATTTCTGGATCATATACCGGTCCTCGTTCATCACCGAATTCCAGCATGCGACACGGCCCATACGTTCGGTGAACGACCCGCCGTCACGCACCGCGCCGGCCTTCTCCATCACCTTGCCCTCGGGGCTGAGGATATCGGCTTGCGCGGGCTTGCCCTCCATCCAGTAGCCCCACTCGTCCGCCGACATATTCTGCCGCGCCGTCTCCAGCACCGCGCTGTAATAGCCTTGCCGGTTGAGATACGCCCCGACCCAGCCGGACAGGTACCAGTTGATGTATTCATAGGCGGCGTCCAGTTCGAGCCCGCTCAAATGCCTCGCCAAGCCCAACCCGCCGGCCCAGGCTCGGTACCCCTCCGCCAGAGGTTGATATTTGCAGGCGATTCCCTTGGAGCGCACCGCCGCCACCGCGGGCGACCACATTGACTGGATGATCACCTCGCCGGAGGCCATCAGGTTGACGCTCTCGTCGAAGCTCTTCCAGAAGGCGCGGAACTGACCGGCTTTCTTGGTCTCGATCAGAAACGCGACGGTCTTGTCGATCTCCGGCTTCGTCATGTTGCCCTTGTCCGCGTATTTCAGCGTACCGAGCGACTCCATGACCATCGCCGCGTCCATGATGCCGATCGAGGGAATATTGAGGATTGCCGCCTTGCCCTTGAAGGCGGGGTCGACGAGGTCCTTCCAGTTGTTGATCGGCCTCCCGACCAGATCGGGCCGGATACCGAGCGTGTCGGCGTTGTAGATCGTGGGGATCAGCGTCATCCAGCCGGTTTCACCCTTGGCGAAGGCCTTGCCGTTCGAGCCATCGACGTAGCCGACGGAAAACGGCGTGGTGCCCTGGGCGACCGGGCTGGTCGGCGTCAGCTTCCCCTTGGTGAAGATCGGCACGATCTTGTCGTAAAGCTTGATCTTCTTGGCATCCATCGGCTGCATCACGCCGGTCGGAAAGACCTTTTTGATGGCGAAATACTCGATGTCGGCGATGTCGTAGGATTTTGGCTGGGTCACCGCCTTCTGCGTCACGGCGTCGGTGTCCAGCGCGGTCATCGACAAGGTGAAGCCCAGGTCCGCCTTCACCTTGTCGGCCACCGCGTTAAGGTTCGAGACCCCGGTACCGAACTGGCGGAGCGTGATATTCTTGATGTTCTGCGCCCAAATCGTTGGGAAGCCGGTAATGGCGCCGCTGCCGGCAATGTTGATCGCGCCGCTGCCGGCGACGACGCCGGCGGTCGCCAGCAGGGAACGGCGGCCTAGTCCGCGAGATCGATTGGTTGCCATATGCTTGCTGCTTCCCCTTTGTTGGTCCGTTACTATCCTTGCACTTGCCGTGCCAATGGTGCTGGCCGGAGGCGGCCAACGATCGTTCCCGGTTGGTCAAATTGCAAGCACTCCGCTGCGCCGCTGCATTCGGGTCCGGCAACAACCGGTCCCGCCTCGATCCATGGTGTATTATGACCGGAACGGGCAACCGGTGGCCTGATCCTCATGCCTGGTTCTCAAGCGTCAGATGACCGGGCCGGCCGAAGCACAGGCACGCGGCCAAATCCCGCGGCTCTTCGCGGTGAATTTTCTATCAGAAGCAATGGCGACCTGAAGTGGCCTCCATCCCGACCGCCGCTGCACCTCCCGCACGGACGCGAGCGCAATCCGGACTCCGCGATCTGCCTGCCTCCTCTCGCCTTTCGTTCGGCGGCGCCGGACCCGCCGTCGTGGCTGGCTCCGATGCTGTGGCACCTGATGGCCGCCCGTCCCGCGGACCGGTTCGGCGATGCTCTGCAATGTGTCCTTGCGTTTGAACATTCGGCGCTTCAGTCCGCGCCTGGCTTGGCAAGAAGGCCAACCTGCGCGGAGGGGACCCGTTGCGCTTCCGCCAAACGGTCGCAGCGATCCTTGCACTGCTGCTGGTTCGGTAGCGATTTTCAAGAAACAACAACTTGTTTCTTAGGACACGACACCGGCGTCCAGGGCCTCGATCCGGAGGTGGAAACGCGGGCAGATCGCCGGCCCCCGGTGACATCGCCAAACGAGCGAGCCCGTAAGCGAGGGCGCGACACAGCAAGCAACCGGCACGCTCTCGATCACGGTCAAACCGTTGCAACACCCACCGCCGCCAGCATGGACACGGGCTGTCTCTTCCACACCCGGCACCGGGGGCCACATCGCGCGGCGCAACGCCCGACGGTCCTGTCCTATCACCCGACATCGGCGCCATTGCCTGCGGCCTCCACATCGACAATCTTGCCTGCAACCAAACGAGGGAGAATGCCGTCCATGCCCGCCGATGCGGAAACCTACGACTTCATCGTGACCGGCGCCGGATCCGCGGGCGCCGTTGTCGCATCGCGGCTTTCCGAATCCGGACGCCATACCGTTCTGCTGCTCGAAGCCGGCCCGCCCGACAGCAATCCCTGGATCCACATTCCGCTCGGCTTCACCAAGACCTTCATCAATCCCAGAGTGAACTGGAAGTTCGAGAGCGCGCCGCAGCCGACCTTGGACAATCGCCGGCTGTACCTGCCGCGCGGCAAGACCCTCGGCGGCACCAGCTCGATCAACGGCATGGTGTATATCCGCGGCAACCACGCCGACTACGATGAGTGGCGGCAGCGCGGCTGCACCGGCTGGGACTGGGATTCCGTGCTGCCGTATTTTCGCAAAGCCCAGAACCAGGCGCGTGGCGAGAGCGAGTACCACGGCGTCGGCGGTCCGCTCAATGTCTCGGATCAGCCATCCCGGTTCGAATTGTCGGACGCCGTGCTGACCGCCTGCGAGCAGGCCGGCATCCCGCGCAACCCCGACTTCAACGGAGCCAACCAGGAGGGCTGCGGCTACTACCAGACGACGACATCCAACCGCCGCCGCTGGAGCACAGCGAAAGCCTATCTCGATCCGGCCCGGTCGCGGCGCAACCTGACCATCCGCACCGGCGCCCACGCCACCCGCGTGCTGCTGACGGACGGCCGTGCGACGGGAGTGGAATACGCCTCCGCCGATGGTCGCCGGATCGCCATGGCCCGCGCCGAGATCATCGTTTCAGGCGGAACCTACGGTTCGCCGCAGCTGCTGATGCTGTCTGGCCTCGGCCCCGCGCAGCATCTGCGGGACATGGGCATCGACGTGGCGCGCGATATGCCGGCGGTCGGTTCCAACCTGCATGATCATTTCAATACCTATATGAGCTGGCGCTGCACCCGGCCGATCACACTCAACGACCTCGAAAACTCCTGGCCGCGCAAGATCCTGGCCGGTGTTCGTTACGGGCTGTTTCGCTCCGGCCCGATGGCGAGCAACGGCATCCACGCCGGGCTGTTTACGCGTTCCGATCCTCGGCTGGAACGGCCGGACCTGCAGATCAACCTGCTGGAATGGAGCACGCTGGAGCGCACCAAGGACCGCGTGACGCCACACGGCTTCCCCGGATTTACGCTGAGCCCGGTGCACCTGAAACCGGACGGTCGTGGGTCGGTGCGGCTGTCGTCCCCGGATCCACTCGCGCCGCCGTCGATCCTGTTCGACTTCCTGCGCACCGAATACGACATGCGCGCGGTGGTGACGGGGATCCGGCTGGCACGAAGGATCGCCGAACAGCCGGCGCTGCGGCCCTATGTGGCGGAGGAGATCGCGCCCGGTCCGGCGACCGTTTCCGATGCGGACATGGCCGCGTTCGTGCGCCAGACCGGCATCTCCAACCATCATCCCAGCAGCACCTGCGCGATGGGTTCGGGAACCAACACCGTGGTCGATCCGCGGCTTCGGGTGCATGGCATTGGCGGGCTGCGGGTGGCGGATGCGTCCGTCATGCCCTCGGTCGTTGCGGGCAATACGAATGCTCCGAG
>DASWON010000294.1:0-7305 GCA_036398735.1 Rhodopila sp.
CGGCCGAGGACCGTGCATCGGGCGGGGGCAGCGCTGGCGCATCGGCGTCGGGCGATGCAACGGGGAGGGCGCGCGGTGAGGCCGGGGGTGAAGCGGAGGGCGGTCCGGTCATGCCGTGGCCTCGCTGGCGGGACGGGCCGCGCGGCCCGCGTACCACAGCAGTGCGAGGCCGAGCAGCAGGGATGCGAGCGGCAGCAGCCAGGTGACCGGCGACAGCGCCGGCCAGTCGTGGGCGAACAGGTGCAGGTCCGGCCAGCGTCCGGCGTCCGTCGCCTGGCGCATGGCGTAAGCCTCGCCCAGCAGCACGAACGCTGCCTCGGATATGAAGACCACCGCGAACGCCAGCGACGCGACGCCGGCGGTACCCAGCGCGACGCGGCATGCGGCTGCAGCCGGGCCGGCACGTCGGGCGATCTCTCGCTCGCGCAGCAGCAACCCGGTCAGGCCGTCCGGCGCGTACAGCACGACCGCCACGAACAACAGCCCTTGGTACAACAGCCACAGCCGGGTCATGTCCGACACCTGGTTGCCGACCCAGGTGAGAACGACCGCACCCACAGCCGGCCCAAGGAAGGTGGCGGCCCCGCCGATAAACGTCTGCAGGACGGGCTGCGCCGAGTTGACGCCGGTGAAGATCCCGTAGTCGACATTCTCGTTCGCGACGGCCAGCAGCGCGCCTGCCAGGCCCGACACCGTGGCGGAGATGGCAAACAACGCGGTCTTGGTCAGATGCGTGCGATAGCCGAGCGCACGCAGTCGCATTTCATTCTCGCCCAGCGCGAAGGTGATCCGCCCGAGCGGCGTAGCGGCGAAACCGTGCAGCCCGGCGGCGCCGACCAGGAACCAGACCAGCGCCAGACCATAGACCTGGGTCTGGCTGCCGAAGTCGAGGCCCGCCCAGGGCATGCGCATGGTCGAGATACCGGACTCGCCACCGAACACCGCATCCCAGCGCGGCCCGACGGCATAAGCCAGTTCGCCGGTCGCCAGCGTGATCATCGCGAAGTAGGTTCCGCCGCGGGTTGTCGCGAGAAACCCGAGCACGACCCCGGCGATGGTCCCGGCGAGTGCCCCCGCCAGGGGGATCAGCGGCAGGGGCAGTGCCGGTCCGCCGCTCTCCGCGAGGCGCATCAGGTGGATGGCGGCGAACATGCCTGCGCCGAAATAGACGGCGTGCCCGAACGACAGCAGCCCGCCATGCCGCCACAGCAGATTGTAGGCGAGGGCGAACAGCGCGGCGATCAGCATGCGGGTGGCGATCGTCACGCCGTTCTCCGGCAGGAAGAACGGCAGCAGCAGGACACCCGCCGCGACCACCCCGACCATCAGCCTGCGGCCGGTCATGCGCGTTCGCCGAACAGACCGGAGGGCCGGATCAGCAGCACCAGCAGCATGATGAGGAAGGGCAGCGATCCGGACAGGCTCGACAAAGTGAGCGTGAACAGCCCGCCCAGGCCGCTGGCCCACGGCCCCAGGCCGAATGCGCCGAACAGATCCGCCAGCGTCCAGTCCAGCCCGACGGTGAACGTGGTCAGCAGTCCGATCAGCAGCGAGGCCACCAGAGCGCCTTCCAATGAGCCCAGGCCGCCGACGACGACGACCACGAACACGATGGAGCCCAGGTAGTTCGCCATGGTCGGTCCGGTCGGATAGAACGCACCCGCGACCGCGCCGGCGAGCCCGGCGAGGCCGGCACCGGCGGCAAAGACACCCATCAGGACCTTCGGCACATCGTGCCCCAGTGCCTCCACCATCTGCGGCTGGGACAGTGCGGCGCGCACGATCAGACCGACCCGGGTCAGTCGGAGCAGCAGCAGGATCGCCACGAACATCACGATGGCGACGCCGCCGATGAACAGCCGATAGGCGGAGTAGTCCAGCCCGTAGAAGCGGAACGCGGTCACGTCGAGCGCCGGGGGCATCCGGTAGTCCACGGCGAACGGGCCGTAGACGAGCTTGACGAGCTCGTTGATGACGAAGGCCACACCGAACGTCAGCAGCAGTTCCAGCGCATGGCCATGGCGGTGGGTGCGGCGCAGCATCCAGCGTTCGAGTCCGGCGCCCAGCAGGGCCACAAGCAGCGGGGCCAGCAACAGGGCGGGCCAGAAGCCGGTGATCCGGCCGATCGAGTAGCCAAGATAGGCGCCAAGCATATAGAACGATGCATGGGCGAAATTGAGCACGCCCATCATGCCGAAGATCAGCGTCAGTCCGGCGGACACCATGAACAGCAGCAGGCCGAAGACGGTACCGTTCAACAATGAGGCGATGACATACTGCATGTCAGCCGCGCGATCCGGAGCCGGTGCCGGACCTGTAGCGGTGCAAAGTGTTATCTGTTATATCGCGCCGCGTCGACAAGGCAGGCCGTGCGGCCAACGCGCGGAGCGCCGCCGGACCGTGCCGCCGGCCGCCAAGGGAGTGCAGGATATGGCGCGTAACGCAATCGAGTTGCCGGACGCGACATCCGTCGAGCGTGGCGAAACCCTGGGTCATCAGGTGTACAACAGGCTCCGGCTGGCGTTGATTGCCGGCGCATTTGAACCCGGCCAGCCCATGACCACGCGCTCCGTCGCCGCGGCGATGCAGGTCAGCCTGACCCCGGCGCGCGAGGCGCTGGGCCGCCTGGTCGCGGAAGGGGCGTTGGAGCTGACCCCGACGCGCGGCGTCCAGGTGCCCGTGCTGGACAAGGCGCGTCTGGTCGAAATCTACCGCATCCGCGAGGTGCTGGAGGTGATGGCCGCCGAGGCAGCGGTTCCGCTTCTGGGACGGACACAGATTGCCGGGTTGAAACGGCTGCTGGCGGCGCACGAAGCGGCGCTCGACCGGCATGACTACCGCGCGGCGCTGGCCAACAACCATCGGTTTCACTTCACGATCTACGAGGCCTCGGCGATGCCGACCGCGGTGCGGATGATCGAAAGCCTGTGGCTGCAGATTGGTTCGACAATGAATCTTCTGTATCCGGACTTCGACGTCACGCGCAAAGGCACGAGCAACCACCAGGCGATGATCGACGCCATCCGGCAGGGGAATGTCCGCGCGCTGTGCGTGGCGCTGCGGCGCGACCTGGCGCAGGGGGAGCGCAGTGTGCTCAATTCGCTGCGCCGCGCCGGAAAGACCCCGCCGCGGCGGCGTGGCCGTCCGGTCGCGGCGGCGGCTGAATAGCATGCTCGGCACTGAATTCAGGTCGGGTGCTCCATGCGGCAGGCGGCCTGGACCGGGTTGGCCGCGGCGGTTCCCGGGATCACGCGCACCGGAACGAAGCCGAGGTCGGTGCCGTCGGCACCATATTTCGCACCCTTCTGTACCCGCGCCACGACGATTGGAAACAGCGCCTGGTGGTCCGCCGCCCGCATCGTCACGTCGCCGGTCGGCAGCTTGTACGTGGTCGCCTCCATCGCCGCGGCGATCCTGTCGGCGCTGATCGCACCGCCTTGCGGCACCGTGGCCAGCGCCTGCTGCAGAAAGGCCATCGCCAGCACCGACTTGATTTCGTTACCAGAAGGTTCCGAGCCGATCCTGGCTGCGTAGTCGGCCCAAAGCCGGACGCCCCAGTCGCCGAACGCTTCGCGGTTCCACCGCTCCGCTTCAAAATACCCCTCCGCCGCATCGCCGGCCGCGGCGAGCGTGCCCGGAAGGTCCAGAAACGCCGCGCCGAAATTCACTTTCAGGCCAGCCGAGCGGATCGCCTTGACGAGGTAGGTGATGTCGTTGCCTGAGTTGCCGCAGAACACGGTGTCGGCGCCGGAGGCCGCGATACGCGCGACGTAAGGGCTGAAATCCTGCACCTTGAACATGTCGTGGATGATCTTGTCCACCACCACGTAGCCGTTGGCCGGGGCGAGTTCCACCACCGCGGCCTCGACATCCTTGCCCCAGGCGTAGTTCTGGTTGATCGAGAAAACCTTGGTGCCGAGTGCGCCGACATCCTTCATCGCCGAGACCAGGGCGCGGACGCGGATCTGTGCATTCGTGGCGAAACGAAAGAAATAATACTGGCACTTCTCTCCGGTGAGTTCGAGCGCCTCGGTTCCGGTGCCCAGGAACAGCACGCGCTTCGTCGGGTTGCGCAGATTGAATTTGCGCACGTCCTCGGTGATCTGTCCGCCGGTGGCGGATGAACTGCCATGAAGCACGACGTTGCAGCCGTCGGCCAGGGCGGTTCGCATTTTCTCCGCGGCTCCGGTCGTGGTGCCGCCCGTGTCATACTCCGCGAACTGCACCGGCTGGCCGTTGAAGCCGCCGGCCTCGTTCATTTTCATCACGCCGTAGCGGACGCCGCTCGAAAACAGGTGGTTCTGCTCTGATCCGGGCCCGCTCAGGCTCTCCAGCGCGACGATCTTCAACGGATCACCGCTGGCCGCGCGGGCCCGTTTCAGGTTCGACGCGGTGAATGTACCGGCGATCAGTCCAAGTGCCGTCCGACGATGCAGCATGGGCCACTTCCAACAGGTGAAGTGATATAACACATATCGAACTGCGCCGCTGTCAAGCTTGCCCTGGGGCGGAATTGCGATATACGTTATAACACTTACTGCCCGGATCGGAGATCATGCTGTGGATACGGACGCCGCCGGCTCGCCCCACGATACAACGCCCGCCGCGCCGTACCGGATCGGCATCGATGTCGGCGGCACGTTCACGGATCTGGTGCTGCTCGATGCCGCCGGTGGGGTCCATGCCTTCAAGACACCGTCCAATCCCGCCGATCCGGCATCGGGCGTGCTGCGGGCGATCACTCATGCCGCCGAGCGTCTGGAACTGACCGGCGCAGCGCTGCTGAGCCGCTGCTCCCTCCTGGTGCACGGTTCGACGATCGCCACCAACACGCTGCTCGAAGGCAAGGGCGCCAAGGTTGGATTGCTCACCACCGAAGGCTTCCGCGACAGCCTGGAAATCCGGCGCGGCCTGCGGCGGGACGTGTGGGATCACCGGGAACCGAACCCGCCGGTGCTCGTGCCGCGGCAGCTGCGCCGGCCGGTGCGCGGCCGGCTGGACGCGGCCGGGCAGGAGATCGAGGCGGTCGACGAAGCCACGGTGCGTGACGCCGTCGCGCTGTTCCGCCGCGCGGGGGTGGAGAGTATCGCGATCTGCCTGCTGCACAGCTATCGCAATCCGGTGCACGAGCATCGCGTGCAGGAACTCGTCCATGCGGCGTGGCCGGAGGTGCCGGTATCCTGTTCGGCGGACCTCGCGCCGGTGATCGGAGAATACGAACGCAGCGCGACGGTGGTGGTGAACGCCTACGTCGCACCGCGCGTGGTGCCCTATCTGCGCCGCCTGGACGCGGAGCTGACCGCGATGGGCCTGGGGCGCGGCGTGCTGCTCGTGCAGAGCAACGGCGGCGCCATTTCGGTCGCCGAACTGAACAACCAGGCGGTGCAGCTGATCCTGTCCGGACCGGCGGCCGGCGGCGGGGCCATCCGCTATTTCGGCCGCGACACCGGCACCGCCGACCTCGTGGCGATCGAGGTGGGCGGCACCAGCTGCGACGTCACGCTGTCGGCCGGCGGGGAGATCGCGATGACCGATCAGCTGGAAGTGGATGGCCAGCACCTGATGATCCCGGCAGTGGAGATCCATACCGTGGGCGCCGGCGGCGGCACGATTGCCCATGTCGACGCGTCCGGCATGCTGCATGCGGGCCCGCGTGGCGCGGGCGCGAGGCCGGGGCCGGCCTGCTACGGCCTGGGTGGCGAACATCCCACGGTGACCGACGCGCAACTCGTGCTCGGCCGGCTGAAGCCCGGGCCCTATGCCGGCGGTGCCATATCGCTGCAGGCTGACCGCGCGCGCGTGGCGATCGATACGCATGTTGCGCGTCCGCTGGGCATCTCCACGCAGGCTGCCGCCGCCGGCATCCTGCGTCTGGTGGAACAGACCATCCAGCACGCGGTGGAACGGGTCACGACGGAGCGCGGCCACAATCCGCGCCGCTTTACGCTGATCGCCGCCGGCGGGGCCGGTCCGCTGCACGGCGTCGCGGTGGCTCGGGCACTCGGTTGTCCAGCGGTCTACATTCCGCGGCTGGCCGGCGTGTTCTGCGCATTCGGCATGTGCAACGCCGACATCCGGCGTGACTATCAGCAGGCCTGGCTGGATGACCTCGATGCCGCCGGGGCCGCATCGCCGATGCAGGTGGCATACGACCGCCTGATGCAAATGGCTGTTCCAGCGCTTGACCGCGAGGGCTTCGCCGATGATGCGCGCGGATTCAGCCGCAGCATGGACCTTCGCTATGCCGGCCAGCAGAGTACCGTCGCCGTGGCGGTCGACGCGCTTGAGCCCACCGGCATTCGCCGCGACTTCGAGGCGCGGCATGAGCAACTGTATGGCTATTCGCAGCCGCGGGGTGAGATCGAGGTGGTCAATCTGCGGCTCGCGTCGGTTGGCCGGGCAGCCCCGCTGTTCGTCCGTGCCATGCCGGCCAGCGCCGAACCGCCGCGCGCGGCGGAGCACCGGGCGGTGTGGATCGATGCGGCAACCGGGACGACCGAGGTACCGGTGTATGACGGCCCGTCGCTGCGCCCCGGCCAGACCCTGACAGGCCCGGCCGTGATCGATGAGGCGACCACGACCATCCTGGTCGGCACCGGCGATCGCCTGACGGTCACCGCCGCCGGAAACTACCTCATTCATCTGTAGGGAGCGCGACCATGGACGGCGCACAAGCCATCGAGCATACGGCGGTCGATGACCCGGTTCTGCTGGCGATCATCCAGAAACAGCTCGATCACGTGACCCATCAGATGGGGTGGGTTACGCAGCGCACCGCGCGCAGCCCGATCTTCAACGTCAGCCACGACTTCTCCTGTTTCCTGGGGACGGCGAACGGCGTCGTGGTGGCGCAGGCCGACGGGCTGCCGATCCACAGCGCCGCCGGCGGCTTCGCGCTGCGTGCGCTGCTGGATCAGCGCCGGGACGAGATCGAGGACGGTGACGTGTTCATCTCCGGCGACCCCTACGCCGCCGGCGGCAACCACTTGCCGGACTGGACCGTCATGCGGCCGGTCTTCGTCGACGGCAACCTGTCGGCGTTTGCGTGCAACCGGGCGCATCAGTCCGACATCGGCGGCGGCGCGGCCGGCACCTACAATCCGGAGGCGACCGAAATCTTCCACGAAGGGCTGCGCCTGCCGATCCTGAAACTGGTCGAACGCGGCCGGCTGCGCCGCGACCTGATGGAGCTTCTGCTGCTGAACTCGCGCTGCCCCGACCTGATGGAGGGTGACCTCGGTGCGATGCTGGGATCCTGCGCGATCGGTGCCGAACGGCTGCACAAGCTGATGCTGGAGATCGGCA
>DASWON010000295.1:0-2656 GCA_036398735.1 Rhodopila sp.
CGACAACGTGGGCGTGCTGCTGCGCGGCACCAAGCGTGAAGACGTCGAGCGGGGCCAGGTTCTCTGCAAGCCGGGCAGCATCAAGCCGCACAAGAAGTTCGTGGCCGAGGCCTACATCCTGACCAAGGAAGAGGGCGGCCGTCACACCCCGTTCTTCACCAACTACCGTCCCCAGTTCTACTTCCGCACCACGGACGTGACGGGGATCATCCGGCTGAAGGAAGGGGTGGAGATGATCATGCCCGGCGACAACGCCGAGCTGGACGTCGAACTGATCACCCCGATCGCCATGGAAGAGAAGCTGCGCTTCGCCATCCGCGAAGGCGGCCGCACGGTTGGAGCCGGGGTCGTGGCCAAGATCGTCGAGTAGGCCTTCAGCCTCACTCGCCAGCTAAACAGAACCCCGCCGGAGCGATCCGGCGGGGTTTTTTGCCGTCTGCGTGCTCGTGATCGCGTCCATGCCAAGTCGCGCACGCCTCTGTAAAGCTTCCCTTGTTCACTTCCTGTTCCTGTGATTTCCTGCCTGCGGGGGAGATCACATGTCGACGTTCACGCGGGTCACAACGCCGCCGTTCTCGGCCAATCCGCTGCAGCGGTTTGTCACCCTGAAGCAGGCGAGGCGAGCGGCCAAGGGCGCCGGCGTCTTGGCTATTGCGACGGGGATCAGCGCCATTGTGGAGGGAACAGTAGAAGTCAGCGGGAATCTGTTGACCCCCGCCGTCGCGCGGGGGGTCATGGCGTACAGCGTGGCCATGGCCCTGATCGCCTTGCTGTTCGCTTGGCGAATGTTCCGGAGGCCCGGGCCCGTCAAGGCCGGCGTCTTCTTGCTCTTCGCCGGGCTCAACATGATCGCAAGCGTCTTGACCTGGACGCGCCAGCCAACGGCGGCGCGGTGTTCCTGAACTTCGCCATCGTCGCCTTCCGCGACGCCTTGGCCATGAAACGCCTGACGGTGACGGCGGACGAAAACGTCTTCTGACAGCCTATCCAGAAACAAAGCCGCCGCCGGATCGCTCCGGCGGCGGCCTCATCACAGGCTGGCCTCGATCAGCGGCCCGATTCGTAGCGAACGCGTTCGGCGAGGTCATTGAAGCGGCGGTCCAGGTCGGCGCGTTCGCGCTGACCCAGCCGCCCGTCGCGCAGGTAGTCGCTCTCCAGGGCCTCGATGCCGTCGAGCTGGCGGCGCATGTCGCGCGCGTCCCGGCGGCCGATGCGGCCGTCCTGCTGGGCCCGGTCGATGCGGCGCTCGAGCCAATCGGCCCGGTCGCGGATCGCCACCCACTCGCCCGGCCGGCGGCCATAGCCCCAGCCGCCCTGGGCGTAGCGCCAGTCATAGCGGGGATCGCCGTAGCGCTGGTCGCCATAGCCCGGGGGCGGGCCGGGAGGGGGAGGGCCGTAGCCCGGGCCCGGAGGCGGCGCCTGGCCGCCCGCCAGGGCCCCGCCGAGCACGCCGCCCAGGAAGGCGGCCCCGGCGTTGTTGCCGCCGCCGCGGTCGTCCCCGCGCCGGTCGCCGTCCCTGTCGCGGTTATTGTCGCGGTTATTGTCGCGGTTGTTATTGTTGTTCACCACCTGGCCGCCCGTTGCCGTGGCCCCCTGGCACCACAGCATGCCGTTGTTGTTGGCGATGTCCCCCTTGCACTGGGTGTAGGGAATGGCGCTGGAGCGGAACTTGCCGCCCGAATCGGCGCACTCGGCGGTCAGCATGCCGTTGCCCGACCGCACGTTGCGGCAGGACTGCTGGAAAGTGCCGACCTGGGCATGGGCCGTGAGCGGCGCGATGGCCAGGCCGGTGACGGCCGTCGCGACTGCGGCGGACGCCAGGAATAGTTTACGCATCGTCTGTCTCCCTTGGACGATTTGTACTGAGGTCCCCATAAGGTACGCCCCTATGTGAACCTCAGATGAGCGAAACGCTCAGCTTTCGGGGGGATTGGATCGTTTCCTTGGTCCGAAGGACCGGTGCGCCAGCAGACCTTGGTATAGTGAACGCGGCTGCGCCGCGCCAAGCTCCAACGGCGGTTTGTCTTGAGCCGTCACGACGGCGGCCTGAGGCGATTTCCCGTCGATCGCCCTTGACGACGCCCCCCGCCCGCTGTATCCACCGCGCCTCTGTTGGACCGGCCGTAACCGAGGGGCAACCCGGGGTTAGACGCGGTTCGCGAGACGACCTGACATAGCGCCCAGCTTGGGCGCCCCTAAGGCAAGGGCCTTCGCGAGTGCGCGGGGGTCTTTAATCGTTTTGCGATTCGCTAGTCCGAAGCTGACCCGGGATGTCCCGGTAAGGCTGCGGGTTTGGTCTTTGACACAGTATTCGGGCGTGGCGAGCGCTGTAGAGAGAGCGAGATGGATCGACAAAATATCCGCATCCGGCTCAAGGCCTTCGACCACCGGGTGCTGGACCACTCAACGCGTGAGATCGTCAATACCGCCAAGCGCACCGGCGCTCAAGTGCGCGGTCCTGTGCCGTTGCCGCGTCGTATTAATCGCTTCACCGTCTTGCGTTCGCCGCATATCGATAAAAAATCGCGCGAGCAGTTCGAAATTCGTACGCATAAACGATTGATTGACATCGTTGATCCGACGCCGCAAACGGTTGATGCGCTGATGAAGCTCGACCTGTCAGCCGGCGTTGACATCAAAATCAAAGCGGGAGTGC
>DASWON010000296.1:0-3900 GCA_036398735.1 Rhodopila sp.
CATAGGCGGTGGCGACGTCCTCTTTGTCGTACCGTCCGTTCCGCGCCAGGCTGCGAGCGAGAGCCAGGCCGAGTTCCGCATCGTCGGTTGGCTGGCCGGCCAGCGTGTCCCAGACGGGGCTGCCGGCCATGTCGCGCACACCGCCGGGGTGGGCGGTCCGGATCGCCGCCCGCGTCTGGAATTCAACCTGGGAACCCAGCGCGTCGCCGATCACCATCCCGAGCATGCACCCCAGGGCCCGGTCGAACCGCTGGTCCTCGGCCACCCGCGGCCAGGACAGGCGGACCTTCGGCTCCCGCCTGGGTTCGCTGCTGCCACGCCATTTGCGCGACCGCAGCGTTGTCACCGCGGCAGGGGCACCGCCGAAGCAGGCGAACGGGCGACTCGCTCCGTCCTCGCCGTAGCTCACCGGCACCCCGTCCTCGGCCACCAGAACGCCACCGGCCGCCGTCAGCAGTGCGTGTCCGGCCGCGATATCGTGCGCATTGACCGGCCGCAGGGTGACCGTGGCGATGCCGTCGCCGACGGCGACCCTCGCCAGCCGGTACGCAATGGAGGGCAGTGGCATGAATCGCGCCGGTGCGCAGGCGCTGCTGCTCCAGACCGGCCGCTGTCCGGCGCCATGGTTCAGGAACACGACGTCGGCCGCGGTCAGGTCTCGCTGGCTGAGATCGATCGTGACCGGCGCGCCATTGCGGGTGATGCCGCCACCCTCGGCCCAGGCAATCATATCCGGGCCTCGATCGGGAGAAGTCGGAGCATAGACCACCCCCAGCACCGGGGTGCCCTGGCGCAGCAACGCCACTGAAATCGCGCTGCCACGGCGGCCCTCGAGAAACGCCCGGGTGCCGTCGTGCGGATCGACCACCCAGCAGAACCCGTTCGCCTCGGCCGCCAGCACGCCAGCTTCCTCGCCGACGAAACGCGCCGGCAGCAGCGTGGTCAGGCGCTCGCGCAGGAACAGTTCGATCTCGGTGTCGATCGGCGATGTGTCGGTGTCGCTGAAGCGCGGTCCATCGGGCCGGCTGAACTCGGCGGCGAGCCAGGCTCCGGCTTGTTTCACGAGGCCGGTCACGGTCGGCAGGATGGTGGGCAGGTTTGTTGTGATCATGGGACCAATGAGACTAGGCGTTCGCGCCGGGACACGCTATCTCCACCGACGCCCGCCATGGATAAACCTGCCTCCCCCTTCAAGCAGGCCGGCCCGCTGCCGGTCTACCACGCCATGATCGCCAATGGCTCCCTCGCCGCCGACCCGGCTCAGGCGATGGCGGTGGATCGCCTGCAGGATCTGTGGGAGCGGTTGCGCGGTTATGATCCCAAACCGGTCCCGCCCGCTGGCAGCGGCCTGCTGTCGCGCCTGATGCGCCGGCGTCACGCCGAGGAATATGTGCCGACCGGCCTCTATCTGGTGGGGGAGGTCGGACGCGGGAAGTCCATGCTGATGGACCTGTTCTTCGATACCGCCGATGTCGCGCGCAAGCAGCGTATCCACTTTCATCGGTTCATACAGAACGTCCATACGCGCATTCACGCGTGGAAGCAGGCGCATCCCGATGTCTCCGACCCGATTCCGCCGCTCGCGGACCGGATCGCCACCGATGCGGCGCTGCTGTGCTTCGACGAGTTCCAAGTCAATGACATCGCTGACGCGATGATTCTTGGGCGGTTGTTTCAGGCGCTGTTTGATCGCGGTGTGGTTGTAGTGACGACATCGAATACTGCCCCTGATGATTTGTTCAAGGGTCAGCCTGGCCGTGACGCCTTCCTGCCGTTCATCGCGCTGATCAAACAGCGCCTGGAACTTGTGGTGATGAACGGCGCCCGTGACTATCGGCGGGAGCGGATGCGGGGCCTGCGCACCTGGCTGGTGCCCGCGGACGCGATGTCGCGACGGGAACTGGACAATGCATTCCAGCAGTTGACGGGCGGTTCCGAAGTCGCGTCTGTTACATTGACTGTGATGGGACGTGAACTGGTGGTGCCCCAGGCCGCCGACGGCGTGGCCCGCTTTGACTTCGATCATCTGTGTAACACGGCGCTGGGGGCCGGCGACTATCTCGCAATCGCGACAAATTTTCATACACTTGTGTTGGACGACATTCCAAGGCTGTCGCCCGAAAATTATGATCAGGCCCGTCGGTTCATCGTTCTTGTGGACACGCTGTACGACCAAAGGGTCAAGCTGATCGCATCCGCCGATGCCGTGCCTGATCAGCTGTACCAGCATGGCGAAAATGCAAAGATGTTCGAGCGGACCGCCTCAAGGCTCGACGAAATGCAAAGCGAAGACTGGTTGGGCCTGACTCACCTCGCCTGAACCTTGGCAAACAATTGCTTCGCGGCAATACTGGTCCCGCGTGACAGGCTTCGCTGTCTGACGGGGGATAATCAATGATCGGTCTGGTGCGCCTCTCACTGCGCCGGCCTTACACATCCGCGATCGCGGCGCTGCTGGTCGTCCTGCTGGGCGTGCTCTCGATCACGCGGATGATCGTCGACATCTTCCCGGTCATCGACATTCCAGTCGTGCTCGTTGTCTGGAACTACCCAGGTCTGACTACCGAAGACATGGAACGGCGAGTCGTCTTTATCACCGAACGCGCCTATTCGACGACTGTCAACGGCATCTCCCGGATCGAATCACAATCGATCCCCGGCACCGGGATCCTGAAAGTCTATTTCCAGCCGGGCACCGAGATCGGCGGCGCCATCGCGCAGATCACCTCGGTCAACAACTCCGTTCTGCGCAGCGCACCGCCCGGCATGCAGCCGCCGGGCGTGATCCAGTTCAACGCCTCCAACGTGCCCGTCGTGCAGTTGACAATGTCTTCGAAGACGCTGTCGGAACAACAGATCTTCGACTACAGTCTGAATTTCATCCGGATCAAGCTGTTCACGATTCAAGGTCTTTCCACACCTGGACCGTTTGGCGGCAAGCAGCGGCAGATGAACGTGGATGTCGATCCCGCTCTTCTGGCGGCGAAGGGATTTGCGTTGAGCGACGTGGTCAACGCGCTGCAGAGTTCCAACGTCATCATCCCGGCGGGCACCGCCCGGATCGGCGACCGCGAATACAATGTGCAGCTCAATTCCAGCCCTTCGACAGTGGACCGGTTCAACGCGTTGCCCCTCGGCGTGTTCAATGGCGCACCGGTGACGATCGGCGACGTCGGTCATGTCAGCGACAGTTTCGCGACCCAGACCAACATCGTGCACGTCAATGGTAAGCGCGCGGTCTACCTGGCGATCCTCAAGCACGCCGATGCCTCCACCGTGGCGGTGGTCGACGCGACCCGCGCGGTGCTGCCGGAGATCCAGGCCGCGGCCCCGAACGGGCTCGAACTGAAGCTCGACTTCGACCAGTCGGTGTTCGTCCGCGCCGCGGTGGAGAACGTGGTTCGTGAAGCGATCATCTCCTCGATCCTGGTCTCCGTGCTGATCCTGGTGTTCCTGGGGAGCTGGCGGAACACCGTCATCGTTTCGGCTTCGATCCCGCTGTCGGTGTTCGCCGGCATCATCGGCCTTTTCCTGACCGGCAACAGCATCAACCTGATGACCTTGGGCGGCCTCGCACTGGCAATTGGTCTGCTGGTTGATAACGCTACCGTGGTGATCGAGAATATCCACCGCAACCTGACACTGGGCAAAAAGCTGACGGTGGCGATCCTCGACGGCGCCGGAGAGGTGATCCAGCCGCTGACCGTCGCCACTCTGGCGATCTGCATCGTGTTCTTCCCCGTGGTGATGCTGTTCGGCGTGGCGCGCTATCTGTTCATTCCGCTGGCCGCCACTGTCGTGTTCTGCATGCTCGCCTCGTACGCGCTGGGCTTCACCGTGGTGCCGAGCTTCGCCCGGCTGCTGCTGACGTCGCACAATGACCATGATGCCGGGCCGAAG
>DASWON010000297.1:0-9376 GCA_036398735.1 Rhodopila sp.
GAGGCCGCGGTTGCGGCGCGCAGCCAGGCACGCCCGGATGCCGCCGCACGCCTGGCCGATGTCGTCGAGGCCCGGATGGCGGTCCGGACGGGAGAGCACGTATGAGGGCCCTGCCGCTGTCCATCGGCACGATCCATTTCGTCGGCATCGGCGGGATCGGCATGTCAGGCATCGCCGAGGTGTTGCATACGCTGGGATACAGCGTGCAGGGCAGCGACATCGCCGAGTCGGCCAATGTCTCCCGCCTGCGGGGCGAAGGGATACCGGTCGCCATCGGCCATGACGGGGCCAATCTCGGCTCTGCCCAGGTCGTGGTCGTGTCCACCGCCGTCAAGCGCGACAATCCGGAGGTGGCGGCGGCGCGGGCACGGCTGATCCCGGTGGTGCGGCGTGCCGAAATGCTCGCCGAACTGATGCGGCTGAAATGGTCGATCGCGGTGGGCGGGACGCACGGCAAGACCACGACCACCAGCCTGATCGCCTGCGTTCTGGAGGCCGCGCATCTCGATCCGACGGTGATCAACGGCGGTATCATCAACGCCTATGGCACCAACACCCGCATGGGCAGTGGCGACTGGATGGTTGTCGAGGCGGATGAGAGCGACGGATCGTTTCTGCGCCTGCCCGCCATCATCGCTGTGGTGACCAATATGGATCCGGAACACCTCGACCATTGGGGCAGTCCCGAGGCGATGGTCGCCGGGTACGATCAGTTCGTTGCCAACACCCCATTCTATGGTTTCGCGGTGCTGTGCATCGACCACCCGGCGGTGCAGCAGATGATTCCCCGCCTGTCGGATCATCGCATCGTCACCTATGGCTTTTCGCCGCAAGCCGACGTTCGCGCGGAACGCGTGGTGCCCGACAAGCTCGGTTCCACATTCGAGGTTATGGTCACCGACCGCTTCCGCAATCGCTCCCGCCGGATGGGTCCGTTCCGTCTGCCGATGCTGGGCGCGCACAACGTGCAGAACGCGCTTGCCGCGATCGCGGTTGGGATCGAGATGGAGATCGACGACGCAACGTTGCGCAGTGCCTTTCTCGGCTTCAAGGGCGTCAAGCGGCGGTTCACCAAGACCGGCGAGGCGGGCGGCATCACCGTGATCGACGATTACGGGCACCATCCGGTCGAGATCGCGGCGGTGCTCAAGGCGGCCCGGCAGGCTGGAGCGCGCGATGTCGTGGCGGTGGTGCAGCCGCACCGGTATTCGCGGCTCGAGTCGCTGTTCAATGATTTCTGCACGTGCATGAACGATGCCGGCACGGTGATCGTCGCCGACGTCTATGCCGCGGGCGAGCAGCCCATCCCGGGCGTGACGCGGGACGCCCTGGTGGAGGGCCTGCGGGCGCGCGGCCATCGCAGCGTCGTTGCTTTGCCGAATCCAGGGCGCCTCGCCGAGATGGTGCATGCGATTGCCAGGCCAGGCGATTTCGTTGTGTGTCTCGGTGCCGGATCGATTACGCAATGGGCGGCCGCGCTGCCGGGCGATCTCGCGGCGCTGCAGGCCGGCGGCGGAAAGCGGGCGGTGGCGACATGATGGCTGCTGCGCGCACATCCGGTTTTGTCGCAATGCTGCCGAAGCTGCGGGGCCGCGTTCAGGCGGACGCGCCGCTGGCACCATTCACCTGGTTCCGTGCCGGCGGTGCCGCCGAGGTGCTGGTGCGACCGGCCGATGTCGATGATCTCTCAAGGCTCCTGCATGACCTGCCGCACGAGGTGCCGGTTCACGTAATCGGCGCATGCTCCAACCTGATCGTGCGCGACGGTGGCCTCCCCGGGGTGACGATCCGCCTGGCGCGCGGCTTTTCTGAGGTTACGCCCGAGGCGGGCGGCATCGTTGCCGGGGCCGCCGCCCTGGACGTCACCATTGCCGAACATGCCGCCGCCGCGGCGCTGACCGGGCTCGAGTTCCTGTCCGGCATTCCGGGATCGATCGGGGGCGCGGTGGCAATGAATGCCGGCGCCTACGGGGGAGATCTCGCCAGTGTCCTGGACTGGGTGGAAATCGTTACTCATACCGGTGAACAGCGCAGGCTGCAGGCCGCCCAACTGGCCTTCGCCTACCGCCACGCAGCCCTGCCGCCCGGTGCCGTCGTGACCCGCGTCCGGCTGCGCGCGACACCCGGAGCACCGGCGCTGATCGCCGCGCGCATGGCCGAGATCAAAACGAGCCGGGAAGCCTCCCAGCCGGTTCGCGCCCGCACCGGTGGCTCCACATTCCGCAATCCCAGCGGCATGAAGGCCTGGGAGCTTATTGATGCCGCCGGGTGTCGTGGACTGACACGCGGCGGTGCGATGGTGTCGGACAAGCACTGCAACTTCCTGATCAATACAGGCACCGCGACTGCCGCCGACATCGAGGGGCTGGGCGAGGAAGTCCGCCGCCGCGTGCTAGCCGCGACCGGTGTGACACTGGAATGGGAAATTCGCCGCATCGGCGTTCCAGGCGGCAGGCCGGAGGTCGTGCCAGCGGGCGCGCGGGAAAATACAACCATCGACACACCGGCGAATCCGCCCGTGGGCAGGCGGGCTGATACGCGGAAAGCCACGCCATCGGACAGGCAGGGCAACAGGCCCGCGAGCGTTCGGGGAGATCAGCCATGACCCGGGTCGCGGTTCTCTACGGCGGCATTTCCGCCGAACGCGAAGTCAGTCTGTCCACCGGCATCCAGGTGATCGCCGCACTGCGCGAGGCCGGTTTCGAAGTCGATCCGATCGAGGTTGGGCGTGACCTCGGCGCGGTGATTGCGGCACTGACACCGAAGCCAGACGCCGTGTTCAACGCCTTGCATGGTCGTTTCGGAGAGGACGGTGCGATCCAGGGCGTGCTGGACTGGCTCGGCATTCCCTACACGCATTCCGGCGTCCGCGCGTCCGCGCTCGCGATGGACAAGCAAGCTGCGAAGGCCCTGTTTGTATCGGCCGGTCTGCCGGTTGCATCGGGCCGCACGGTGTCCGTCGCGGAACTCGAAGCCGGCGATCCGCTGCCGCTGCCTTATGTCGTGAAGCCGGTGAACGAAGGTTCCTCCGTTGGCGTGACCTTCGTCCGTGGCGGCGATAACCGTCGCGCGGAGATCGCCAGAAGCTGGGCGTTCGGGCCGACCGCAATGGTCGAGGAATACATTCCGGGTCGGGAACTGACCGTCGGCGTGCTTGATGATCGTGCTCTCGAAGTGACCGAAATCCGGGCGGTCGCCGGCAGCTTCTACGACTATGAATCGAAGTACGCAGATGGCGGATCGAGGCATATCATTCCGGCCCGTATCCATCCGGACGCATACGCCCAGGCCATGGCCGTTGCCGTCGCCGCGCATCGCGCCCTCGGTTGTCGCGGAGCCACGCGATGTGATTTCCGTTACGACGACACGGCCGGTGAACCCGGCCGCCTCGTGCTGTTGGAGATCAATACGCAACCGGGCCTGACACCCACATCCCTGCTGCCCGAGCAGGCCGCTTTTCATGGGATGAATTTCTCGCAGCTGTGTGCCTGGATGGTGGAGCACGCCGCATGTCGCGCGTGAAACGGTCGCCGCGCAATTCCGTCAACGACCGGCCTTCCGGCTGGCGCTTGGCCCTGCGTCGCCAACGCCGGCTGATGCGCCCGGCCGGCTGGGTTGCGTTTGCGTCCGTCATGGCCTTGCTGGTTTTGTTCGCCTTCCATGCGGCGGGATCCCACGGCGGATCGGGCGGATCCCTGAGCAGCATGCGCGAACGGTTCGGCCGGATGACCGCCGCGTCCGGTCTGCGCGTGACCGACGTGGTGGTCGAAGGACGTGCCAACACACCGGAGCCGCTGGTCCGCGCGGCGATCGGTGTCAGCAAAGGCGACCCCATTCTCGGGTTCTCGCTCGAGGATACGAGAGCGCGGATCGAAATGATCCCTTGGGTCGAGCATGCAACCGTGGAGCGGCGTCTGCCCGGGATGGTGGTCGTCAACCTGCAGGAACGCCGACCATACGCGATCTGGCAAAGCCAGGGGAAATTCGTGCTGGTCGATCGGGTCGGGCAGATCGTCGCCAATCAGGATGTAGCGGAGTTCCGTCATCTCCCTTTGATCGTTGGGCAGGGTGCACCCGCCGCCGCCGCCGTGCTGCTTGATGCGCTACGGGAACGGCCTGGCCTGCTGGAGAAGGTTTCGGCCAGCGTCCGCGTCGGCGAGCGCAGGTGGAATCTCCGCATGAACAACGGCACGGATGTTATGCTGCCGGAGGGTCATGAAATCGCCGCGCTCGATCGGCTGATCCAGCTGCAGCAGGATCACGCCGTACTCGACCGCCCGCTGCTTGCCATCGATCTGCGCCTTCCGGACCGGCTGGTGTTCCGGCCAAAGTCCGAGACCAGCGACAGCGAAATCGTTCCGCCTGTACCGCCAGCAACGATCCCGCCCACGATCCCCGTGATCGCCAAGAAACCCACCTAGGAACACGAACGGATGGCAGACAATCCTCGCCGCGTGCTTCCCCCCGCCGACACCGGTCCGCCGGAATTCGAGGCGCCGCGGCATCATCGTTCCGGCCCGTTCGGGGTCGTCGATATCGGCACGACCAAGATCGCCTGCCTGATCGGCCGGGTCGAGAGCGACGGCACGCTGCGCGTCCTTGGCTTTGGCTGGCACAAGGGCAGGGGCCTCAACAGCGGCGACATCACCGACCTCGACGCCGCCGAAAAGGCGATCCGCGCCTGCGTCGGGCAGGCCGAGGACATGGCCGACACCAGGCTACGCGCCGTCACCGTGAACCTGACCTGCGGCCAGCCCGAGTCGCGGCTGTTCAACGTGCAGTGGCCGGTTGGCGGCCGCGCGGTGACGGAGCACGACATCCGTGGCGTCCTGAATGAGGGCCGTGGTCGGGCGGAAGTCGATGGACGTGAACCGATCCACGTCCTGCCGTTGAATTTCGCAGTCGATGCAACCGACCACGTGATCGATCCGCGCGGGCTCTTCTGCTCGACCTTGAACGCTCGGTTGCATGTCATCGACGCCGCGGCGACCGCATTAAGGTCATTGGAATCCTGCATCAACCGCTGCGATCTGGAGATCGAGGATCTGGTCTCCGCCCCCCTCGCCGCGGGGCTGTCCAGTCTGGTGCCTGAAGAGCGCGAGCTTGGTGCGACGATCATCGACATGGGCGGCGGCACGACCAGCATGGCAGTCTATGCCGAAAAGCAGATGATGCACACAGCCCAGCTTCCGATCGGCGGGCTGCACGTTACCAAGGATCTGGCGATCGGCCTGTCGACGACGTTGGTACATGCGGAACGATTGAAGACGCTGTTCGGCAATGTCGAATCCAGTCCGGATGATGAACGCGAGCTGCTGCCGGTGCCGCTGGTCGGCGAGGAAGACCACCAACTGGCGAAGGTGCCACGCAGCATGGTGGTGAACATCATCCGTCCTCGAATCGAAGAGACGTTCGAGTACATCAAGGACCGTCTCGATTCGTCGGGACTGGGACGCGCGGCCGGCAACCGTGTCGTGCTGACCGGGGGCGCCTGTCAGCTTCCGGGCGTGCGTGAAATGGCCTCGCGGATGCTCAGCCGGCAGGTCCGGCTGGGGCGTCCGGCGGCGCTGCGAGGCTTGCCGGAACTGGCCTCCGGCCCCGCTTTTTCCACCGCAGCCGGACTGCTTTCCTGGGCAGCCGGCGATGGCAGAGCCTTTCAGGACATCAACCTGGATGGTGAACCGACGGTCGGTCTGTTCCGCCGACTCGTCAATTTTTTAAAGGAACGTGTCTGAACCGCCGCGAATCGAGAGCTTCGTCGTAATAAGCACCCAGCAGCGTACCCGTGAACTCGGGGGAGAAAACATAATGACCCTGAACCTGACGATCCCGACAATGTCCCATACCGACTTCTCGCCTCGCATTACAGTCATCGGAGTCGGTGGCGGCGGCACGAACGCCGTCGACAACATGATCGCTGCCAACCTGCAGGGCGTGGAATTCGTCGTTGCGAATACCGACGCTCAGCAATTGATGCATAGCCGTGCCGACCGCCGTATCCAGCTTGGGCCGCACATCACCCAGGGGCTTGGCGCCGGCGCGAAGCCCGAGATCGGCAAAGCCGCGGCCGAAGAGGCGGCGGACGAGCTGTACCGTCACCTCGACGGCGCCCATATGGTGTTCATCACCGCCGGCATGGGCGGCGGCACCGGCACCGGCGCGGCACCCGTGATCGCCCGTATGGCACGGGAACGCAACATCCTGACCGTCGGCGTCGTTACCAAACCATTCGGCTTTGAAGGCGTTCGGCGTGCCCGTTCCGCCGATCAGGGCATCGAGGAACTGCAGCAGTACGTCGATACGCTGATCGTGATCCCCAACCAGAACCTGTTCCGTATGGCCAATGAACGCACCACGTGGCGCGATGCGTTCAAGATGGCCGACCAGGTGCTGTACATGGGGGTCCGCGGTGTCACCGACCTGATGATGGTGCATGGCCTGGTCAATCTGGACTTTGCCGATATCCGCACGGTCATGGCGGAGATGGGCAAGGCGATGATGGGGACCGGTGAGGCCGAAGGCGAGAACCGCGCGATCCGGGCTGCCGAAGCCGCGATCAACAATCCGCTTCTGGAAGACACCAGCATGTCCGGGGCTCGCGGCCTGCTGATCAACATCACCGGCGGCGAGGATCTCACGCTGTTCGAGGTCGACCAGGCCGCGAACCGCATCCGCGAAGAAGTCGACGAAGAAGCAAACGTGATTTTCGGTTCGGCTGTGGATGAATCGCTGGCTGGACGGATCCGGGTCTCGGTCGTTGCGACCGGCATCGATTCGCACAAGCCCCAGGAGCAGGCGCGTCCGAAGCTGGTTGCCGTGGGCGGTGGCGCAGCCCCGGCGCCGCAGCCGATCGTGGTGCGCAATGCCGCTCCCGCGGCGGCTGCACCGGCCTTCATGCCGGGCGTGATCCAGGCTGCCGCCTCGTCACCCTTGCGCCAGGTTTCGCCGCAGCAGCCGGACATCGCGTCGGCTCCCGCCCCCGCGATGGAGGCGCAGGCTCAGGCGCCTCAGCCCATGGCCCAGCCGAAGCCGCCGCAACAGCCGCAGCCGGCCGCGCAACTGGCGGCCAAGGCCAACCTGTTCGCCGAGGCACAGCGCCCGACCTCGATGCCTCCGCAGGCACCGCACCAGATGGCGGAGCCCGTTCGACCGAGTCTGTTCAATACGGTGACCGGCGCGTTCCGGCGGCGCGGTGCGCAGCCCGGCGCGCAACCGGCCCCGCAGGCGCAGGTCCGCCGGGAGCCGGAAGTGGCAGAGTATCAGGCGCAGAACCCGCATGTGTCGGTGCGCCAGACATCGGCTGGCGACGAAACCGGAATCGAGATCCCGGCATTCCTCCGGCGGCAGCACTCCTGATCGGACCAGCAGGCGGATATCCGGCCGATCCAGGATATCCGCCTGCCGCAAGGTCGGGGTCGGGCCATGAGTGCGAGGTCCTGCCGCGAGATTGTCTTGCCGTTGGGGCGATCGCGTAACGCCGGAAGGTCACCCCGCCCGCTGTCCGGGGCGGTGACTAGTGAGGTTTGACCCGATCAGGCCACGACGCCGTGGCCCGGAGCGGGGTGCACCCACACGTCCGACACGAAGTCGCGCAGCGCGATTTGCTCGCCCCGCACGGCGCCGAGTTTCGCTGCAACACGCTGCGAGCGGAGATTTCGCGGCAGGATATAGCTGACGAGGCGGTCTCGGCTCAGGTGCGCGAATGCCCACCGAAGAACAGCTGCTGCCGCTTCGGTCGCGAAGCCATGACCCCAGAACGCCGCAGCGAAGGTCCAGGCGAGCTCGGGCTCAGGCCAGTCGGCCGGATGCAGGATGCCGACCCGCCCGGCAAACCGTCCTTCCGACTCGACGGCGAACAGGCCGTAGCCGCGCAGCGCCCACTGCCCGAGCGCCGATTCCATCTGAGCCCAGGTCTGGTCGCGCGTCAGGGGCGTGCCGCCCAGCCACTGGCGCACCGCCGGGTCTGCGTTCATCGCTGCATAGTCATCCCAGTCGCTGGCCCGGATGCCGCGCAGGATAAGCCGATCGGTCCTCAGTGTGGGCACGTCCATGTGCGCTTGCTCCCCTGGCATGCCAGCATACGATGCGGCCGCATGGTCGAGAATATCAGTCCGCTCCCGTCCGTAGACGCCCTTCTGCGTGCCCCTGAAACCGAAGTGCTGCTGGCCCGCTTCGGCCGCAGTGCCGTCACCGCGGCCATGCGCGACATCCTCGCCCGCCGGCGCGCCGCCCGTATGTTCGGTCAGCCAACGGCCGGACTCATCGATGAAGCTGCCGATCATCTGGCGGTTCGTTTCGCCCGCTCGCAGCGGCCAGTGTTCAATATGACCGGCACGGTCCTGCATACCAACCTCGGCCGATCGCCGCTGCCACCCGAGGCGGCCGAGGCCGCGGCGGAAGCGTTTCGCAGTGCTACGACATTGGAATTCGATCTGGCGACAGGCCGGCGCGGCGAGCGTGACGGTAACGTCAGCGGCCTGATGTGCGAACTCACCGGCGCCGAGGCGGCGACCGTCGTCAACAACAATGCGGCGGCGATCGTACTGACGCTCAACACGCTGGCGCTGGGAAAGGAGGTGCTGGTCTCCCGCGGGGAACTCATCGAGATCGGTGGTGCCTTCCGGGTGCCCGACATCATCAATCGGTCCGGAGCCGTGCTGAAGGAAGTCGGAACCACCAACCGGACCCACCCGCGCGATTATGCCGAGGCGGTCGGCCCCAATACGGGCGCCATTCTGCGCGTGCATCAGGCAAACTACGCCATTGTCGGCTTCACCGCGACGGTCCCGACGGAAGCCCTCAGCCGGATCGCGCGTGATGCCGGCGTGCCGCTGATCGAGGATTTGGGAAGCGGCTCTTTGGTCGATCTTGAGCGCTGGGGCTTGCCGCACGAGCCGACGCCGCGTGAGTCATTGCGCGATGGCGTCGCCGCCGTGACGTTCTCCGGCGACAAGCTGCTGGGCGGACCTCAGGCTGGGCTGATAGCGGGTCACAATCATGTTATTAACGCAATTAACCGAAACCCGCTCAAGCGCGCCTTGCGCTTGGACAAAGCGCGCCTCGCAGCGCTCGAAGTCGTTCTTCGGATGTATCTCGATCCTGATCGTCTTGCTCAGCGACTGCCGGCGCTTCGCTTGCTGAGCCGTCCCGAGGCTGAGATCCGGGCAACAGCAGAGCGGATTCGTCCGGTGCTCGCATCGATCTGGCCGGACAGAGATATCGCTACCGTACCCTGCCGCAGCCAGATCGGATCGGGGGCGTTGCCAATCGACCTGCTATCTTCGGTTGCGATCACAATTCGCGGTAATGAGCTGGAAAACATAGTAAAATTTCTGCGTTCGCTGCCGCGGCCGGTGCTCGGGAGGATGGCGCGCGG
>DASWON010000298.1:0-2740 GCA_036398735.1 Rhodopila sp.
GCACCGAAGCTTTTGCGCAGGCCCCGGAGTTCCAGCGTCGCCATCTACTTCTCGCCCTGGGTCAGCCCGGCGACGAACCAGCGCTGCATGAGCACGACGACCAGCACCGGCGGCAGCAACGCCAGAACCGTCGTCGCCATCACCGCGTTCCACTCGGTCTGCGTCTCCTGGCCGATCATCTTGACGATGCCGATGGCGATGGTGTCCAGGCCGCGGTTGGTCGCGACCAGCAGCGGCCACAAATACTGATTCCAGCTGTAGACGAACAGGATGACGAACAGCGCGGCGATGTTGGCGCCCGAGACCGGTAGTGCGATGTCCCACAGGAAGCGCAGCGGGCCGGCGCCATCGATGCGCGCCGCCTCCACCAGTTCGTCGGGGATCGCGGTGAAGACCTGACGAAACAGCAGCGTCGCGGTGGCCGAGGCGATCAGCGGGATCCAGAGGCCGTTGAACGTGTTGATCAGGCCGAAGTCAGCCATCACCGCGTAGGTAGGAATGATGCGCACCTCCACCGGCAGCATCAGCGTCACGAAGATCAGCCAGAACGCGACGTTGCGAAACGGGAAGCGGAAGAACACCACGGCGTAGGCCGACAGGATGGAGATGACGATCTTCCCGAATGCGATGGCCAGCGCCATCCCCAGCGAGATCAGCAGCATGTGCCAGACCGGCTCGCCGCCCATTGTGCTGGCGGTCAAAACCCGCGCATAGATCGAGAGCTTGCCGAGGTCCGGGATCAACGAAAGCTCGCCGCGCATGATGGCGTCGGGATCCTGCGTCGATCCGGCGAACACCAGCCAGACGGGAAGCGCGAACAGGCAGACGCCCAGGATCAGGATCGCATGAGCGAGGTAGTCGGGCCGGTGTTTCATGCGGTCGGGCGCCTCATGCGGCCGTCCTGCGGCCCAGCAACCGGAACTGCAACGCGGTGACGGCGATCACGCCCAGCATCAGCACCACGGACTGGGCCGACGACGAGCCGATGTCCTGGTTGATCACGCCGTCGCGGAACACCTTGATCACCAGCGTTTCGGTGTCCTTGCCGGGACCGCCCTGGGTCAGCGCGTAGATCGTGCCGAACGTGTCGAACGCGGCGTAGACGACATTGACCACCAGCAGAAAGAACGTCGTCGGGGCCAGCAGCGGAACGGTGATGGTCCGGAACCGGTGCCAGCCCTTCGCGCCATCCATCCGAGCCGCCTCGGTGATGGCTCGGGGGATCGACTGCAGGCCGGCGAGGAAGAAGATAAAATTGTAGCTGACCTGCTTCCAGGCGCTGGCGGCGACGATCATCAGCATCGCCTGGCCGCCGTTCAGCGTGTAGTCCCAGGCGATGCCGTGCCGGTTCAGCCAGCGCCCGAGCAGGCCGACGCGCGGGTTGAGCACGAACAGGAACAGCACGGCCGATATCGCCGGCGCGATCGCATACGGCCAGATCAGCAGCGTCCGGTAGACGCCCTGCCCAGCTATCGAGCGGTCGGCGAACACCGCCAGCACAAGCGCGACACCCATCGCCACGACGCTGACCGCCAGGCAGAAGAAGACGGTCCGAACGATCGAATCGAGGTAAAGCGGGTCGCTGAACAGGTCGGCGAAATTGCCGAGGCCGACATAGATGTAGCCCTGGCCGAACGCGTCCTGGGTGATCAGGCTGGACCAGACTGCCTCGCCGGCCGGCCAGTAGAAGAAGAACAGCGTCAGCAGCAGCTGGGGCAGCAGCAGGACCGCCGGCAGCAGGCGCCCGTTGAAGACGGTGCGGCGGTCCATGCCGCGCGAGGATCCTGGACGGCCCTCAGGCCTTGGCCGATTTGGCGAACTCTTTCAGGACCTTGTTGCCGCGCGTGACGGCCACGTCGAGGGCCTGCTGCGCGGTCTGGCCACCTTGCAGCGCCTTTTCCAGTTCCTCCTGGATGATGTTGCGGATTTCCGGCAGACGCCCGAGGCGCAGGCCGCGGGTGTTCGGCGTGACGTTGCCGCGGGCAAGCTGCTCGACCGGAATGTCCGCGCCTGTGCTCTTCGCATAATAGCCCTGCTGCCTCGATGCCTCGAAGCCGGCGAAGGTTACCGGCACGTAGCCGGTGTTCTGGCTCCAGACGGAGTCCACCTCGGGCCTGCCGATGTATTTCAGGAACGCAGCGACGGCCTTGTATTCCGCGGCCGTCCGGTTCGGCGCCGTCATCGCCCACAGGCTGGCACCGCCGATGATCGAGTTCAACGGCGTCTTGATGATCTCGGGATCGTACGGCAGGTAGGCCTCGGCCCAGTCGAACTTCGCCGACTTCACCAGGTTCCCGCGCGAGGCCGACGAACCGAAGGAGATCGCCGCCTCGCCGGAGACGATCAGCGGGTCGGGTGCCGTGTCGCGGCCGGCATATTTGAAGCTGCCGTCCTTGGACATCTCCAGCAGACGCTCGATGTGCTTCACGTGGGCTTTGCTGTTGAACACCAGTTCGGCGTCCAGCCCCTCGAAACCGTCCGCCTTCGTTGCGAACGGGATGTCGTGCAGCGCGCTGTATTGTTCCAGCTGGATCCAGACCGGCCAGGACGTCGTCATGGCGATCGGCGCCGCGGCCTTGGCCTTGATGGTTTCGGCGGCCTTGCGAACCTCCTGCCAGGTGGCCGGCGCCTGGTCGGGATCGAGGCCGGCTTTGCGGAACGCGTCCTTGTTGTACCACATCACCGCGGTGGAGGAATTGAACGGCATCGAGGCCATGCGTCCGTCCGCCAGGCTGTAATA
>DASWON010000299.1:0-2972 GCA_036398735.1 Rhodopila sp.
GTCGGCGACGTGATGGGCAAGTATCACCCGCACGGCGACGCCTCGATCTATGACGCGATGGTGCGCATGGCGCAGGAGTTTGCCGCCCGCTACCCGCTGGTCGAGGGCCAGGGCAACTTCGGCAACATCGACGGCGATAACCCCGCCGCGATGCGGTACACCGAGGCCCGTCTGACCCTGGTTGCACAGGCGATGCTGGCGGGCATCGACGAGGACGCGGTCGACTTCCGCCCGACCTACGATGGCGAGGAGTCCGAACCCATCGTCCTGCCGGGTGCATTTCCCAATCTGCTGGCCAACGGCGCGGCCGGCATCGCGGTGGGCATGGCCACGTCGATACCGCCACACAACGCGGGGGAAATCTGTGCCGCCGCAATCCATCTGATCCAGCATCCGGACGCGACCACCGCCGATCTGCTGCAGCACATGCCTGGCCCGGATTTTCCCACCGGTGGCGTGCTGGTGGAGGATCAGTCAGCGATCCGGGCCGCCTATGAGACCGGACGCGGCGGGTTTCGGTTGCGCGCCAGGTGGGAGGTCGAGAAGGGTAAGCACGGCACCTGGTCGATCGTCGTCACGGAAATCCCCTATCAGGTGCAGAAGTCCAAGCTGATCGAGCAGGTCGCTCAGCTCATGGAAGACAAGAAACTGCCGCTGCTCGGCGACATCCGCGACGAAAGCAGCGATATCATCCGCCTGGTCCTGGAACCGAAAACCCGCGGCGTCGAACCCGAAGTGCTGATGGAGACGGTGTTCCGCGCCACCGCGCTCGAAACCCGCTTTCCGCTCAACATGAACGTGCTGGACAACACCCGCACTCCGCGCGTCATGCCGCTGCCGGAGGTGCTGCGCTGTTGGCTGGATCATCGGCACGAGGTTCTGGTCCGCCGCTCCAACCATCGCCTGGCCGCGATCGAGCGCCGGCTGGAGGTGCTGGACGGCTATCTGCTCGTCTACCTCAACCTCGACGAGGTGATCCGCATCATCCGGGAGGAGGAGCAGCCCAAGCCGCGCCTCATCGAGCGGTTCAGCCTGACCGACGTGCAGGCCGAGGCAATCCTGAACATGCGCCTGCGCAGCCTCCGCAAGCTGGAGGAGATGGAGATCCGCAAGGAGCACAAGAACCTGACCAAGGAACTGAAGGATCTGCGGACATTGCTGACCAGCGAAAAACTGCGCTGGGCACGGATCACCGAGGAGATCGCGGACATCCGGACGAAGTTCGGCTCCGGGCCGCTGGGCGACCGGCGCACGGAGCTTGGCGCGGCGCCCGCCATGATCGAGGTGAATACCGACGCTTTCGTGGAGCGCGAGGCGATCACCGTGATCCTGTCGGAGAAGGGGTGGATCCGCGCGGTCAAAGGCGCGGTCGCCGAACCGGGTGAGCTGAAGTTCAAGGAGGGCGACAAGCTGCGGCTGCTGCTGCCCTGCCAGACCACCGACCGTCTGACCTTGCTGGCGACCAACGGCAAGGCCTTCACCCTGAAGGCCGCCGACCTTCCGCGTGGCCGCGGTGACGGTCAGCCGGTGCGCCTGCTGGCCGAACTGACCAACGAGGACGACGTCACCGCCTTGTTCGTGGCGGTGGAAGGGACGAAGTACCTGATTGCCTCCAACACCGGCCGCGGCTTTGTCGTGCCGGCGGCTGAGCTGCTTGCGGAGAAGCGGACCGGCAAGCAGGTGCTGAACCTGAAACCGAACGAGGAGGCCGCCCTGTGCGTGCCGGCGGAGGGTGACCATGTCGCGATCATCGGCGAAGGCCGGCGGATGCTGGTGTTCCCACTGGATCAGGTGCCCGAGATGGCGCGCGGGTCCGGCGTGATCCTGCAACGTTACAAGGATGGCGGCCTGGCGGATGCGAAGGTGTTTCGGATGGCCGACGGCCTGACGTGGAAGCTGGGTGACCGGGTGCGGACGGAGACCGATCTGCGTCCCTGGCTGGCGGAGCGGGGCACCGCGGGCCGGATGCCGCCGAACGGGTTCCCGAAGACGCTGAAGTTCGGGGGATAGGCATCGGCATGGCCGTCTTCGCGGCTCTGGGCCTTGACCTTGGTCCCTGACAGAGAAGACGCCTGCTCGGCATGCCATCGACGGCTCAGAGGTGCGACGTCGCGCCTGTGAGGACGTCGGTGGTCCGGCGGTGAACGTGCGGTCGAGATCAGACTTTTGCAGGTAATAGAGGCTGACCGGGTAGTCCGGTCGGGCCGAATATGCTCTTGTCCCGCAGAGCCCGGCGTTCGCGATCGCTCAATCGTCTCTCCCGGCGGAAGGGCGCATGACCGATCGCGAGGGCGCATGACCGATTATCGACAAGGCTGTTCACCGGATCGGACCCCGGCGCTATGCCCGACGTGACCGAAGCTTTGCGACCAGCCCCAGTCCCGACGGGGCCTTCGACCCCGACGGGCCCATCCACCCCGCCGGGCCCGGCGCCGGCGCCCTCCGATAGCGGGCCAAAACCGCCGCGCATGGGGGGCGGCTGGTTGTTTCCCGCGTTGCGCGTCCTGCTGGTGATCGTGGCGGGCGTCCTCGCCTGGTTCGTCGCGGGGCACTGGAATCGCTGGACCGGGGCTGCTCGTTACGAGTCCACCGATGACGCCTATACCGCCGGCGATGTCACTCCGTTGGCCGCGAAGGTGTCGGGCTATGTGGCATCCGTGCACGTCACCGACTATCAGACCGTCCACAAGGGCGAACTGATCGTTGAGATCGACGCCTCCGACTATCGTGCGCAACTCGCCCAGGCTACGGCCAATCTCGCCGCCGCACAGGCGACGCTCGCCAACCTCGCCAATCAGAAGGACGTACAGCGCGCGCTGATCCGCCAGGCCGAGGCGACGATCCTGGCGACCCGAGCAGATCAGCAGCGCTACGATCTGGAGGCGCGGCGCCAGCGCGAACTGCTGCAGACCCGCATTGCCGGCACGCAGCAACTTGTGGAGCAGGCGGACGCCAACGAGCAGCGCACCGAC
>DASWON010000300.1:0-1591 GCA_036398735.1 Rhodopila sp.
GGGCGGTCGTCGCAATGCCGGCCGTGACGCCGACGTTGACGATGTCCTCGCCGACATAGATCGGCAGCGTTCCGGCGGCGCTGGAGGCGGCCGTGAAGAGGATCGAGCCCGTGGCAGCCACCGCCGCACCATCATCCGCCAGCGGCAGCAGATAGACCGTGCCGAAGTTATCCGTCTGGCGATACCGCGCGACCATTTTCGCCAGCATCGACCCCAGACCAGCTTTGCTCGCGGTATCGGTGGCGCCCATGCAGATCACCGGCTGCCCGGCCACCATTGTGCCGGTCGAAAGCTGCTGCCCGATTATCAGGGTGTTGAGGTTCGGCGTTCCAGAATTCGCCTTCGTGGCATCGATTTCCTCGTAGACGCCCGGGACCCGATTCCCCGCCGGGTAATGCTGAAAGCTGATTGTTCCGGACATCGGTTATGCCCCTTCGTGTGCGGGTTCGGCCGGATGGTCGCCGACGATTGTCGCGGTTCCATCGGCGGCGGGTTTGACTTCGGCCCGCGGCTCTGCGCCGGTCTCGGCTTCGACCACATCGCCGTCACGCAAGCGGCGCATCCAGAAGTCTGACGCCGGCACATCGCGACCCTCGGCCGGCAACGCATCACAGCGGTCAGGGTCTGGGATCACCATGCCCTCGGCTGGCTTCACAAACATGACGATTCCCTTATCGGAAGATGGTCGAAGTTGATTTGATCCCGAAGTCGGTTGTTGGCTCGTTCCTCGGGACAACGACTTGATGGATCTCGGTCCAGACGAGATGGAAGGCCATCGAGACGGTGCCCTGCACCATCTCGGCGTCGGCCCGCGCTTGCAATTTCGTTTCGACCCGATCGATCCGTTCGATCGAACCGGTCAGGCCGAGCAGAAGCGGAGACGTGAGGATCGCGTATTCGATGTCACCAGCGAGCGCTTCCATGCCGTCTTCGACCTCGGGGCCAGTGGGTGCCTGCACCATGCCCTCCAGTGCCATCGCGCACTCGACCTCGAATTGATGCGTCCATGCATCCAGGGTCCTACGGGTCTTCGTTTCCTGCCACCCGTAGACCAGCACGGCGGGGAGCTCGGGCAGTTGCATCGGCCACACCCTCGCCTGGAAGACGCGGCCACCCAACATCGGGAGGCCGATGACCAGGATGTTGCCGATGAGATCACGCTTGGCAGCGCGTGCAGTGGGCAACGTCATTTGACGACGGCCAGAACCAGCACGACGTTGCCTTTGCCGTCAGCCTGCGCATCGGAGACCTGCCAGGAATAACCGCGGGCGGAGATCCTGTCCCCGGCGGCGGCGACAAATCCCGCCGGGCAGGATGCGATCCGGATCCCGACGATGGTGCGCCAGGCCGTGACGGGTGCACCGTCACCGTCAAAACCGACCTGGACATAAGCCCGATCCACCACTGCATCCTCCAGCGTGAATGCTGCATTGGTCGCCGGCTGGTAGCGGATCGCCTCGCCGAACGCCGCGTGCAGCGGCGCGAGGACCAGGTGATCCCAGTCGATCGCCATAGATCAGGCGCCGGCGCGCGCGCTCTGCAGCACCTCTGGGCGGAGGCAGATGAAGAGCGGGTAGCTGTATGCTTCGAC
>DASWON010000301.1:0-6962 GCA_036398735.1 Rhodopila sp.
TGGGCTATGGCAGTTTTGGTTTCCTCGCCGATCTGATGGGGCGCCGGCCGACGATCCTGTTCTTTAACGTCGGCGCGATCTGCAGCGGCCTGGTGCTGTATCTCGGGCTGCAGACCTGGGAGTATTTCCCGGTCATGCTGCCAATCTTCGGATACTTCGTATTCGGCGTATTCTCCGGCCATGCTGTCTACATGCCGGAGCTGTTCCCGACCCACGTCAGGGCGACCGCGGTATCGTTCTGCAACGGATCGGGCCGCATCATCACCAGCTTCGGGCCGTTGATCGCGGGACTTCTGGTCGTGCCGTTCGGCACGTTCAACAACGCCGCCGCATTCATGACCTGCTTCGCCGTCCTCAGCATGATCGCCATGTGGCTGGGTCGGGAGACCCGAGACGACGCTCTGCCCCAATAAGGGGACGAAACCTCATGCCCGACGCAACGACACTGAACGAGACGAAGACGGTTCACGGGGTTGAGCTGGAGGTGATCCGGCGCGGCGCCGGACAGCCGGTCGTTCTGCTGCACGGCTTTCAGCAGATCGATCCCGATGCACGGTTTCTGCAGGCGCTGTCGCGGCGGGCGGAGGTCATAGCCCCTTCGCATCCCGGCTTCGGACGCTCGGGCCGGCCGAAGGACTTCGAAACGATCTACGACGTGGTCAACCTCTATGCCGCGTTCCTCGACGCCCTGCCGTATGACAAGGTCACGTTGATCGGGTTCTCGTTCGGCGGCTGGCTGGCGGCGGAACTTGCCGTCCGGACCTGCCACAATATCGAACGGCTGGTGCTGGTCGATACGGTCGGCATCAAGATCAGCGACCGCGAAACGCCGGACATCACCGACGTGTTCAATACGCATCCCGACGAGGTGAAGCGGCGCACCTGGCACGTTCAGGCCAACGCGCCGGACTTCAACGCGATGTCCGACGAGGCGCTGATCATTCGCCACCGCAACTGGGAGTCGCTGTCGCTCTACGCGTGGCATCCCTACATGTACAATCCCAGGCTGGCCTTCTGGCTGCCGCGGATCAGCGTCCCCACGCAGGTGATCTGGGGGGCGTCCGACCGGATCGTTCGGCCATCCTATGGCGAGGCCTTCGCCGAACGGATCCCGGGCGCACGTTTCGCGGTGATCGAGCAGGCGGGACATCAGCCGGAGATCGAACAGCCGGATGCTTTCGTCGATCATGTCACCGCTTTCCTGAACCAGTAAGGAGCCGATCCCATGGACGCCTGGTGGCAGTGTGAGATCCCCTACCCTTTCGTCGACAAGAACATCACCGACGCCGCGGACTCGGTCCGGGCCTCGCTGCCGAATCAGCTGTGCGATCCGCGTATTGCGGCGACGCTGTTCGACGAGGTGCTGGACGAATTCCTGCTTTGTGACGATCTGGGTATGAATGTCATTGCCATCGAGCATCATGCGGGCATCAATTCGCTGATCGGCGCCAATCCGATGGTCACCGGCATTCTCGCCCGGCAGACCCGCAAGGTGCGAGTTCTCAGCCTGGGCACGCTGATTTCGTTGCGCCCGGATCCGGTGCGCATCGCCGAGGAATACGCGACCGCCGATATCATCGCCAAGGGTCGTTTCGACATCGGGTTTGTGAAATCGGGCGGCACCGAAATGGCGTCATCCAACGTCAATCCGGTCAACAATGAGGAGCGCTACTGGGAAGCGATCGACCTGATCAAGAAGGCGCTGACCACGCACGACGGGCCGTTCAGCTGGGAGGGCAAGCACTTCGCCCACCGGCACGTGAACATCTGGCCGCGGCCGTACCAGGACCCGCATCCGCCGATGTGGGCCGCGACCGGTGATCCGCGCAGTTCGGCCGAGGTTGGGCGGCGTGGCCTGCGCCACGTGCTGGTGCTGCGTGGTCCGGAGGGCACCAAGCGCGCCTACGACGCGCACCGCCAGGCGCGGGCGGCGGCCGGATTGCCCAAGGGGACGACTGACAATTTCGCATATGCCGCGCTGGTCTATGTCGGGGAAACCGAGCAGGAGGGGATAGAAGTCGGCAGCAAGCTGCTGTGGTTCCTCAACACCAGCCTGAAGTCGGCACCGCAGTTCAACAAGTTCCTGCCCGGTGCCGCTCCGCCGGTCGCGGCTCCGGGCTTGTATCGGACGCAACCAAAGGTTGACCCGGGCCTGTCCCTGGTCGACGCCGAAAAGGGCGTCGCCTCGGCGGGCCGTAACGCGGAGAAGCTGATCTCCATCACCGCCCCTGAGGCGATGGCGCAGGGTATTCTGTTCGCTGGCAATCCGGACAGCGTGTACCGGCAGATCATGACGTTCTACGATCAGGTCGGCGGCTTCGGACACCTCGCGCTGGTAGGACGTTCCGGTTACATGACGCACGAGGAATCGTCCAAGAGCATCCGGCTTTTCACCCAGGAGGTTCTCCCGCGGCTGCGGGAGATCAGGCCGGTGGAGGTGGGCTGACGCCGATCAGGCCTGCAGCTTCCACCCCTGCAGGTCGGCGGCTTCCTCGCGGCAACGCTCCGGCCCTCCCAGCATCTGCCGGTTGAAGCTGATGCGCTTGAACCAGTAGTGCAGGCCCAGCAGGTCGGTGAAACCCATGCCGCCGTGGATTTCGGTTGCCAGGCGGGCGATGTCGCGGCCGATGTCGCCGAGGTGCGCCTTGGTGTGACATGCCGTCAGCCTGGCCTCCTCGGGCAGCGCATCCTGGGCGTAGGCGGCGTACCACACCATGCCGCGGCAGGGTTCCAGAACCGTTACGCATTCGGCGAGCGTGTGCTTCAGGCCCTGGAAGCTGCCGATGACGCGACCGAACTGAACGCGCTCCTTGGCGAAGGCCACCGCTGAATCCAGCATGCGCTGTGCCGCGCCTAGCGTATCCGCGGCGAGCACGACGCGTCCGGCGTCCAGCACCTTATGAGCCGCGACCAGCGGTGCGTTGGCAGCATCGAGACGTTCCGCCGGCGCAGCGTCGAACGAGACATCGGCAACCGGCCGCGTGCGGTCGACGCTCCGGCGCATGCGCGACGAAACACCGGATGCGTCGGCGGGCACGACGGCGGCGTGTCCGTCGGGCAGATAGACCAGAAAATGCGTGGCCGCCCCGGCGTCGGCGACCGCGACCAGATTGCCCGACAGACGTCCCCCGCTCATCGCGATCGAAGCGGAACCGGTCTGGCCGGCAAGGCTGGGCAATGCGACAGCGAAACGGCAATCGCCGCCGGCGATCAGCGGCAGATACTCGTCCTGCTGCGCCTCGGTCGCGCTGTTGATGAATGCCTGCGTCGCCATGACAACATTGCCGACGAACGGCACCGGTGCCGCGGCATGACCCAGCGCCTCGGCGGCCAGGGCCGCGTCCAGCACACCGAGGCCCGCCCCGCCAAACCGTTCCGGTATCAGAAGTCCGTGCAGCCCGAGTTCGACGAGGCTGCGCCACAGGCTTTCGTCATAACCGGTGCCGGGTTCGGCCAGGGCGCGCAGCCGCTCCATCGGCAGGCGGTCGGCAAGGAAGGCGCGCAGCGAATCGTCAAACTGCCGCTGCTCGAGGGTCAGGCCGAAATCCATCTCACGCCCTCCCCACCACTTTCGGCTCACGCGGCAGGTCCAGACCGCGTTCGGCGATGATGTTCTTCTGGATGTTGGTGGACCCGCCGCCAATCATCAGGCCGACGTCGTACATGTAATCAATGTTCCAGGTTGTTGCGTCATCGTCCTCGGCATCCTCACCAAGGGATTCGTACGGGAGGCCAGCGGCGCCGAACGCATCGACCGCAAGCGACGACAGCCGGAACCCCAGCATGGTGCCGCCGTACTTCACGATCATTCGTTTTACACCGGAATCAATACCCTGCGCGGCCTCGGTCAGCAGGCGCAGGTTGTGCGCCTTCCAGGCGATCACCTCGCCCTGCAGACGCAGCAGACGGTCGCGGTACTCGGCGATGCCGATCAATTTCACACCGCCGATTTCCGACGTCTGCAACAGGGTAATCAGCTGTTCCAGGCGAGCGGTCATTTTGCCGGCGTCACCGATCATCAGACGCTCGTGCTTCAGCGTGACGTTGGCGACGTACCAGCCTTTGCCGCGGCCCAGCACGATCTGGGTCTCCGGCACCTTGACATCGGTGAAGAAGACCTCGTTGAATTCGCTGCGCCCGGTCATGGTCTTCAGCGGCCTCGCCTCCAGGCCCGGCGATTGCATCGACAGCAGCAGGTACGACAGCCCGTCGTGCTTCGGCTTGTCTGGCTCCGTCCGGCACAGCAGGAACATCATGTCGGCGTAATGGGCTGAACTGGTCCAGATCTTCTGCCCGTTGACGATCCAGTTGCCGTCGCGCAATTCCGCCTTGGTCTGGGCATTCGCCAGATCGCTGCCGTTTCCCGGCTCGGAATAACCCTGGCACCAGATCAGGTCGCCGCGGATGGTCGGGCCGACGTACTGGCGCTTCTGCTCCTCGGTACCGACCTCGAGCAGGGTCGGCACCAGCATCGAAATACCCTGGTTGGTCAGACCGGCGTAGACGTTGGCACGGGCGAACTCGCTGGCGATCACCGCGGCGGCCATCACGTCCGGGGCGGCGCCGAAGCCGCCGTACTCCTTCGGGATCGTCCGCCCTGCGTAACCATGCTCGACCAGGCGCTTCTGCCAGTCGAGCGACTTCAGATCGGGCCGCTTGCGCCCGCCGCCCACCTTGGGGGACTTGTCGCCGTGCTCGCGGATGAAGGCTCGGATTTCCGCCTGCAATGCCTGGTATGGTTCGGAAAGCTTGAGATCCATTGTTTCCTCCTATGCAGCGATTGCAAGGCCGTGCGCCGGCGCCCCGACCGGACGGCGCGTCATGGTCAGCGTCACGATTGCGCCGATGATCAGCAACGCTCCGGCCAGCAGGAAGGCGCTGGTGAAACTACCCGTCTCAGCCACGATGTACCCGGTGGCGATGGGCGCGACGAGGCCGAAGATGTTGCCGCCAAGCTGGATCCAGCCAACGGCGGTGCCGATGCTGCGGCCGGCATGCAGCAGGTCGTTGGTCAGCGAATAGGTATTCACGAACACGCTCTGCACGCAGGCGAGCGATAGGGTGATCTCGACCAGCAGCAGCGTTTCGGACGCCGTATACGGCGCCAGCACCATGACCGATGCGCCGAACGCCAGGATCACCACCGCGTAGCGTCTTTTCCCGGCCTGCACGGCCTCCGGCGTCAGCAGATGATCACACAGGCGACCCATGCCGATCGTCAGCAGCATCGCGCCGAAATAGCAAAGCCCGGTCTGCAGGCCGGAATGCATGATGTTGAGGCCACGGCTCTGCACGAGATAGGTCGGCAGCCATGTCAGGAACAGATACTGCGTGTAGTTCACGCAACCCTGCACCAGGAACAGGCCCCACATGGTCTGGTAGCTGAGCAGCTGCTTCAGCGACATGCCGTGAGTATCGCTCGTCCCGCCGGGGGAACGTTCTGCCAGGATCATGCGGCGTTCGTTTGAAGACAGCCAGCGTGCCTCTTCAGGATCGCGGTAGACGAGCAGCCAGACCGCTACCCAGATGAACCCGAGGGCGCCGGAAAAGACGAAGGCAAGGCGCCAGCCGATGGTGCTGACCAGCCAGGCAATGGTGATCGCCGAGACAGCGGTGCCGAAGGCCGGTCCTGAACCGGAGATGGAGAAGGCCAGCGCCCGTTCCTTCACCGGCGCCCATTCACGGATGGCGCGCGCCGCCAGCGGGAATGTCGGAGATTCGCCGATGCCCAGCAGCAGCCGCGTGAAGAACAAAAAAGGAAAGCTGGTGGCCGCGGCGGCCAAAGCGGTGGCGGCGGACCAGAAGCCGATGCAGCGCGCGGCGGTGCTGCGGGTGCCCCAGCGATCCAGCGTCATGCCGGCTGGAAGCTGGAAGGGCGCATAGGACCAGATGAAGGCCGACAGCAGGTAGCCGACAGCCACCGGGGTCAGCGCAAATTCACGGATCAGGACCGGCATCGCAATGGACAGCACCGTCCGGTCGAAATAGTTGATCAACGTCATCGCGAACAGCAGGCCGTAGACGATGTAGCGCCTGCGGCCCGGCCGCTCTTCGCGTGGCTCGGACATTCATTCCCTCCGCTGTTTTGCCTGAGCATGATGCGGCTGATTGTGCCCGTCAAACGCGGAGCGGCCGCAACGACGGCCGGAGGCAACTGCGGTCCGGCCTGCTGACCGATGGCCCTGAACTTGCTTGTGGGTCACCAACGAGTTGCCTGTAAGGAGACATCGCGTGAAACCATTGCACCTGGTCTGGTTTCTCGCCGGCTATCAGCCTCGGGGCTGGCTCGACCCACGATGGGGGTCCGGCTATGACTATCGCAAGCCGGCACTTTACATGGACGCCGCCCGCACGCTGGAGCGCGGTTGTTTCGACGGCATCGTGATCGCGGATCAGCAATCCATCGATCCGACCTACACCGGCGCCATCGGGCATACGCTGCGCAGCGGAAACGAAAGCATCTGCGGCGAGCCACTGGTGCCGCTGTCGATGATGGGTGCCGTGACCAGCCGGATCGGCCTGACCGGCACGTTCTCAACGACCTTTCACCCGCCGTTTCTGCTCGCCCGGCAGCTTTCCGCGCTCGATCACATGACCGAGGGACGAGCGGGATGGAACGTCGTGACCAGTGCGCGGGCAACCGATGGCGACAATTACGGCAGGCCACTTCCGGAACACGATCTGCGCTACGACATGGCCGACGAGTATCTTGATCTGTGCCAGGCGCTGTGGCGAAGCTGGGAGCCGGACGCCGTGCTGCTCGATCGCGACAAAGGGCAGTTCGCCGACCCCGACAAGGTGCACGCGGTCAACTTTGCCGGCCAGTTCTACAGTTCCCGCGGTCCCCTGCCCTCGGCGTCCTCACCGCAGGTTTCGCCGGTGCTGTTCCAGGCCGGTGGCTCGAACCGCGGGCGCGAATTCGCCGCGCGCCATGCCGAGGCGATCCTGAGCAACCAGAATTC